>CAIKXM010000034.1 GCA_903831405.1 uncultured bacterium
AAAAATTATTTTTATATATAAAATTTTAACAATAGTAGTAATTCTATGCATTGCTTCATTACACTGCTTGCTGTAGTTAAAAAAATATTGTTGATCTTTTTTTTAACTACCATACAGTACGATCTACAAAACCAATGAGTGCAAAAACAATCACAATAAAAAAGGAACGATCTATGAACGTCTCGCTATGGTATTGTATTTGTATAGCAATTTGTACGACTTCTTTATTGTTATCCATGGAGCAAAATTTTCCATTGCATGCCATAGATCAACAAGCACAAGCTTTTGCACTATCGGTTGTAACGGCAAAAAAAGCAACCGATGAGTTGGCAGTGTATTGTCATTCTATCAAGCACTGTATTGATGAAGCAGCAGGAGGGCACAGGGGACCTGTTGAGAAGAAGAAAACTGAAGAATTTGTCCGGCGCTTAGAACAAATTGATCGTACTGCCCTGGAAATACGATCATGTACAAAAAATTTGTCTAGTACTATTAAATTGGCCTATTGTAATGCTCAGTGGGCACATAGGGCAGCAACGCAGTATGCGCTATCTCATGGAAGCGTTCCATCAGTAGCTCCTATAGGGAAAAGTTTGCAAAAAGCTTCGGATTATATAATGAATATGAATTCTATTGAGAGACTGGTAAGCAATACTGATGTACATAGCATTGAACAGGTAGCCTTTAGGTTAAGATATATTATGCACTATGTGTCAAAAGTAATATTTTCTACTAAAATTTTAGAAAATTCTCTCTACGGTGCGCCTGCAAAAGAATTTGCACAAACAGCGCAGCAATTTTTTACAAGAGCTTTTAAGGATGAAAAAACGATTGAGTCAAATGCTTGCAATATCCTCTGGCTTATAACACTTGCAAAGAGCCATGCGCCAGACAGTTCTCCTGTGCAGAATATAGAACAAAAAACAGGCAACATTGTTGAGGCTGCTCAAGCGTTACACGTGTAAAGAGAGAACAAGTTTGTAATGGTGATAATACATATGTGATAACACATACGGTTACTATTTTTTTTGCTATTCTATAGTACGCGCTTTAAAAAAAGATGTGCATACAGATAATCGCATAAAAAAGGAAGTTTTATATGAAAAAAGTATGTGTATATTATGTCTATGTATCATTGTGCCTGATTATTCCATCAACAGCATGGTGCATGTATCAAGAAAACAACGTATACATGGCAAAACAACAGGCTGATGAACTAGTAGATTCAATTATATCTTCACAGCGTGCTAGCTATGAGATGCTAACATATGCCCATTCTATTGAAGCGTATACTACAGAAGCAATACAAGCGCACTATGGAATTGTCGCAAAGGAAAGTGCGACAATATTTCAAAGTAATATAGAAGATATAACTACTGCTACGCTATCAATCCCAATAGATATAAAGCATATGTTACATGCTATTAAATTAGCGTATTTTAATGCTCAATGGGCGCATAGAGCAGCAATGCAGCACGCTCAATCTACCGGCATGATTGTAGCAATGCCTGCTATTATAGAACAATACTTGCAGAATGCATCATCGCAGATTAGTTCTATTGATACATTCGAAAAGCTTATCAATAGAACCGATACAGATAGCATTACAAAGTTGATACATGCTTTAAAGTATTGTATGTACCATGTTTCAGCAGTAGTACATTCTATAAAAATTTTCGAAAATACATTCTATGGATTGCCTGCAAAGTCTTTTGCTTGCGAAGCAGAAAAAAATATAGCAGAAGCTTTTGTCAAAGAATTAGCGATTGCAAGGCATGCGCGCAACATTCTCTGGCGAACAGCTGTTGCACAAAAATATTCGCCAGCTGGCGATCCTCCTGCCCAATTGGCAGAGCAAAGAATGGATACTCTTGTGGACAATGCTCAAGCATTGCATATTGGCTAAACATATATCGTTCTATTGTAATTATTGACGTAACGCAGTAATATGCTCTGTTATAATTCACCAAGCGATTAATTAACATTTTTTAAAAAAGTGGGAATTGTTCATGCATACATCGTGTTGTTTAATAAAAGAATATATACATGATCTGGCTAAATGCTTTTTGCACGGGTATATATTTTTTATAGCGTGTGCTACAAGCTTAAGCTGCACAAAATTAGTATGCGCAGATATAGTTAGTGCAGAAAAATCTTCCCTGCAACGTATTACTGATTTAATCGAAAAGAATTCGGCACAATTATCAAGCAAGCAATACAAGATTGATATGAGTTATCGATCTGCTCGACAAAAGTTAATTGGATATGTTCCGCATATAGCCTTTCAATCATTGTGGCAAACAAGTGGTAGTTGGCCAACGGTTCCCTATCAACAGACAAGTTTGCGCGTTGATCAATTGATCTTTGATGGATACGGCCCCATTGAGCATTACAATCAAGGGCTCTATGATATGCGTGCAGAGCAGGCTGGCTGGAGCGTTGAGCGTAACGATCTTTTTTTTGAAAGTGCTCAAAAAACAATAGCCTTTAGTCGTCAAAATACCATACAAGAGTATTCTGCTGCGAAAACATTTTTTGCAGAGCTCGATTCAGACCGTGCTGTGCTTGCCAAAAATAGTGGTCTTGCAACCGTTGTACAAGAAGATCTTGCACGGGCTAATGCTGCACAACAAGAAACGCTCCTCAAGCAACCACAGAGAAATAGGGATGCCTTGGTGCGTGAGCTGTGGACTATAACCAATATGCCATTCGACTTTGCGCCTCTCTATGATTTTGATGCAAAGCGAGCGTTTGTGGATCGTGTGCTACAACAAGAAACTGTTACCTCTCTTACCGGGCGAGCAAAACAGTATAACCCGTTTATGGATGTATTAAATCAGCGTATTGAAAAGGCTGATTATACCGCACGAGTATTGCCGCGCGCGTATTTGCCAAAAGTGGGCGGTTACTATACGACGTTAGATCAAAAGGTGCCTATTCAGTTAGACTATCTTGATTTTCCTCGTCAATGGTCACTTGGAATAGCGCTTGAATGGGAGTTTGATGGATGGAAGCATATTGATGATCGTGATATTGCAAAGGTAGAGAAGCTGCAGCTTGAGTGTGAGCGGCTACAAACGGTCAATACGTTTGAGAAAGATATTACCGAGTCATATGCAACTATAGCGAATCTTGCCGAACAAATTAGCGAAAAAGAAAAAATCATACAGGCGCAAATACAGGCCTATGAGCAGCAAAAAGCATTTTTATCGGTTGGTCTTGCTTCATGTATTGATGAGGCAGATGCGTATACAAAGGTAAAAAGTACCCAAGACGAACGCAATGAGTTGTCTGCAAAAATGGCAGTGGAATATGAAACAATACAGCTTATAAGTGGATTTACGCTCGAATAACATTGAGGAAATGAAGGCACACAATGACAAAAAAAATAGTATTATACGGCACCATAGTATTGCTCGGCGTCGGAGCAGTGGCTGTTGCAATAAAAGTTAAAAACTCATCCAAGATCTCTGGAGAACAGCTCTACGCTACAACACTGCCAGAGAAAAGAACTATTAAAGCAGTTGTCAAAACATCAGGCACTATTCAAATTAAAGAGACAATGAAAATAGGCTCTCTAGTGCTTGGCCGTATAGAAAAGCTCCTGGTAGAAGAAAATGAGGTAGTTAAAAAAGGGCAACTGCTTGCTATTATTGATGATGGCAAAGCTGACAATGACGTACTAGAAGCAAAGGCATTACTTGAGCAAGCACAAGCTGATTACGCATACCTGCAAAAACGATTTGCACGCGACAGCGCAATGCATGAGAAGCTATTTATCTCTGATGATGCCTTTGATCTATCATATAAAAATATGATCGCTGCCGCTGCAAGTGTTGCTGCTCTCTCTGCAGCCTATCAGAGAACAAAGTTACTCTATGAACATAAATCTATCAAAGCTCCCGACAATGGCACGGTCATATCAAAAGATAGTGCTGAAGGCGAAACGGCAACGCTTACCTCTCCTGCAACGATTATATATACGATTGCAAAGTCGCTCGAAAATATGGAAATTAAACTTGAGGTTGATGAAAATGTTATTGCAGTGCTCAAGAAAGGCGATAATGCAACGATAGTATTCTCCTCGTATCCCGAAAAAAATTATGAGGCAAAAATTACTGATATTTCGCGCGCACCACGTCTGCTTAATGGTGCGGTTAACTATTATGTAACGCTGTTATTTAAAAATGAAAAAGATCTCTTTAAGCCTGGCATGACGCTTGATGCAGAAATAGTAATAAGCAACAAGACAAATGTACTCAGCGTTCCCGCTCATATTTTTATGATTCAGCGTGATGCAGTCAAAGTTGTCGGCAATGCTTTGCAGATGAAGGTGAATGCGTTGTCAGCAGAAGAATTAGAGCGTATTGAACGTGCTGAGAATCAGCGAACGTTATGGGTGATTCGCAACAATGCTTTTGATGAGGTTGCTGTAACACTTGGTAGCACTGATGGTGCGTTCTATGAAGTTATTGATGGCATTGATGACAAATCAGTTGTGCTCGTAGACGTACCCGAAACAGATGCTATGAAAGAAATGTTTAAAAAATTCTTTGGCAAGGGATTATAATAAAGCAGATGAATCCTCTCATTCTTTTTCAAACATCATTGACGGCTCTCATCAAGCATAAAGGACGGTCTTTCTTGACTATGCTTGGTATTATTGTGGGTATAGCAGCTATTATTGTCACCTTTTCAATTGGCAGTGGTGCCGAAAAACGGGTAACTGAGCAAATAATGTCTATGGGCGATAATGCTATCTTTATTATTCCCGGCAATGTTATAGAGCGAGGTGGTGCGGTACGTCCTGGCGACAAACTTATCAAAGAAAAAGATCTGCGCGCTATTGCGGCGCAAGCGCCATCGGTACGCTCGCTATCTCGTGGCAATGAATCTATTCAAATTATGGAATATAGGCTGCAGTCAGTGAGTGATAGGATACATGGGGTTGATGCGCTCTTTTTACCCTTAATTGCTAAAAAGACGCTCAAGTGGGGCGTTTCGTTTAACGATAACGATGTATTTCTTAAGCGACAAGTGGTGGTACTTGGCGAAGCGTTGACACAAAAGCTTTTTGGTAAGCTAAATCCTGTTGGCCTAACCATGCGCATTGCCAAGCGCCCGTATACTATTATTGGAGTGCTTGCGCATGTCGAAGTGTTTTTTGGTACCAATGATCCAAATAATTATGCCTATATCCCTTACAGCGTGGCAAAAAAATATTTTGCAAAGCCAGAAGAATCAAAACAGGATTTAGGTTTTATTGCACTTTCGCAATATAGCGATCAAACATCTGATAAATCAAGTCGTATTATCAAGCGCATACTGAGAGCTTCGCGCAATGTAAAAGATGCTCAGGATGACTTTACTATGTTTGATCAACAGTCTATAGCTACCTCGGCAACTGCTGCAGCAGGTGTTATTAAATTGTTTGGATTAATTGCAGCATCTATATCACTCTTTGTTGGTGGTATTGGCGTGATGAATATTATGCTTGTCTCGATCAAAGAGCGCACGCGTGAGATAGGAGTACGTCTTGCTATTGGTGCAACCCCGGGATTGATTCAATTGCAGTTTTTGATTGAGTCGATTGTGCTCACGTTCTGTGGAGGGTTGCTTGGTATAGCTTGTGGGGTGCTGATGCAAAAATTTCTCTCCTCGGTTACTAACTTGCCGGGCACTATTTCCTGGCAAGCGCTGGGAATATCGTGCCTTATTACCTTGTTTGTAGGATTGTTTTTTGGATACTATCCTGCACGTGTTGGATCGCTCTTAAATCCTGTTGATGCCCTGCTGGATCGAAAGTAAAAAAAATATCATGGCTCTTATTGACGCACGCTCTATTGTTAAAACGTTTGCAAGTAATGGTGGAGATTTGCCTATTCTCCATGGCATAACTATTGCTATCGAAAAAGGCGAGTTTGTTGCTATTGTGGGACAATCAGGATCGGGAAAGACAACTCTGATGAACATTCTTGGCTGTCTTGATATAGCAACCTCTGGGACGTATGTATTTGATGGTATTGACACAACAACACAGTCACTAAGCGAGCTTGCGCGCATTCGTAACAAAAAAATAGGATTTGTATTTCAGCAGTTTAATTTGTTGCCTGATTTAACCGCTCTTGATAACGTTATGCTTCCACAGTTATATGCAAATATATCAACCAGAGAGGCTCGTGCACGAGCAGTTGAATTACTTGGGCGCATGGATCTTGCAAGTCGTATGCATCATTACCCCAACCAGCTTTCGGGTGGACAACAGCAACGGGTATCAATTGCGCGAGCGCTGGTCAACAAGCCGATGATGATTCTCGCTGATGAGCCGACGGGTAATCTTGACTCGCAAACAGGTAGTGCGGTGTTTGAGTTGTTCCAGCAATTGAATGCTATGGGCACCACCATTATTATTGTGACGCATGATCGTGAGCTGGCGCAAAAAACCAATCGGGTTATATCGCTACGCGATGGTGTTGTTATTTCTGATGTCGTTAATCGCTAATTGTATTGGTACGTAGTAAGAAAAGGCTCTATCCATGTTCTACGTGTGTCTTTAATCTATGAAAAGCATAGTTTACCGTGGCCAATAATTTTTTAAAACTAAGACTGGACCATCATTGATCTCAAACTCAGCTGTTCGATGCCAGCCTAATAATACTGTACCTATATTCATCGAAGATTCACTCAGCAAAGCATCTTGCGGTAATTCAAAGGAACCTGGCCCAAATGTTTTTCCGTTGAAAGTTATGCTTAATATAGGATGCCATGTATTGTCATGATCCTTTTTGTCACCAAATTTTGACCCTTTAGGTGGAATTTCCAATGTAATTGTAGCTTCTTTAGAGGGTGCAAAGTTAGTCCCTTTGTAATACTCTACGAAATTAACATATTGAGTTACGTTGGTATTATTCTTCACGATCAATTTTGCAGTTTGAGTGAAGTTAACGATAGCTAAAAAACATACGCTTAATGCATAATAATAATATTTCATAACAATAACTCCTTTTTAAAGGTAAATAAATTTTTCTTAGCTTACTCATTCTATTTGTTCATCATATCCAGCTAAAAGTTTCGCTTTTTATTATATTGCTTATTTTATACTTCTTATTGTTTCAGATTGAAGCAATAAGAGTCAATAGTATGTATTTTTTTTAATACATACTATTTCGCACATTTAAAAAGAATCTAGCTATATATTGTATTGTAGGGAGGGGATAGATAAGTAACTGAATAAATTACTTCTGTTTATTGTTTTAATGAGCATAGGCTATAGTAGCCCATCTATGAGTTAGCTGCATATAGCATTCAGTGGCCTTTATTTTTTCTCGAGCTATTTTATCAGACGTATATGCTAGTTGGTATGAATCATTGCGGCAATGCAGGCATTCTTTTACTTTGCTCAGATGTGTATGTGTTGCATGCACAGATTCTTCAGCCTCTTGAAGATTGCTAAATACTTTTTGCGCGTATTGTTGTGCTTCTTCACCATATTTTTTTGCAATACAAAGTTGTAGAAAGTCAGCATAGTGTTGAATGTACATTTTTATCTGATCAAGTAGTTGATTGAGCGGCTTGATATCAAGATCTTCACCACCAAAGGTGCTCTCAAAAAATTCTGAGTCAAAAGAGAATGGATCATCAGAGGCATGCGATAGAACAGTACTTTGATCATCATCATCATGCTCAACAGGATTGCACTGTTGCGCTTGCTCTGGATCAACAGGCTGAGGTATTGTTGTAGATATTGTATGATTACCCTCTCTTGGTGATTCTAAAACAAATCCATTAGATTGTAGCAATAAATCATCAAGTGATGATGACATAGATGTCGATGGTATAGAATTTTCGGGCAGCTCCATGCTTATCAGTGATGGCGCCAAAAATAGAGAAAGACATAAAAGTACGCAGTGAAATAAGTTCATAATAAACTCTTTGCTAAAAAATATACTGTTATATGATGTTATTAATAGTATAGCATATCACAAAACTATTTTGACTTAATGTTGTTTTTTAAACTCTTGTTATTTTTACGTTCTATTTTTTTTTAATACAGATATTTTTTAGGTGTATTAAAAATTATTAGCATGGTATACAAAACAGCGCCAAACAGCGCCAAGGGTTTTAATGTATATCAAAAACAACAAAGTAATATGTAGCTGTAAAATTCTTACGTGATTATGTTTAAAAAATCGTTATATTTTTACTATCGTAACAATTGATTGCAAAGCTCTATTAAGTTAATTTTTAAGAGTTCTATGACAACAACTCGTAATTTGTTAACATAGAAAAAGAGAAAAAATTTTTATGCAACATACTCAAATTTACTGATTAATTAAAAGTTTACTTATTTTGATCTATTTATATTATCTATATTATTTTCATTCGTTATACACGATTCTCATCATCGTTATTTTTTAACTCTATAACAAATTTTCAACTTTTCTATCTAGAGCCACTTTTAAATTAACTGCACAACATTCGCTACTTTTAACATTACTTTACTTTTTTTTGAGCAATACTAAAAACATAGTTGCATAAAAATCTCTGATTTTATTTCTTCTGCACAAAATATATAATCAGCAAAAAAAGGTATGTATCAAAAAACGATACATACCTTTTTTTTAAATCTCAAAACTCAATGCGCAACTCTTATAAAAAATTAACCACCCACACCAAAAAGAGCTTTAAATTTTAAATATATTTCTCCACTTCCTGGGGAAGTTTCATTTATTTCTAAATGTAGCGTATTAGCCCATCCCAATAATGTATCAACCTCTTTCCTACCTGTTTCTTTAGTTATTTCTTCTGAAGTTATCGACCAATGACCTTGGGGAAGATCACCTTTGACATATTTAAAAATTTTTAAACCATCTATAGATCCTGGTCCATATACCTTAGGATCCTTATAATCTTGTTCGCCAAATTTTTTACGAGAAACTGTCAATGACATGACTTGCCAATCGTAGTTATCATAATTAAATTCTTCTTCACCTCTATTTTTTTGCATATCTACTGGATTAATATAAAAAGTAACTGTTTTATCCTCTTGCTTTGACACTATACCATAAGGTTTAGGTAAGAACATATTTGAGTCTAATCGAGTAATATTAATGTCTGCTTTTACATAATAATTTGTCTTGTTTTTAAAAACAATACGGGATGCAGAAATATAAGAAACTCCAAATAACAAAAGACCAATAGTTAAAATTTTTAAAACTTTTCGATTCATGATCCATTCTCCTTTTTTATATCAATACACTATATAATTTACTTTTATCCCTATTTGTTAGTATTACAAATTGAAAACATAAAAAGCAATGTTTGTAAAAATATAATAATCATGATATTGATTTTGAATGTATATCAATAATTCAAAAAAACCCTTACATCTTGACAATACATAAGAACATATCAAGCTAAGTAATAGTATAAATACGTATAATTACATAATAATTACAGAGTAGAAGGATAAGGGAAATAATGAAAAATAATATACAGTTTTTTGCAATCTATGGATTATTAACAATAACTACAATGCCATTGTTGTGCATGGAACAACAAGCGGCTTGCTGCACAGCAGCAGCGTCACTGCCAAAAATAATTACATTGCAAGAAGAAAGAGCCGCTATCCAAGAACTAGAAGCAGCTGCATTCTATCAAGATTTAGAAACATATATAGTAGCAATACAACAATTAGTAGAAGAAGCACGACAAGCGGCAGAGCAAGCAAGTAGAGCAGCAGCAATTGTAAACTACAATCTGATGCAAGCTCAAGTAGCTGCAGCTCAATATGCACTAGATAGCAAAACAAGTGCAGAATACATAGCTCCATTTGCAGGCAAAAAAGAAGCTGCTGAGCAAAAAAGAGTGCAAGCTATACAAGAATATAACGAGCTGTACAATCAATTGCATAATTAAAAAATAAAAAAACAAAGAGAGCTATGGATGGTTTTCTAATCCATAGCTCTCTTTGTTTTTTACACCATCAATTTTTTTCGTTGGACTTTATTTGTTCTTATCATAATAATCTTTGTAATCGTTAGGATCTATAAAATCTGGCATCAATACAGAATCAGCAACTCCGGCAATATCGACTATCTTAAAGCCGTTGGTATGATCCCATCCAATAACTGCTGCATTGTCTTTCCATAGATAAGGAGCAGAATTACCTGTCTCCATACTATATGAATATCCATTAGGCTTATTAAATTTATAAAACCCACTTGGTTTTGTTTTAAAAGATCCTGGGCCATACTCTTTGCCATTAAAAGTAATTTTTGTAACATACCAATCCCAATTTTCAATAGGTCTTGATGATTGCTCCGCAGGAATCGTTAACATAATATCATTTGTCATTTCACTTTTATCTGGATAACGATTTGGCAAATTATGCAGATCTTCAAGTGCATAAACAGCACCAATAATACCAATTCCTGTCACCATAGATCCTACTGCAATAATCTCTCCCAAGTAGGCAAAAATTCTGCCTACATTGAATTTTCCTGGAATATATTGTGTAAAAGTTATTTTTTGCTCCCGTTTGGTTTCATTTCTTACCCAATACTTTGATGCTTGCACGCTTTGTCCAAATATCAAAGTTATTAATAAAAAACCTAATTTTAAACTTTTCATATCAATCTCCTTTTTTTATATCGACACACTATATATTTATTTTTATCTTTTGTCTCTGTTTATTAGTATTACAAATTGAAAACATAAAAAACAACAGTTTTATAAAAAACTGTTACGAAAACAATACTTAACAGGAAGGCGATTTGACTTATTCTGCTCCACTAATTACAATTAGAACAGCTTTACAAAATATAAATCGATATAAAAAATCAAGGCATACTATGTTTTCAATTATTATTCTCTATGCCATTTGCGCAACAACATTTACCCTCAGCAAAGCAGCTCTTGCCTACAGCGCGCCATTCTTTTATGTCGCTGTGCGTATGCTTATTGCAGGAACGCTGCTACTGGGATATTCTTTTTTTACCCGTATCAAAAAAGCTTATTCAAGCCACATTTCATCAAGCCATACTCTATCATCAAACGGCATATCACCAGAGCCACTCACCACACGAACACTATTCATTTTTGCACAAATAGTACTCTTTCATATTAGTATTCCCTACTTGGCTGAGATGTGGGCATTAACACATATTACCTCAACTGAATCATCTCTGATTTATAATCTCTCGCCCTTTATAACAGCAGTATTAGCATACCTATGGTTTAGCGAACGATTATCAAAGCGACAAATTATCGGTCTTTTTATTGGTATAAGTTCAACAATACCACTTATTTGGCAGAACTATGCATGCTCGGGGAACACGCTCATCAGTGGCAACATAGCAGCTTTGTTAGCGGTGCTTGTAGCTGTTATTAGTTCAGCGTATGCATGGATATTGATCAAAGATTTGCTGCAGCACCAGTATTCTATATCGTATATCAATGGCATCGCGATGCTCGGCGGCGGTATTATTGCATTTATTGTATCTATACTTTCTCACGAGTGGGCGCATGGTGCACCGGTCAGTGCATGGATACCTTTTATAACACTTACCCTTGCTATTATTGTTGTAGCCAATATCATTTTTTATAATTGGTATGGCATATTACTCAAGAAGTATTCACCAACATTACTTGCCTTCGCAGGTATCCTAACGCCTATATTCACCAATATCTTTGGGACACTTTTTTTAGGTGAATGTTTTATCTGGATGAATGTAGTCGCTCTTGCCTGTTTAGGCATTGGAATGACATTGTTTATAACAAAGAAATAAGAGCAGAAGCAAATCAATTAATTGATTTGCTTCTGCTCTTTAAAAAACTCTACCGTAAATTTATTTTCGGATACAGTTTTTTCTAATAATTAGATGTTTTTCCAGGTTTTCTATATTGTTTCAATTTTAAAACTGGTTGACCATTAATGTCTTCTCGAATCTCAAAAACTAAACCGTGATCATATGCTAATAAAACATTTTCATTTTGACCAAAAAAAGGTACCAAAGAAACTATACCAAAACTACCTGGACCATAATCTACACCATTAAAAGTAAATTTTTTTATAGCATGAACCTGATTATTATGAAAAGTTTCGCTTGGTACTGCATCTAATGGTTTTTTAGCTGGTTCTATACATTTTACTACCCTAATACTTGCAGTTGTTACATAATTGATATTAGGAAGGTTTCTTATCGCCCCTTCTCCAGCTAAAGAAAGTCCTACTGTTGGGAGAAAGCCTATAACCATTCCTGCGTACGCTGCATCTTTACCGGGATTTCTTATAGCATCTTCTACCGTAACAGTATAATCACGTTCAGTATAATTATACCACGTTATCATTGCTGCATGAACTGGATTTATTATTAACAATAGTAAAGCTAAAAAACTATGCACTATTCTCTTCATTTTTTCTCCTTTTTTATTATATCTATACCTATAACTGTACAAATATACCTATTACATTCGTACCTATATTATTATTTTATAGTATTGCAAATAGATAATAACAAAGTCAATAATCTGTAAAACTTTTTAAAAATATACATGTTCATGCCAGAGTAGAGAGTGGATTTTAAAATCCACTCTCTACTCTGGCAGTACAAAAGGTCACGTAATCCAGCTCAATTTTTCTACTGCCACACTATGCGCTTATTTCCTAGCTGGAGCGCTTGGAGCTGGGGGAGCAGCAGCATGAGCCGAAGTTATAGCGCTACTTACCGCATTTGTTATAGCCTGTATAGCACTTGTTATATCACTATTCTGACTTATTGGTGCACTTGGCGCAGGCGCAGGTACTGCGCTCCGCGCACTACTTATAGCATTGCTTACCGCGCCGCTTATCGATTGTGCAAAGCTATTTATATCTTCCATAGGATCACTCATATCACTTGGATCAGAAGCACCATCGTTAAGCTTTTTCTGTTGCATGCTTTTGCGTACCCAGGCAAAAACAATACAACCAACAGCTCCTGCAACCGCCGTTATTTTGGCAATTTTATCGGGTGATGCCATACTATCCCAATCCATAAACAGCGTTACCACATTTTCAAGCATAGCAGGCGCAATCAATGTCGACATTATCAATGCGCTTGATGTATCGCCTGTGGCAACTGTTTGTCGTGCAACCGCTATAGCTCTTTTTTTGCGTGCACGCATAAGCATATTGCCGCGTGTGAGCGCAGCTTCCACATCTTGATTGCTTTGTCGCAATGCAGCGCAACCTGCAAAACGTTCAGACTGCAAACTTGCTGCATGAGTAATGTCTTGCATGTCTATAACAACTTCTCCAGGATGCTGCGCCGCTGGAGCTGCTGATGGATTTTCTACTGATGCTACTGCAACTAATGGGGGCCCTTGTTGTTGTGTGAAAGAAGAATTCATCAAACCTGCTACCGCCTGATTACTTCTTTGTCTAATAGCTATCACTGCAGGGATCTGCGTAGCTGAGGGAGATTCTTTCATTGCTGGAGATATTTGTTCCAACGAAGGAGGCTGTGGAAACTGTTCTACAAAAAGCTCAGCCTGGGATTGCAGTGTATGATCAATATCTTCCTGCTCATCTATAACTACTTCAGCAGAACGCTGCTGCGGCGAAGTAGAAGCCGAAGAATGCTCTTCGATTTCTGGAGGTGATTGCTGTCCTGATTTGCTATACATATACGATCCATATGATCCAGCATTCCACATATCAGCAGGCTTTTGCTGAGTAGGATTCTGCTCCATGCTATAGGCACAGGAGATATACAAGCACGACAGGCTCAAAAAATATATATACGTATTCTTCATATATCTATCCTCCAGGGTTTTTTGCGTGTACAAATATACTCGGTAAAAAAAGACTGCCTACTCTAGAAATTTTCTAGCTTCTTATATTCACTTTTACGAAAATAGTATCTAAAAGTTTTTCATACTCTAATAAAAACAAATCAAAAAAGTCTATATTGTGCTAAAAGAGATCTCTCGTTTTTATTAACAAAACAGGCAAAAAAGGGAATAAAAAATGAAAATACAAACATATGCCATGCTTTTGAGCTTGCTGTTATGCCTATCAAAAATCGTTCTTTGCAATGCCCAACAAGAAAGTGTTACAACTGATGCACAAATTACCGCTGGACTAAAAATTAAAAAAGATATCCAGCAGCCGCAACCATACACCCAAACAAGTGCATGGCTCAGCTTAAAAACAAACAGAGAGTTACGGGATGCACTATTTCCCTCCTATGCCAAAGAACCCTATAAAACCATTATAGAAAAAGCAGTAGTACAAGAAGAAGCCTATCGACTTTCACACTATGTCTTTTATTATACAACTGTCCCGGCAATCAAAATTATACGAGATCTTTATACAGAGCTATATCATATACAATATAAAAAGAGACTTACACCAGGTTTCCCATTTTTACTACTACAAACAATGGATAAGAAAAGCTTTTGCGAGCTGTATACTGATACAGAGGTACAATCAGTTATTAATGCAAAAATTGCAACCAATATATCACTGTTCTCAAATATCGAGAGCAAAAAAACAGCAGTTAACTACTTTGTGCATGCACCAAAAAACACACAACTCGAGCCCTGGCATCTTGAGTTTATTGCAACACAGCTCTCTATGCCTGCAAGTAGCATTACACACTATATACAGCAGCTACAAGAATTATATAATAAATATTTTACGCATGCAGCGCCTGTAAACAACAATACACTGCTGCAAATTTTTATCCCCAAAGAACAAACTGCCACAAACACGTACATTACAATGAAAGGCTTAAGCTTTTCGTGGGATCCGGGAGTAATTGTTAGAATTCTTTTAAACGAAGCAATCAATGGTGCTATCATCAGCTTGGCAGGTGAAGAATTATTTACCAATGCTTTCAAGCGTCTGGTATGGGTACCTGATGTATTGGGGCAAGACACTAATATCACTAGTAAACCATATCAACAGTTCAAACATGCCGTTGATACAGACTTAGTAGAAACAGCCGCCTTTAAAACAGCCCCATTTTTGCAAGCGTTTATGACAACGCCCTATATTATTGCCCATAGCAATAATGCAATAGAGGCAAAAATACTATTTTCTACACAGCAGGTAGTTATTGAGCCAGAGAGTACTATTTTATTTTTTGAATATTCTACGCTCCAAGAGAAACAGAACAGTGAATATTATCAACAGCTACATGCAATAGCTGAACAGATAATACTATCATTGCCAGTACACAGTGTATCGACAGTGTCAGAGATACTATCAACACCAGAGACATCAATAGTACCGGCAATACCAACATCAAAGATGTTATCAGTACCAGAGGTCTTGGGGGTGCCATCAACTCGGGCAACTACAGAAGAACTATCAGCACACAGCGTATCTCCAGAAACAGTAGATCAAAGAACACCCATAAGAGCATTAGCAACACAGGCAAAAGAAAAAAATAGCGATCGAGAAAAAATACAAGCAGAGATAGAATCAATACGTCAAAAAATAAAAGCAGATATGATAACAATTCGTGAGTCAATGCGAAAAAGCAAGACAACATAATATATATTTACACTATAGTACGATTTTCTTAGCTTTATACAAATAGCATAACAGTACAATCTGCTGCTGAGAGCTCCCCATGCGACTTTTTATCTATCTGTGCATATTTTTGCCAAAGCCTACAACGCCTTAAAAATTTCTTCCAAGAATCTTTCTGGTGCAGCTTCTTTGCGCTTTTGCTGTTCGATATCAGCCAAGTATATCTCTGTGGTAACCGGCGAGCTATGACGCAGCGCAAGCTGCACTTCGTAGAGCGATGCGCCCGAGCGCAGTGATAATACGCCAAAAGTGTGACGCAGTGAGTGAGCGGTCAGACGCGACGAGTTAATACGCGCCGCGCGAAACAGATTTTTAACCAGGCGTGAGAGCGAGTGAATAGTGATACGCTGACCAAAGTTACGGTCTGAGAGTGAGATAAAAAGCGATTGACCAATCTTTGAGCGTAGCTTTTTGCCCCGTGCACCACGCACTTTTTTGCGCGTAATAAAATAGTCTTCTAGGCAACAGAGTACCGTTTTGGTAAGTACCACAAAAGCATCTTTGCCCGAGCGCCCTTTACCGCGAACCCATAGTATTGCCTCGCCTTCTCGCACACTATCATCAAACGCAATATCACTAATATCAGCACGCTGCACCTCAATAAGACGCAACCCGGTGTGCACCAGCAGTGTAATCAGCGCAGCATCGCGCTTGCCCTGCAGCGTTGTAGTATCAATAGCAGATAAAACAGTTTTTACTTGTTGTGGGGTCAGTGCATCTTTGTGGTGGTACTTGGTGGTCCGTCGTATCGACTTGACCCCCGTGGTAATGTTTGGATAGAGGCCCATCAACTCAGTCCAGGTAAAAAAGCGACGCACTACGACAAAGTAATGGGCACGGGTGAACGGCTTGAGGTTGGCCTCGTTCATCCATAACTTAAACTGCAGTATAGTTTCGCGCGTTGGCTTGGTTATGCGTCGCTCAGAGAGCCAGCGCAAAAAGCGCATAAGCGCGTTCTTGTATGAGACTTGTGAGCGCGGGGCAATGTCAAGATACACAAGCCATTGCTGCAATAGTGCAAGCCATTGAGGCGCGGTGATTGTTTGCAGCGTATTATTATGTGAATCAATTGGTTCCATACTATATGCCCCTTTTTCTCTTTTTTTATTTAAAACAATGCAATCAGGTATTTCACTATAATAGAACCATATACTGGAACCATATTCATTTCTTTATACTCAAGATTCATTGCAGCCTTTCACGTCTTTATATAGCTTAGAGTAGAATGTCAGCAACAATCCTGCAAGCGATGAGGAGGTGCACAATGAGCAAGAAAAAAGATTGCTTACTAAGAATTGAAATAAAATTCATTCATTCATAGAACAGAATACGAGAAGAGTATAGCACAGTACAAGTTTTGCCCGGACAAAACATAGTAATAACTATTGCTTTTTGTATTTTCAATTTGTAATATTAATAATAGTGAAAAAATAAGAAGCAGTTTAGATAAAAATACAATGTAAAAAAAGGGCCATTGGTATGAAGATACATTTTAAAAACGTAAGTATTGGTATTGCATTATTGTGTACATTTTTTTTTACTCATATGTGCCTATGCTTTACTCCTCAAGCACTTGACATTACTTTTACGATACAAAATACAACAGGCATAGATAAGCAAATTGTCTTCGAAAAATATTCTTCGCAAAAAATAAGAGGATTTTCTGCTCCCGCTATACCTGCTGGAACGATTACAAAGACTGTTCCGTCGCAATCTACGATCAAAACAACAATTGATAGAGCAAGTTATTTTAAAGTAAAGGCTTTGGGTCAATATATTAAAAACAAAACGGGTAGCGATCTTTTTTTTCCAGAAGATGGTCCAGAAGTTATTTTAACTATCAAAGAAAATCCAACTGTTGATACAAACTTTGCATCATAATAAATAAACGATTTAAAAAAAGGGAGCGAAACATGAAAGCATTTTTGAAAGCCTTATTGGTGATAAGTTGTTTTATAGTACCTATCATCACAACACATACATCAACAATAAAAATTGTATATAATGGCGACTGGAAGCCTGGTAAGTTCTTAATTATACATTTACAAAGTGCTGAATTGTGTGAAGAACGATTATTAGCGGTAGATATAGAGAAGAGAAAGGCATTCTTTTTAAAAACATCAGCAGGAAGTGACTCTATGATACGCGTGGCAGAATATTTAAAAAATGCCCCGAATAACATAATTTTTACCGACTTTAGCCCAAAGATACAAAATATAAAACAAGATAACATAATATATAACGAAGATTGGGGTTGGAATTGTAATGTAAATATAGCTTCTTGTTATGTAATAGATTACCCTGGCAATATTACGCAAAAACCTGTCGAAGTTAGGGTCAAGGGTATCATAGGAATGGGAACAATGACAGGTTTAGCATGGGCTTTTAGAGAAGAACCAACCTTACATACTTTTGACTTTAGAAATGCAGATGGATCAAGACCAACAAATACAGATGAAGTTATAACTATTAATAATAATGGTTCTATAACATATAAAGGAATTACAAAGTAAATATCAAATAATAGGAGAAGAATTTTTATGAATACCTATCTACAAAACGTATGCTTTATTGTGTGTATAGCTATTGGATTGCCTCTATGTGGAGCAAAACTTTTAGTAAATTATGTTCCACCTCAAAACTCTCAAGGTGATTATGGTGAATTAACCATAACTGCAAGCGCTCCAGAATGGGTTTGTAATACGGTTTACGATTATAAGTTAAATAAAGATAATGATTGGACCTATGATGATAATTGGGGAATGTGTGGTATAGCAAAAGTAAAAGGCAGAATTCTTCATCGTAATCAATATGGAATTATGGAGCAAACACCTTTTGAATTTACTGTTCCTGAAAAAAAAACAGGTATGTATGAACATATTGGGATTAAAATATATTCAGATGGCATGACTCAGCCATTAAATTATGATAGTAATACTAAGAAAAAATAACACAGAAAATTAATTGATACATTCAACGCGAACCTGTTTGCTATTTATTATCTACGTACAAAAAAGGGTCACGAATTTCATGACCCTTTTTATTTATATCTATGCAGGCTCATCTTCATAACTGGTACTATTGAGAACCACCAACTTGGACTTTTATTATTACTTTATAAAAAACTTTTCTACATTCTTTTGCTTTTTACAAGAATTATCTTATTTGAGTTTGCCCTTTGACGCGCACAGATTTTTCATCATAACTGATACTATGAGAGTCATCAGCCTTAACTTTAATTGTTACTTTGTGAAAGTTTTTTCTAAAATCTTTCATTTCAATAAAATGTTCTTCGGGCAAACTATTTGACGAAGAAGCAGGCTTTGTAAATGAAATTTGTATAGACTTTAAATCATGCGTGGAACACAGACTAAGATTTTTTTCAAAAATATCTGTATTTTCTTGCACAATAACATCTCGAGCCGAAATACACTGTTGCGAAGCTGAGCCAACATCAATACTGACTTTTTTTATAAACTTCATATTTTGGTGAAATTCGATTCGTACAATATATGAGTACACAGATAGTTGTATCATGCTCGCAAGCATACAGAGCAACAAAACAATCACTTTTCCTTTCATACATTCTCCTTTTTTATCGTATTTTTTATTGTGTATATTTTTATCATGCATAATACATATATCTACATATCGTTAAACATATTTCTTTGCCCTTTACTCTGTCAATACAAGACAATATGTTTTTTTTACTTTGGATGAATGAAATAAAAGTATGCTATATTTTTTATAATAACTAAGGAATTTTGATGACTGATAGTGATATATGACTCTGCAAAACAAGGTTCGGCTTGGTTGGCAGGTAGAATGGTATATCTTATTGATGGAAACGGCACTATAACAAGTTATCATGACTGGAATTAAATATATTGCCTAAGTTTTGTATATACCAACATATGAGTCTATAGTACACTGAAAGAGAGATAATTTTTACTTTAAATTATCTCTCTTTTTCTTTTTTTTAATCAGAAAATTTTCCACCTAAAAAAATTAGGAATAAAAATGGCAGACAAATTGCCCGATATAAAAACACAGTTCTCCGAATGGTACCAAGAAGTAATTAATCAGGCTGAGCTTATCGACCAGGCTCCCGTGCGTGGTTGTATGGTTATGCGGCCCTATGGATATGCCATTTGGGAGAATATACAAAAAAATCTTGACGCTCGTATCAAAGCACAAGGCTATCAAAACTGCGCCTTCCCCCTGCTTATCCCCGAGAGTTTTTTGCAACAAGAAAAAAGCCATGTCGAAGGTTTTGCGCCCGAAGTTGCTGTTGTCACCCATGCAGGCGGCTCAGAACTCGAAGAAAAACTGGTCATACGTCCTACATCAGAGACCATTATCCATCATATGTTCTCCCGCTGGATACACTCATGGCGCGACCTGCCTATGAAAGTTAATCAATGGTGCAGCGTTATCCGTTGGGAAATGCGCCCTCGCCCTTTCTTGCGCACAACCGAATTTTGGTGGCACGAGTGCCATGCGGCACATGCAACACGCCAAGAAGCACATGCTGATTTAACAGCAGCGCACTACAACATATACAAAAATTTTATTGAGCATGACTTGGCAATCCCCGTGATTACTGGTGCAAAGTCAGTTAACGAGCAGTTTGCAGGCGCTGATCTCACATTGACACACGAAGGCGTTATGCAAGACGGCAAAGCATTGCAGATGGCAACCTCTCATATGATCTCGCAGTCATTTGCCAAAGCATTTGCTATGCAGTTTCAGGATGATGCGGGCACGATGCAGTATCCATGGTTAAGTAGCTTTGGTGCAACGACTCGGCTGATTGGCGCTATGATCATGGTACATGGTGATCAAAAAGGCCTTGTTTTGCCACCCTCTATTGCGCCCTATCATATAGTCATTACCCCTATTGTTAAAACGACCAACAAAGACAAAGTACTCGCGTACGCAGAAAGCATTAAAGCACGACTCGAGAAAACATTTCGAGTACATATTGACACTACGTCTTCAACCCCTGGTGCAAAATTCTACCATTGGGAAGTACGCGGTGTTCCTATACGCCTTGAGGTTGGCGAGCGTGATGTGGATGGTAACGTCTGTGTATGTGTTGAACGTATAGATAGCAGTAAAACAGTGGTATCTACTATAGAGCAATCAAGTTCACCAGAACAAGAAGATCCCCTGCAATTATTTTTTGCAGAAAAACTCGAGTCAATTCGCCACAAAATGTTTAGCAAAGCATCTGCAATGCAAGCCTCATGGCTTACGCGCTCAGCTGATGTAGCAGAATTTGGTCCGCGCATCGAGCAGCATGGTGGCGTCATACAAACGGGTTGGTGTGGTGGCAATGAGTGCGAAAAAGCATTAAAGCAATACAAGGCAACGATACGCTGCTTGTCCGAAGACAAATCATGTACAAGTTGTTGCGTATGTAAAAAGCCTTCGATAACTGATTGTATAATTGCTAAGTCTTACTAACATTTAAGAAAAGAATATGAAAAAAAATACACAATTTTTTATTGTAGAGCAAAAGCAACTCGTAGCGATACTAACCGCAATGCAACCTATCTGTAACAAGAGAAGCCCGCTTGATGTTACGACATCGATACTGTTTTATATAACGCCCAAAGAATTGATCATCAAAAGCACTGACCTTGAGATAAGCTTTCAGGCAAGTTGTGCGCTCGAAGAAGTAACCATAACACAAGAGATGTCCTTTCTTGTTCCCGGTAAACGGTTGTTTGATTTGGTAAAAGACCTTAGCGGCCTGGTAACCTTTGAGCTTGATGGTAGTCGATTACTGGTAAAAGCATCACGTATGAAGTGCGCGCTCTCTATCCAATCAGCAGAACTGTTTCCCACGCTGCCAGAAAAAATTGAAAACATTCTCCACTGCGCAAGCGAAGAATTGCTTGCAATGCTAGAGAAGGTAGTGTTTATGATCCCTCAGTCGACAACAACGCCAGCGCTTAATGGATTGTTTATCGAAATCGATGCGAACGGTTTTGCACTAACTGCTACCGATGGTCACTGTCTAAGCCATGTACACAATACTGCGTGGACGCTGCAGGAGTACCACTCATGGTTATTGCCAAAGCGCGCAGTTATCGAATTAAAAAAGATTCTTGAGACAAGTTTGTGTGCTGGTCCTATTTTTCTTGGTACCTGTGGCAATCAAATAGTTTTTTCAACTGATACGTTTAACTTCTTCTCAAAAGTTCTCACTGATCAGTATCCACAATACAAGCCAATACTCCTGCATGATACCTTTTTTCAACTACAGGTATTACGCGATGACTTGGTTGGCGCACTGCGCAGAGCTGGATCCCTGCTTGCTCAACAGTTCATTGCTACCAAATTCACCTTTGATGCGACACATAAAACAATCACCACACACTTAAAGAACAAAGAAATAGGTGAAATCAAAGAAGAAGTTTCACTGCAGTCGTATACTGGTGAGAATCTCGTAATATATGCCTATGCACCCTATATTATTAATGGTTTGCAAAATATACATCAAAAAAATATTACCATGTACATTCTCTCACCGGTTAAACCGCTTATTTGTACCTTTGACATAAATGAACATACCGCGGGAACTTATATAATAATGCCTGTTTCGGCTAGCGCCAATAATAGTAGTGAATCAGAGCTGTAAAAATGGGAATGAGTCGCAAAGAGTACATTAAAAAATGAAAATAGATACCTGCTATATAAAAAACTTTAGATCTATACAAGATCTTGCAGTGGACTTTGACGCACGCTGCATTATTATCGAGGGCGGCAATGGCAGCGGAAAAACGTCATTGCTCGAGGCCCTGTATTGCTCTTGCTTTCAAAAGTCATTTCGCACCTCTGATACCAAAGAATGTATTAGATTTGCCCAAGAGCATTATGCAATAAAAATCAGTGGCGTTAATAATGCTGCTGAGGAGTGGAGTCTTTATACGGCGCGCTCAGCAGAGAGACGGGTCATCAAGTTAAACGAAAAAAGTGTACTAACACAAAAAAGCATTTTTGAGATATATAAATGTGTTTTTTTGAGCGCGCAAGACAGTGCAATTATAGCAGGATATCCCGAAGCACGTCGCAGCTTTTTTGATAATGCAATGGTATTGTACAAGCCGCAACTTATAGAACTATTCAAGAGCTATAGACAGGTATTAAAACAGCGAAACGCTTGCCTTGAAAATGCTTTTACGGGAAGATCCACTGCGCTATATGATAAAAATGTACATGATAGAACTTCATATGACGCAAGCGCTGCAAATAAAGAGCTGCACGTGTGGACTGAGAAACTAGTAACACTGAGCTATCAGTTAACGATAGAGCGAAAAGCTTTTTTGCACGTTATGCAGACTATCTGTGATGATATTTTTAGCACTATTTTTGCACAATCATCTACCATACGGATATCGCTTGAGTCGAAAATAGTATTCGAGAACAGTGTATGTGAATCTACTAGTTCAATATCAATAGAAGATTTTTATAAGCAGAACAGTGCACTATTATTACGCGAAAAATACTTCAAAAAAACATTGTTTGGCGCTCATCTCGATGACTTTAAAATTTTGTTTAACAACACTCCGGCAAAAGAATTTGCATCGCGTGGGCAGCAAAAGTTATTAATCTTTGTACTCAAGTGCGCCCTGCTTAAGACGATGGATAATGATGCTATATTTCTTGTTGATGATTTTTTAACAGACTTTGATCAAGAAAATTTTGAGAAAGCATTGTACTATATTCTCTCGCTTCCTACACAAGTATTCATAACTACCCCACATTCAATTGATCATGTTATTGCAAAAAATACGCAGGTTACTGTCCAGAAAATTTTCCTGTCCATGCAACCGTTAATTGCATAAGTTCAGATAGAAACTTTAGTAGGTAGTATACGTATTTTTAAAAAAACTTTTCTGCAAAGTTTGACATTAATATATAAGAGTGTATAATTAGTGCTTATATATAAGATTTAATTGTAGAGATTTACAATTTGATTTTTATAAAGGCTCTCCTTTTTTCCAGCGTGTTGACTTTATTGTCAATGCGCTGGTTTATTTTTGTGCTCAAAAAACTATCAAGCAAAAGGGTGCAGTTTTACAACAGTAAAACTGCACCCTTTTGCTTGATTCTATCCTATTATAATTTCCTGTGTCTGCATTATTTTTTTAGTATTACAGGATTTTCTTGTGCATCATATTCTATACTAAATATATTTTGACTCATCCCTTCTCCGAGTAATAAATCTTGACTACCTGGTAAGCCCAAAACACCACAGATAGGATCATTCATATTTGTTTTATATGTTTTCATGGTTCTTTTAGGAATATTAAAAGAACCAGGTTGATATATTATTGGAGAAAAAGGTTTGCCGTTTTTTGAGGTACCTTCTATTTTTATATCAAGAACATTCCCCGCCCAATCAAAAAAACCGGGGTGACTCATACTTTTTTCTGGTTGCAAAATATTTTTATTTTCTTCTATTTTTTCTGCTTTTATTGGCACCAAACCTGATTCCCAGGATGTGTTGCTGCACTTATGACTTAGCTCTCCTGGCAAAAATTTTCGAACAGTAATTGTTTGTGGTTGATCTGTATTATTCTTTATTGAATAACTTACTGCAAATACATTGCAACCAATCGAGATAATGAGTATAAAAAAACTTATCTGTATTGTACGTTTCATAATCAATTCTCCCTTTTAAATTTAAAATTATTTTTCTTTATTTTTTTTCTTTTGGAACCATTCTCCACTCTTCATTATTAAGACAGATAAATATAATGCATTGCACTGCCATCAGCCAAAATACAAATGGTGTCAGCACCTGCCTCATTCCATGCGGCAAGTCCTTGATCTTCTGTATCATAAAATTTGCTTCTATCCGTAAGATCGATATAACCACTCTTTCTAAAGCCATCCTTGCCCGTTAATGTATAATCAATACGGGTAATCTTATTTGGATAGTTACTCTGGTATATCTCATATACATCGTTAACACCATGTATGGGGCTATGAGCTTTTTTAATAATTGATTGTAGATTTGTTTCTTGATCACGATGATATAATGTTAAATTACAACTGAGAGTTCTACACTGCTTTTGAGGTTTGTATACTGCTTTTTTTTGCAGTTGTGCCATCGCATCAGCTTGATTAGTATCGATATATTTTATTATTATATTTTGAGCATCGAGTACAGAGACACAGAGCATGAACAGTATTGCACATGCGTTAATTATACCTATTTGTTTTTTCATAACAAATTCCTCTTTTTTATATGTTCTACTATTTTAAACGATTACCTATATATAGCCTAAACTTTATTAATTCAATTTGTCAATAGATTTTAAAGTAGCGAAACATATGTATAAAAATGCTCGCCTCCAAAACGCACCCAATCAGGACATCCCGACAACAAGCAAGGCGGAGACCTGTCAGAGGTCTCAAGGCCGCAGCAGTGAGGGATGTCAGAGGCGGGAAAGAGAGGGGAGGCAACATAAACAACATAAAAACACAAGAACAATAGCGGGAAAACTATCAAAAAAAAAGGGGACATAAGAGAGGAAGTAATATTGCTGTTCAAAAAAACTAAACACAGAATAAAAGATACAAAAAATGAAACCAAACGGTGAAAAAACCTGTGCAAAACAAGCGCAGACTGCAAAAACTATTTAATTTTAAAAAAAAGAAAAGAAAGAGTTTTTTAAAATTTTACAACATTTTCCATACACCACACAGCGCTATCGCGAGCGCATCAGTGGCATCAAGTGGCAAACCATCAAGAGAAACTTTGGGAAAAAGCATTTGCAAAACCCGCGCAACCTGCTCCTTCTCAGCGCCACCAAAACCAGTAACAATCTGCTTGATCTCACGTGGCGCATACTCATGCAATGCAAGCGAATGCTTCTGCGATAGCAGATAGAGAGCCCCGCGCAAATACCCAAGCTTTAAAAAATTTTGTGCATTTTTACCCATAAAAGAGGTCTCAAGCGTGAGCGCCGTAATGGAATGGGTCTGTATCGTATCATTAAAAAAATCATAAAAAAGCTGCAGACGAACTGGTATCGACAGGCCCTGCGCCATCTTAAAAACACCAACATCAACAATGCTCAATCGATTGCCCGTACATTCAATTATGCTATAACCAGCAATACGAAACCCCGGATCAATGCCAAGCATTTTCATTTTAGTTGCTAAACTTAAGATGATATACATAGGTCGGTGGAACATTGCGCAAAACAAATACTTTCTTTTTTTCTATTGCCGTTGCACAAAAATCCTGCACTTCTTTCTTTACTAATTTGAGACAATCACATGACGCACCCCAGGTAAAGGTAGTCTTGATATCCGGCAACCAGCGATACTCGATATATGACCAATGACCACCAGGAGCAAGAGAATCACGTATCGCGAGCAGGCAACCTTGCACAAGCAGTAGTGGAAATGCATTAAAAGGCAATGTAGTAATCACCACGTTATACGAATGCTTCTGGATGTTGTACAGATCTCTAAATTTTTCAAAACCACAGGCATACACGCGAACACGCGCGCTGCCCTTTGCGCTATACTCTTCGCTCTCAACCATACTGGTTAATTTTGCTGCAAGCTCACTATCAGACTCAACAATATCATACACATCGCCAGGACGAAGGTTCTGTAAAATTTGACGAGTAACTACACCCGTGCCAGCACCAGCCTCGAGAATATGATAGGGAGTAGTAGTAACAACACTGTCTCGATTGCACACATAACGCGTCAGCTCGCGACAGGTATAGGGCGATGAGGGTACCACTGAGCCAATCTCATGGGGATGTTTTACAAATTCTTTTAAAAAAAGCTGCCACTCAGAAGGAACAACAAAACAACAAAACGAGAGAACGCTTAACAGCGCGAACACATAGACAGATTTCTTCATTCTTCAGCCTCATCAAACAGGGTTAATTCTTTTTGAAAGTTCATATATATAGTTCCCGTTGGACCGTTTCTATGCTTACCAATAATAAGTTCGGCAGAAGAAGGATTTTCGGTATCAACGTTATATACAATGTCACGATATAAAAATAATATTAAATCAGCATCCTGCTCAATAGCACCAGACTCACGCAAATCCGAGAGTAATGGCCGACGCTCAACACGACTATCAACCGCACGCGAAAGCTGCGACAGCGCAACAATAGGAATTTGCAGCTCTTTTGCCAAAGCCTTAAGCGAGCGAGAAATTTCGGACACTTCTTGGTGACGATTCTCATGCCGCTTGGATGAATTAATCAATTGGAGATAGTCAATCACCAACATATCCAAGCCTTTTTCCATCTTCAGTTTACGCGCTTTTGTTCGTATCTCAAGAATACTTTGCATTGGTGTGTCATCTATATATAGCGGCATGGACGCAAGCCGCGATGCGGTTGCCGTTAATTCAATCCACTCATCTGAGGTAATAGTTGCCGTACGAATAGCCTGATGATTAATGCGAGACTCACTTGAGAGCAGTCGGAGAGCAAGCTGCTCCGCGCTCATCTCGAGTGAGAAAAATCCAACGTTGCGACCAGCCTGAACTGCTTGCGTTGCAAAGCGTAGCGCTAAGGCAGTTTTACCCATTGAGGGACGTGCAGCAAGAACAATCAAATCACCCTTCTGAAAACCACTGGTAATTGCATCAAATTTTCTAAACCCTGTCGAAACTCCCGTGATACCTTTTGTCATTCCATTGATCTCAGAGAGATGTTGGAATGTTTTTTTTAACCATACGGTAAGCTGAACAAATGATTGAGATGACCTTTTTTGTGCAATTTGAAAAATCGTCTGCTCAGCCTCATCAAGAACCGTTTCTAAGTCTTTATCATTGCTGTGATAACACTGATTGATTATTTTCGAAGCCGAAGTAATAAGCTCGCGCAAAACATACTTCTCACGAACTATGCGCGCATAATGTTCTACAAGACCAAGTGCGGGAATATTTTCTTGCAAAGAAAGTAAATATTCCATACCGCCAACCTCATCAAGAACCTGCTGCTTTGATAATTCATCGGCAACCACAATACTATCAAGTCGTTTGTTATGTTGGTATAAATCAACAAAAACACGAAACAGCGTCCTGTGTGATGGCACATAGAAATTTTCTACAACCAATATTTCGGATACGATAACAATGTTCTCATCATTTAAAAGTAATGAACCAAGAACAGCGCGCTCAGCATCAATATTATGAGGCAAGCTTTTGCCCAAAAATTTTTCTGCCGCTATAATGCGAGTTTTTTCTTGTACTACTTTTTCCGTATACATTTTTACCAATCAGTCGATTATAATATACAATGCTATTTTCTTTATTTTCTCAATGTACGTATGTATAGCCAAGCTTCTGTATATACCAAGATTCTTTTAGTTTTATACAAATAGTATGGGCACAAAAGCATATATATCTTTATATAGTAAAAAAGTAACTAAAAATATTTTTTTAAAACCCATGCGCCAATAATTTTAAAAAAAGTACCCATTCAATAGCTACTACCCTGCTATTCTGCCATAACTTTTACGGTTACTGATGGCTGCAATTGTGAAGACAATTTAATAGTTACACTATGAGAGCCTTTTTCTTTGATGTTTTTGCCAAAAATCACTTGATTTTTAGATATTCCAACCCCATTTTTTGCAAGCTCATCAACAATTTCTTGTGCGCTTACGGCACCATACAGCTTACCGTCATTATGAATTGGTTTTTTGATTTTGATTTCAATTGAACCAATTTTTTGTGCTAGCAATGATGTTTTTGAAGCAACTTCTTCTTTGCGATTTTCTACCAAATGAATTTTTTGTTTATAATTTTTTTCATTTTCGGGAGTAATTTGGATAGCCAATTTGTGCGGAATAAGATAATTGCTTGCAAAGCCTGCAGACACCGTAATAATTTCTCCTGCAATACCAACTTTTTCTACGTCTTTTAACATATATACGTTCATATAAGCTCCATCCATTTTTAACTACATAGCTATAAAAAAAACCGTTAACGAACCTTAAGTATAAACATAAAAAAATTCTTCTCAAAACAATTTTTCAAATAACTCTCCTGCAATTAAATATAAGCGCATTGTTGCAATAAACATCTCCTATACATATTTTTTTATCTACTGTTTGTATTCTAACGCAAAGTAAAGAGTCACCTCTAGTATACAGACTTGTTGTTTTTTTAAACCAAAAAATCTTTTCATTACACACATCACCTGATTTGCTATGCTCTTTCATATAGGCAGCTAATGCGTATTCAAACATATTTTTTGCTACTCGATTTTGACGATGTTTCTTAATAATCATGTGCATGCTTTGTATATGTATTCGATACATACCCGCATATACAGCGAGCATGCAACACAAGACCGCCCCCAGTAATCCCGCCATAAATACATGCATATCACTATCCCCTGCAAAGAATAACAAACTGTTTTTTGGACTTTCCTACAATAGCAATACGCACAAAAGCATTCGACTCACTACTGCCACGATCGATACACAAAGACGTACATACACCTAATATCTTTTTTTGAGTCGGTTTCCATTGCTGCGGGGCAGCAGAAGCAGGGCCTACCTCACTGTATAAGATATTGCCCCGTTTTTTTACACAACGATGTACTCCATCCGCACACTGCCACAAGGTGCTCGTTTGCTTTGATATGGTAAGAACAACCCCTTGCGAAGATTCGATAGCAGTTAAAAACTCTGAGAGCTGCTCGATCATGCAACAATCTTCAACAAAAAATCGTCCATCGATAAGAAACGCATCGTACGCGGGCATAATGCGATACATACTGTACATACATAATGAAATAATTAGCAGCCCTATGCTTGCCGCAAGCATAAACTCCAATAATATAAACCCTATAACCCTTTTTTTTGGCTTCATTATATTGTCCACGTTTATTGTCCACGCCTATCGCAGAAAACATATTCTGCTTTTTTTACCAGTTTATTTCCGCTTTTATTAACCAAACTTTTTTTATTTATCAGAGAAGATGAAGATATGGTCACTATATACACACCACGCTCTCTATCATGAGTAATCACACGGGCAAGAGTATCGTTAGTACTAGCGCTAACACGAGAGAGAATCGATGACAAATCAGCAGCAGTAGACAAGTGTAAACCTATTTTTTTACTATAATTATCAAACAATAATTCTTGCATATATTCTTCCCTGCATTCACAAAGCGCAGATGAATATGCGCGATACAAATACGTTGCAGCGCTTATTACCACCAACAAAATTACGGCAGCTTGGGCAACCTCAATCAAGAAGAAACCTTTTGCTTTGTGTTGATTGTTAAAAAATTTACTATGTAAGCTAGTCATATAATTATTGAACTTAAAAATATCATCAGGTATTATGTAATAGTGGTGAACTTCATATCTTGACTAACCTATAGCAATAAAAGGGCGTAAATGAAATACTTTTTGTTTTTATCGATCATATTACTTTTTGTCGCACAAGACATTTCGTCAAAAGCAACAATAAGCACAGACCCCAAAAGCATATCAGGGAATACTAATGGTAAAATCCCCAATATGAAAGACATGAAAGAAGTACTCGACAAAGAACCGCTCGACCTCAAAGAAGACGATGGCAAAGTCACCCCCGAAGATGTCGAAGAAATGCAAAAATTTATTGAAGGACTTAGTGATACTGAGCGCGCTGAACTCGAAAATCTGGGACGTGAAATTATCAAATCTATGGACCCTCAAGAATTACAAGAATTTGCAGGAGCGCTGGGTATTTCATCTGACGAGCTATTAAACGAGGCAAATAAGCCGTTAGAAAAAGCACCTATCGAAGCGGTTAAGCCCGTAGAAAAACCAGTTATTGACGTCAAAGTATCCGGATCATCAGCATCGCTAAAAGTTCGTGATACAACCGCCGAAACCGTAGTCAAAACGCTTATCAAACATCTCACTTCGCTACAAAGCAAAGAGAGTGAAATAACAAAAGCAAATAAAAAAATTGCATCACATAGCACTGATATCGTAAATTTAATCACCTACCTCAATACCATTGTCAAAAAATCGTACTACAAGCAACTAGTCAGTGAAAAGTATCTTGATTTGTTTAGACTGCTCGAAGGATTAAACAAAATAGTTGAAAAATATGAACCTCGCATTGTTATTGCAGCTCAAAAGAAAACTGATACAACATCTCCCTACGCAATACTGACTGTTTCGCCTACAGCAACACACAAGGAGATAGAGACTGCATATAAAAATCTTATGGCGAAGTACAGCGATAGTGAAGAGAATGAAGACGCCCTCACCATGCAAACAATTGAAGAAGCGTATGCAGAAATTGGCGATGAGAAGACACGCAAGCAGTACGACAGAGAACATACCGCGCAAGAAAGCTATGATCAAAAACTTTCTGGCGAAACAAAAACAGCATTAAGTGAAATTGCAACGGAATTCGAAAAAGTTTTCTCACGAGAAGATATTTTGAGCTCCATTGAAGAATTTATAAAAGCATTCGAGGTTGCTGCATAGTTAGCAAACTGTATTTTTTAAAATAACAGTAGAGAATAACGGATAGAAAATAATCACTTCTATCCGTTATTCTCTGTTTTTAAAAGAAGTTTGTTACGTAGTTGAACTTCACCCCCGCCTGGAGTATCTTGGGGTACAACAACCCCTGGCAACTTTTTTAATGAAGGATACGACGCACATGAGACGCTTTTATTTTCCCCTGTATGTTTGTTTTGCTTGTACGTTTATCACCGCTGTCAATACTAATAACAACCCTAACAACACATTTACCGTTCCTATTATTGATACGGTAGCACAAGCAATCAATACCAAAAATAATACCGAAAAAATATCGCCGATAGAAGAGCTAAAATCGCTCCAAAACAATACCGCTCATAATTCGAGCATCGACGAAAATAATACTGAATATAGCGAAACTCAAGACAGAGAAAATACAGAAACACAAGAATACAATTCACTACAACAAGAACTTAGTGAAGAGAGTCCATCTTTTTATTCCTACAAGACCTCAACAAGTGATAACCTTGCCGCTCTGGTCGAAAAGCTAGAGTCACTCAATCAAAAAAGTGCTTCACTATTCTTTAGAGAAAATAAACTAAAGTCATGGCATCAAGAAATTGCTGACATTATTCATTATGTACGCATTATAAACAAAAAAGAGCATAACAAACGCCTTGAGCAAGAATCATACAAACCGCTACACGCTGCCCTTAAAGAACTTACACAAACGCTTGCCACCTACGAGCCATTAATAATCATTCCTGATATAACAAAAATCCTCCAAGAATCCCCCTACGCCATTCTTGGAGTAGAAAAAAATGCAACAGACGAGGAAATTGCCGCTGCATATCAAAATTTTTATCAGCAGTACACGGCAGAAAATATACAGCAACGCATGCAACAAGAGAATGCAAGCGAAAAAGACATTAAGCGCGAAAAGAAAGCAGGGGCAATTGTTCTTGCAACCGTACAGCAGGCCTATGACAAAATAAAAACAGAAGCAGACAGAGCAGCCTATACAAGCCATGAAGGAGAAGAGCATAGTGACCAGTTATCAACAGAGTCCAAAAATGCACTGCAAAAAATCACCGCAACGCTTGGCCGCCTGCTCTACTCAGGGCAATTACTAACTCAGATAGAAAAATTTATCAAAGAATACGAACCACAAGAACTCGAAAAGAAAAAAGCATTAACAAAGTCTGAGCTTGAACGTATTGGTGAAGAAAAAATTCGCCTCTCACAACGCCCAACCCCCTCTCAAGCTTCGCAGTCAAGAGACTATGGGTATGGCTATGGCAGTGGAGCTGATTATTACCCTGGCGGGGATTATGGAAACTACGGCGGAGGTAGCTATGGTGGCAGTTATGATGGCTATGACCCATATAGTCTAACACAACCAGTATCAGGCGGATCAGAGATGAGTGGAAAAGGCGGAGGCGGAGCTTCGGGAGGTCCCGGTTCTACAGACAAAGGCAAAACTGACAAAGATAAAGACAAAGATAAAAAAGAAGAAGCAACTCAATTGAGCGAATCAAAAGAAAAAAAAGAGATCAACAAGAAATTTACAAAAATAGAGGCAAACCACCATCAACTTAATAAACTTCTTTCATCATTAGACAAATTAGAAGCAGATGAATTAAAAGCAAGGCGAACGGCGGCGATAGAGAGTGGCAGAAGTCAAACACCACCCGTAGGAACAGACGGACCACCGCCAGCACCAATTGTGATTGGACCCCCAACACAAAAAGAAAAAGATGCAAAAACGTTAGTAGATGACCAAAAAAAGGGTATTAATGATGCAGCGAAAAAGCTCACTGAGTTGTACACAGAGCTATTGGTTGATATCAAAAACGCGCAACAAGCTCAACCAGGAACAACAGTAACAGGCCTCACACAAAACGAGTGGAATGCTTGCAAAAATAAAATGAACAACTTAACAGGCTTAAGCAAATATGCTATTGAAAAGCTTAGAGAAATAAAACACCCTAGAGATGCTGAAACCATTGCAATGGCTATTAACGAAGTACGAACATATCTAAAACTACCTCTTATTTTGGGACCAAATGCTACTGATGAAGCGAAAGCTGGCACAAAAAATACACCAGCAGGACCTATTATCCTTAACCAAGCAGAAGCAAGCAGCAAAAAAAATCTGCGCACTTTTGAACAAGCTCACACAACGCTCGAAGATGCGCTCATAAACCTCGAAGAAGCTATAGAGACAAGAAGCAAAATACCTTTGGGACAATCACCAATAAAAACAATGAGATCAGACAAAGCAATTGGAGAACAAGTAGAACAACTCGCCCAAAAAGCTCTAGAATTAGTTCAAATATACGATCGACTGAACACCAACAACCTCGCCCCAAAAGAAATCGCTCTGTACAAAAAAGCCATGGAAAAATTTGAAGCAAAAATAATAATGATCATAGAACAACTTGCTAATAGAAAAGAAACCAAATCCATTGCTCAACAACTGGAATCAGCCATTGATACTTTCAGAGAAAAACACCTTGACATGGATCGCATTAGAGCACCAAAAGAAGAGACAGATTCTCAAGAAGATGCTACAACACCCCAAGAACAAGGGTAAACAACCAAAAAAAATAACCACAACAAAAAAATACGTTAAAAACTGTTTTTAACAAATAGGGAAAAAAGAGCTCACTAAAAACTAGTAATACGCGTATTTTTACAAAAAAAAAGAGTATCCTTTTTAAAGCAAAAGGCGATTATGAACATACGTATAATTCAGAGAATCAGCTGTCTTATTAGTCTTTTTGCTACAACATGCTCCATCGGTGCGATGGAGCAACAAACACTTCTATCACCATCATTGCTGGCACCACCATCACTTGATAGTCTTGCACCACTCGAGAGTATGCGCACAGAAAAGCATATGCAAACAACAGCAACACCACCATCACGGGCATCATTAGCACTGAGCAGCGCTGTGCTACTCCACAGAGAACATCAAACAAATCATATGCAAGCACACTGGGCATGCGACTATACCATTACCGGATTGTATAGATCTACTATTACATACCCCGTTGCACTCTCCACAAGTGGCACAACGCTATACGCAGGACTGCTAAACAACGCTATTATAAAGTGGCCGCTAGAGAGGGGCGTAAAGGCTGAAAAGATTCTCATTGAGTCCAAACCAATCAAAGCAATTGCACTCAGCTATAACGAAGAGACTCTTGCATCAAGCGCATGCAGCAATACCATTAAGCTGTGGAATACTCAGAGCAAACAATTGCTATACACACTTGACGCACACCACGCTATCGTAGAATCGCTCATCTTTAACGCACAAAACAGCTTGCTTGCATCTTCTGACGCAAGCGGAGAAATACTATTATGGGATATAAACACCGGCACTCTATTACATAGACTGATTGCTCACGCGCTTCCCTTTGGCAAAATTGTCTTTAGTCCTGATGGCACCCTGCTAGCCGCAACAGATTGTGTAACCGCTGACTCAACAAGTAACACTATTTTGTGGAAAACTACAACAGGAAGACAACTAAGCGCGTTTAAAAGTAACAACCAGAGAGGTGGAGCACTTGCTTTTGATCCCCATAATCCTGCTATAGCAACAGTCTCAGATAATTGCTCAATTGCGCTGCGTGCTATCAGCAATGGAGAAGAAATTGCACGACTAACTGAGCATACAAGTCCGCTCGCAAGTATCACCTATTCTCATGATGGATCGCTTCTTGCATCGCTCTCTGTTGACGGCAATATTGTTATATGGGACTTGCGCGCATGCGGCATGCGAGCAAGTAGTAGAGGGTCTAAGCAATACTGCTTACACTACACTATCCCCAATCACCACACATGCATTCCCGACCAACACACAGAAAAAATATATACGGCGATTGCCTTTAGCCTGGATGACTCAAAGATCATCATACATGCAGAAAATCGAGTTATGAATGAGCACGCTATAAAAATCTATACACTCGATCAGATCGATTAAACAATATAAGAATAAAAAACTACTACACAAATATTGCACAAGAGCCTATGAAAAATTAAAAAAATTTCCTAGGCTCTTGTCATTATCTCTACAATCATACTACTTTTCTTACTCAATAGAACTCTCAAGCATGTTCGATATCTAAGAAAAAAGATATTTCTATACCACTATTTTTACAAAAAAAGGAGCTATTTTTATGAAGTGGTTTATTAATCAGAGAAAAACAATCGCGCAGATAACGTTATTATTTTTAATCAGTCAAATCAGTTTTCCATTGCTCGCTGAAAGCGTGCATGAAGAGCCTAATCGTGCGCCACGGCATGATTATATGCTGCAACCCGAGGATGTTTTTGGCGGTCAACCCTATATAACTTATATACCAAAAGATGTACATATAACCGGCGATCTCACCGTTGATGGCGAACTTATTACTCCCGGCGGAGGAAGTCTATATGTGCTCAAAGCAGGCGATACGATGTCGGGCAATCTGGTCATGGCAAATCAGAGCAGCGTTGCTCTTGGCGAAGCTTCTGTCAATGGCAGTGACACTATCTCTATCCATGCGCCCGTCTCAGTACCTACATCATACGCACTGACATTACCATCAGCACAGGGACCATTGTATGGAGCGCTAATTAATGATGGCAGCGGTAATTTGAGCTGGCAAAATCCACGCGCAATGGTATCAGAGGTAGATTTTGATATGAATGGATTTGTGAATCGTGCCGACTCAACATTTACTTTTGATGATACAACAGATCCACTCAATCCCGTCTTTACCATTCAGCCAACAGGCGCATCGTATACCATGTATTTTGGTGGAAGAGAAATAATAAAAACTGGTCCTAACACCTTAACAACACCGGCGTTTGATATTTCTCAGTCAGGAGAGCATTATATTTATTTTGATCCAATAACCCTCAACTTAAAAGAATATCTTTCCTTCCACGGCTTTGATGTAGGTATATACGTTGCTACCGTGTATTGGTCAGTGCCTGAAAGTAAAGGATACTTTATTGGAGATGAGCGACATAGCTCAAAGCGAGACACCACCTGGCATCTATGGGCGCATACGACTATTGGAACGCGCTATGAGAGTGGTCTTGCTATATATAACAGCACAGGCCAGCCTATTAGTACACCTACCGCAGCTACAGACGACGCTATTCAAATTGGTGTTCAATCGGGCACTATTGCCGATGAAGATATTGTTATTGATATTACACATGCTGCCATTCCAACACAGTTTTTTCAGCAACCAATCAATTATCCTGCCCAGATTCCCGTTATTTACAAAACAGGCCCCTTCGGCATTTGGAAAAAAGATAGCGCAACAACATTCCCTTATAAGAATAATGACAATGTCGCTGGATTGATACAATTTAACGAACATCTATTAATAGGCGACTGGACACAAACTGCTGCTGCTGCCACTGGTAGCTATGTTGCCTATTGGCTGTGTGCAACAGACAATGTCATTGAGCCAATCGTATCTATACAGGGACAAAGAGAAGATGCAAACCTTAACGATGCCCGCAGCAACAATACCTTCCAATCACTTGATGCAACAGGACTGCCGTTCCAAGAAATCCGTATGCTCTACCGTGTTATTGTGCAAACGGATGGTGGTTTTGGTGGCACTATGCATGCGAATATTAGCGACGTTCTTGATATGCGTTCGCTAGATCTCGGCGGCCTCACAACATATATAGCTCCAGCGCATAGCTCTCTTGTCGGAAATGATTTGCCTGACTCTCATCCTGCAAGCGCCATTGCAACCAATGCGTTTACCCATGGCATTTTGATAGGACAAACAAATGTCCAAGGCGCCCTTGATGCCATAGACCTTAATATCAATCAACCACTCAACACAACAAGCAGCCCAACCTTTGTAAATCTCACGGCAACAGGAACCGTACGTACCAACAACCTTGACACAACCGAAACAGGACCTGGAGATGTTCTCAATATTGGTCTCACCAATGCTGATGTTATTAACATTGGTCGCTCAGGCGGTAGTATTAATTTCTTAGGAATTGAGACCCATACAGAAGTTGATAATCTCGATGTTACAAACAAAATCATCAGTGTTAACAATTTTAGCTCACCAGGTAGTGGTTTTGCTTCTGGCCTCGCTGTACTCGAAGCTGGCGTTCCTACCGGATCAATTCTTACCAGCAACGACCGAAATAGTTGGCAAATAGTAGCACCAAATACTGCTGGCACTATTTATCTTACTCCGGGCACAGCAGGATTCACTCTTGATCAAGGCTCGCATGACCCAATAACCCTTACCCTTGGAACCGCAAATGGACTCTATTTAACCGGGCCTGCATCACCTCTATCGCCAAACCAAGTTCTTAATCTACAAACTGCATCAGCCGGCACAACAGGAGCACTCACTGCTGCAGATTGGACGACATTTAACGCAAAACAGAATCAGTCATCAATCCTTAATGCTCTTTCCCTGATCAACTCAACAGGCTTTATCGTAGCAACAAATGTCATTGGGACACCAGTCTTTGCATCACGCAATCTTTTTGGCACAGCCAATCAAGTAATTATTACTCCTGATGGAACGGGAGCTAATGCAAATCCAGTTTTCTCACTACCTCAAGATATAGATGCTGCAGCGACCCCTACCTTTGCAAGCATGACCCTTAATGCAACCGCAAGCCAGCTTACTCTGCGTGGAAGTGGGTTAACCAACACGGTTACGATCACTGCACCATTAGCTAGCGCACCACACACATATACCCTGTCCGACCTTGCAGATAGCTCTTTTGTCATGACTGAAGGCAATCAAACAGTAAACGGCGACAAAACAATCAGCGGCACAACCAATCTGTCAACACTCACTGGTTCACTACCATTGAAACTTAGCATATCAAAAGATATTATCTCCCAAGCAATCAACCTTGCTTCCACAGAGGTAACCGGTGTCCTGCCTCCGGCTAACGGTGGAACCGGATCAAGTGTAATACTCACCGATGGTCAAATTCTCATTGGTAATGGCACCGCAACACCTAGCGCTGCCAATATTTCTGGCACACCAAATCAGATAACCGTTTTCAATGGTTCAGGAGCCATAATACTCTCAATGCCAACAGCAGTAATATTGAATGCTGGATCTTCTATTAATTCTGCAAGCACGCTCACCATTGGCGACTCAGTCACCACAACACTTACCTTAGGCAGAAGTGGTCAGACAACATCTGTTGCAAGCACACTTAACGTTGATAGTGGCATTATCGATAGAACCGCTGCAGGCACACTTGCTATTGGTGGAACGAATGTAGGCACGCTCAGCCTTGGTAGAAGTGGACAGACAACCGCAATTCTTGGCAACCACACTATTGCAGGCACCACAAACCTATCTTCAGGTGCACTAACTGCTTCTCTGCCACTGCAACTTGATGCATCAAAGAACATTATCTCGCAGGCAATCAATATTGGTACCGCAGGCATAACCGGCATACTGCCAATAGCTAATGGAGGCACTAACTCTGCAACAACGCTCAGCAACAGTCGCATCATGGTGTCATCAAGTGGCTCAATTGTTGAAGCTCCTGCATTATCCAATGGTATGGTTGCTCAAACTGCAGCAAATACGTTCACTGCTCGCACTATAACAGGAACAGCTAATCAAATAAGTCTTATAAATGGCAATGGTATAACAGGAGATCCTACAATATCAATACCATCAGCAGTAATACTAACGGGCGCATCGTCCATTAACTCTTCATCAAGTACCCTTGCTATTGGCGACTCAGTCACCACAACACTTACCCTTGGTAGAGCAGGACAAACAACATCATTGCCGGCAACAATCAGTATGCCTAATCTCACCGCATCGCTGCCATTGCAGCTCAATGCATCATACAATGTTATCTCGCAGGCAATCAATATTGGTACCGCAGGTATAACCGGCACACTACCAATAGTTAACGGTGGTACTAATTCTGCAACAGCACTCAGCAACAACCGCATAATGGTTTCATCAGGAGGAGCTATCGTTGAAGCAGCTGCTCTATCTAATGGCATGGTTGCTCAAACTGCAGCAAATACATTCACTGCTCGAACGATAACAGGAGCATCGAATCAAGTTACTGTTACTAATGGAGATGGTATCTCTGGCAACCCTACACTCTCTCTCCCTGCAGCAATAATACTGAGCAACCCATCTTCTATTAATTCAGCAAGCACCCTCACTATCGGCGACAGCGCAACAACCACACTGACGCTGGGCAGAACTGGTCAGACAACAGCTGTTGCAAGTACGCTCAATGTTGATAGTGGCATTATCGATAGAACCGCTGCAGGCACACTTGCTATTGGTGGAACGAATGTAGGCACACTCAGTCTTGGCCGCAGTGGACAAACAACCGCAATTCTTGGCAATCACACCATTGCTGGCGCTACGGTAGCAAGTGGCCCAATTACCCTCAATGCAACAAACGAGCTTCGTCTTGCTGATAGCGACTCAAGTCATTATGTTGGATTCAAGTCAGGGGCAACGGTGACAAGCAGTGTAGTGTGGACGCTACCAACCGCTGATGGAACATCAGGGCAAGTATTATCAACTAATGGCAGTAGCACGTTAAGTTGGCAAACAAGTTCTGGTGGTGGTTCTATTGCAGCAGAAACCTATGATTATTTACCATTTCCAACACTCTGCCACTTAAGCGGTACCAATACTCGCACTGCATCAGCAAACTTTGATGGCAGCATGTATACCCTCACACGAGATGTAACATTGAGCAAAGTTACCGTCAATTCGTCTGCTACTGCAGCAGGCGTAATGAATATGTATTTCTTCCAAACCCCTAATGGAACAGCCGCATATTCTACCAATCTTGCTACCCGTGTTGCAGGATTAACAACCAGAGCTATTGCGAGCGGAAATAATACCTTCACTCTTGATTCAAGTCCTGTCACGCTCAAAGCTGGCAACCTGTATGTACTGTGGGGAAGAACTTCTGGAACATTCACACTCAGAGCATTTAACAATACACCAATAGAGCTGTTTGATACCGTATTAGCAACAGGTCAAGCCCCAACAACATTCACAACTAATATCGCAGCAACAACAACTCCAGCTACTTTTGATCCAACGATCATAGCAGGAGCAGGAACGGTTACCCCATCAATAGTCGATATTTCACCGATAATGCGTTTTACTAATTTTTAATTAACTTTTTAACACACAACAAGTAAGACAGAAAGAGGGGATTCTTATTACAAGAATCCCCTCTTTCTGTTGCTAAAAATAATATTAGTATAATTTTATCGTATTTATTAAATCATTCCCAAACCATTTCATACACTTTCTGTTCACACTGGTTTTAACAAAACACTCAGTGAGTAAAGCTATACATGTCTGCGCGAATCTGTGCGAGTAAATATCTACGTGCTCACAAAAAATTATCAATAAAAAATCAAGCAATACTATATTTTTCCAAAATATAAAAAAATAACAACAGGAAGCCTATGAATAATGAAAAAAATTTCCTAGGCTCTTTTCATTGTCTCTACAATCATTAAAAGAGAAGATATTTCTATACCACTATTTTTACAAAAAAAGGAGCTATTTGTTATGAAGTGGTTTATCAATCAGAGAAAAACAATCGCGCGGATATCTTTATTATTTTTAATTAGTCAGATTAGCCTGCCATTGCTCGGTGAAAGCGTGCATGATCAACCTGATCGTGCGCCACGCCACGACTATGAAAATTTACCTGAAGATGTTTTTGGCGGGCAACCCTACATAACCTATATACCAAAAGATGTACATATAACCGGCGACCTTACCGTTGACGGCTCTCTCATCACTCCCGGTGGCAGTGGACTATTTGTGCTCAAAACGGGCGATTCCATGTCGGGCAATCTTGTTATGAGCAATCAAAAAAGTATTTATCTGCAAGAACCTACAACAAACGGAACAAATACAATTAATCTACAAGCACCCTCATCTATAACAGCGCCATACACGATAACATTTCCCGCAAGCCAGGGCGATCAATACGGTGCTCCAATAAACGATGGTAGTGGCAATCTTACCTGGCAAAATCCTTGTCAGATGGTTGCAGCAATCGATGGCGATATGACCGGATTTGTTAATATAGCAGACTCAACGATATCTTTTGATGGTACAAGCAATACTTTTGCCATAGCGCCTACAGCCAGCGCATATACCATCTACTGTCATGGAAAAGAAGTAATAATAGATACAGCAAAAGAATTGATCATTGATGCCGACGTGACCGGACCACACTATATCTTTTTTGCACCACCAGATGCACTACACCCACTACATTACCTCAAAGAATATTATGCCTTTCCCGGATTTGATGCAGGCATTCTCATCTCCGTTATATATTGGGATGGTTATGAGCAAACAGCAGTATTAACCACTAATAGTCGTCATATATCAAAGTGTGATCTTACCTGGCTTACCTGGGTTCGCAATATTATCGGCACACAACACCGAGATGGTCTCACTATGTATGGATATAAGCAAAACAGTGACCTTGATGCCAACATACAGGTTGGACTATACCCAGGAACAATTGTCGCAGGTGAGTTAGTCAATACCATAACAGACGGACCAATTACTGCTCCACTTGTCCCGTTTCAACAACCAATCGCCTATCCAGCGTCTATTCCCATACTCTATCACGATGAAGAATTACCTCTTCACTTTCATAAAGACCCAGCAACGCTCTTTCCCTACAAAAATAATGGAGCGGGAACACGCCTCAACTTTAACCAGTACAATGCGGAACTTAATGTATGGCAACAAACACAAGCTACCGATGGATATTACGTTGCGTACTGGATATGTGCAACAAGTAGTATGATACAACCTATTATATGTATTCAGGGAGAGCGTCAAGATGCAACCATTGATGATGCACAACTTAATAATAACTTTTTATCACTCACCTTTGGCGATTTTCCTTTTGAGATCTTGCGCCCGCTCTATCTAATGATTATGCAAACAAGCGATAGTTATACAAACAGTATGAAAGCAATTATTCGAGATGTTACCGATCTTCGCGCTCAAACACTTATAGATCTACGAGACATGCTACCAATAAGTCACAGCACTCTTGTTGGAGTGGCTAACACAAACTCACATCCTGCAGACGCAATAGCAACGGTAGGGCTGAGTGGACTGCTCAGTGGACAGACAGATGTTCAAGAATCACTCAGTGTTCTTGGCAATAACATTGATCAAGGGTTAAATACAACAAGTTCGCCAACCTTTGCAGGCCTCAGGTCAACACTGCCCATTCTTGCAGATGGTGGTGTCAACGTTACCGGGCCCGGAGGAAGTATGAATATTGGTACTGCAAATACCAGTAACATTCATATCGGTGATAGTACCACTCCACATTTTACCAGTGATATTTATATTGGAACCTCAGGCACAACCATTCATATGCCAGGAACGGTAATACAACCAATAATAATCCATCCCGAAATTGTTGGTCAATATATAGACCTCAATCTAACCACGCCACCACGATATATAGTGTCAACGAGTAACTCTGGTATGCGTATCTGTGATGGTATCAATCCATCTGGTGCACAAATTACGACAAACAATGACAGTACCGGTTGGATACTTAGCATTCCAACCACACTGTCAAGCGGGATTATGACGCTTTCTCCCGGCAGCGCAGGATTTAGCATTACCGGTGGCAGCGCTCCATTTACCATTGTCGGTGGAGCAACACCCTTTACTATCAATCAAGGATCGCATGATCCATTAACTCTCGGCACTGCAAATGGATTAACACTTGATGGAGTTGGAGGACAAGTATTATCATTGCAAGCAGCCTCCTCATTACTTACAGGAGCACTGACGTCAACTGACTGGAATACCTTTTATAATAAACAAACAAGCACCCCGACACTCAATGCGCTTGCACCATTTGCGTCAACAGGCATCATGGTAATGACCAACGCAACAACCCCTGCTTTTGCCGCTCGAACCATTATCGGAACTACAAACCAAATAAGCGTTGCCAATGGCAATGGTGTATCAGCTAATCCGCAACTCTCACTGCCTCAGGATATTGCACTTACCTCTAATCCTACCTTTGCAAGCATGACCCTTGGCAATAGCGTAGCAGGAAAACTTACACTGCGAGAAGCTTCTGCCAATGGTACCAATTATGTCGCATTGCAATCTCCTCCAGCGCTTGCTTCAAACATTACGCTCACTTTCCCCTCTAGCACCCCAACCAATGGATACTACCTGCAAACAGATGGCAGCGGCAACCTTTCCTGGTCTGCTGTTAGTTTGACAAGCGGTATAACCGGCGTGCTGCCAATAGTTAACGGTGGTACGAACTCTGCAACAGCGCTCAGCAACAGTCGTATTATGGTGTCATCAGGAGGAGCTATCGTTGAAGCTTCTGCTCTGTCTAATGGCATGGTTGCTCAAACTGCAGCAAATACATTTACTGCTCGAACGATAACAGGAGCATCAAATCAAGTATCTGTTGCTAATGGAGATGGTGTATCTGGCAACCCTATGCTCTCATTACCATCAACAGTAATACTAACGGGCGCATCGTCCATTAACTCTTCATCAAGTACCCTTGCTATTGGCGACTCAGTCACCACAACACTTACCTTAGGTAGAGCTGGTCAAGCAGTAACTGTTGCAAGTACACTTAACGTTGATAGCGGTATTATTGATAGAACCGCCGCAGGCACGCTTGCTATTGGCGGAACCAATGTAACGACACTCAGTCTTGGTAGGAGTGGACAGACAACCGCAATTCTTGGCAATCACACCATTGCAGGAACTACCGTTGCAAGCGGTTCGATTACGCTCAACGCTGCAAACGAACTTCGTTTTGCTGATAGCGATTCAAGTAATTACGTTGGATTCAAGTCAGGGGCAACAATAGCAAGCAATGTAGTGTGGACGCTTCCTACAACCGATGGAACCCTTGACCAGGCACTGGTAACTAATGGCTCTGGCACTACCAGTTGGGCAACATTGCCACGTGTTGAAGCTCTCGACTACTTTTTAACCCCTCCCTATAATACACAAAATAGCGGTGCGGCTGCAACGCGCGTTGCACAAACTTCATTCGAAGGAGCTATATACACACTATATCGCGATGTTACCTTCAGCAAAGTAGGGCTACGACTTACCGCATTCACTGCGCCTGGCAGACTGTCAATGTATTTCTATCAAACACCTACCGGTGCTGCAAGTAGCGCCGGATCACCTGCAGCACGTGTTGCAGGTATAACGAGTGCAACACCAGTCAGTGGTGTCAATACCATAACACTTGATTCGCCAGGCTCTGCAACACTCAAGGCAGGCATTGTCTATGTTCTGTGGGGAAGATCTTCAGCTACTGGTGCCTTTACGCTGAGAACACTCTCGACACTCGATATGGACTTATGCAACCAAAATATGATAACAGGTACCGCTCCTATGACCTATAGTACTGGAATTGCAGCTAACACAACCCCTGCTACTTTTAATGCAGCAACACAGTCGAGCGCTTCTTCCAATGATGTAACCCCTATACTGCGATTAACTAACTTTTAATTACATTTTTAATCTATACAAGCAAGGCAATAAAGAGGGACGCTTTCTACTAGCTAGTAGAAAGCGTCCCTCTTTATTGCCTAAAACAGTCTCGAACGTATTTATTTCATTTTTTTCAACGGCAAATACTTGCCGCTACGTTTCTTGTAAATATCTCACCTATAGCAGATAATATTTGCACGCATAACACGCTTTTAATATAACGCGTTACCATTCACTTGTTATATCCCTACGCTAAAGCCAAAACCAATTCCCGGATACGAATTGCCATAATAACCACCCCAACCACCATAATAAGGCCATGCAGGCACCGGATACGGGTCATAGACGACATACGAACGTTTGCTACGATTATATTGTTTATTCTGCATATGCTGCTCATGCAACTTTTGCAGTCGCAGGTCAATAAAATCTTTAAAATGTTTTTCTACAAATGTTTTAATTGATGTTCTATTGATTACTGTTTCGTACTCTTTGCTATATAGCGATCCCTTGCGGAACAACAATAGAGCTGAGGATCCAGCAGCAATAGGAAACTGTGTATACATTTTTTGCAGCCCACCACGTGTTGCATTAACAAACAAAAAGTGAATCGATGCTTTTTTATATCGACGCTCGCCCGAGACTGCCTGCAGCGCAGCTGTCTCTTGTATAACTTTATAATACCGCTCGTTTCTCTGCATCTTATCAAGATCAGTTAGCGTATACACATACACAACCGAATAGGGATACTTCATCAGTGCACGATTAAACTGTTCATCTGTTTTTATTATACTAACAGCCGCCTGGACACATGCTCCAGCAAAGAACAAACTCATTACTCCTAACAATTTTACATAACGCATAAAAACCTCCTTTTTATATAAACAACTACACTATATACTCCACTCATTATTTTATTTTCTCTATTTTTTCTCTATTTTTTTAACATCTACACCTACTATCTTGTGTGAATCTTTTTTTAATCTATGATTCACTACTTTGTCGATAAAGCGATTAATTTTATATGCATATTCTTCGGGACCATTAAATAGCGAGTCAAAATGACGTCGACCACCGGTAATCCATAAGCGCTTATAGGATGATTGCGCTGATTCGTATAACTTGGTAACTGCTGAAACGGGAATTTTTTCATCATGATCGCAACCAATGATAAGAATGGGAATAGATACATTGTGTATTGCATCAATACCACTCAGCGGCACCATCATCGTATGTATTTTTGTCGCATCAAGATTGGTAATAGCACGCAGCCAAAACTTGATAAACTCCTGTACACGAGGTCTATACGCATTTTTCTTGAGTATATTTTTTATATATGCCGGTGCTTTTAATTTATCAATACTGCGGCTGATAAGCTCATCACTTGAGTCAATAGGACAATCCCAAATAGCAGCATCAAAGAGCGGCTGCATTGATTGTGCAATGATTGACGAAACAGCACCCATCGAAAATCCATATGCTATAATCGGCTTATTTGAGAGCGCTTTATATGAGCGTAAAAATTTGACCGCTCCAATAACATCATATGCTTCGTCGCGTCCAAAAGAGCATACCTGGCCATCGATACATTCTCCATGAGCACGAAAATCAAAAATCATAACGTTATAGTTAGTAAAAAGTAATCGCAAAAACGTCGCATCATATTTATTACAGGTATATCCATGACAAATAAGAATCGTTGCCTTTGCCCCTGGCCGATGAATTAGTATGCCTTTTCTCTCAATCATACGCTCAGAGAGGGCATGCTCTTGCGAATAAAAAACAACTGATTCTTCCCGGCCCCCATTGAGATGTTTTGCATGATCACGTTTGAGCGACGTATAGCCCAAACCACAGCATGATGTTTTGTCCATATGCGTTCCCTGTGGCATAGGAGCAGATTTATGCTTGTTGATTGAAACAATATACGAACTGCCAAAAATCATCACACACGAGACCAAAAGAATTTTAATATATAGTTTCATTGTGCGCCTCCTCTCTCAACAAATATAGTATTATAATGATGTAAACGTTTTTTATAAAAAGTAGCTAGATCAGCATATCGCTGTGTTGGCTGCCCATAGGGCGCATCAGGAAAGGATGCCCATACACTTGCTGTTTTCTTGAGTACAAGCGGAAACCGCCCCTTTTTGAGATCATCAAGAGCCGATCGTTCGTATATTAATTGCAACGCTGCTCGATCTTGATTGCGCGGCTGAAAATTTTTCAAACCCATTTTTTTTGAAATATAATCCCAGGTTGAACTGAGAAATTGATATCTCCCTGCCGCGTCAGAACAGAAAGATCTCTTTGCATGGCGCATGCGTGGATGATCGACAAAGTTCGAAAACAATACACCGGTAAAGCAGGTACGATAGCCATTTTGATTAAACGTCCCTTCTGAATACGCAATCGTGTCAAGAAAGGCAACAACTGCCGGGTTACGCAAACAGCGCTGCAGCTCTTTTTCGCGAAGCGGCTCATACTCAATACAGCGAATCGTACAAAACAAAAATAACCAAAAAATATACATTCGTGCGTGTAATACTTTCATAAACATCTCCTTTTATTATATAACTATATTTCTATTTGAAAATAATAATAGAAGATTACAACAATAAAAGCAACTGTTTGAAAAATATATTACAGATACTGTCTTTTTTAACTCTTTTTACTGCATTGATTCCTGCACTAATCAGAAAAGTTATACAGAAAACAAAAAGATTCTATAAAAGGTACGTGCAAAATCATGTTACACTCATTCAAGAAAGGACATACTATGAAGAAAATAATTGAATCTACCTATGATAAAATAACGCGCGATAAAAAAAGAAAAGAAAATATCGAAAAAGAATATCAAGAATTATTAATAACTGAATTACTTGCTGCAGCTATGCAAAAAGATTCTACTTCAGTACGTGATCTTGCTAAAGAAGCCGGTATTTCACTCTAGTTAACAAAAAACATATAAGGCGGCGCAAATTTACGAGCGTTTTTGCACAATAAACTTTATTGGATCATAAGCAACAAATATATGTTTATTGAAAAATCATAATCAAAAAACACATACTACTTAGATATGAGAGATTTTATTTCACTTGGCAAAAAAGTACACAAAAAAGGAGAAGTTGCTTCATGTTATACAAAAAAATCGCACTACAGATAATTATTCTGAGCACCTGCATAGCACTTGCGTTGCACGCCGAGCTGCCACTGACAAAGATAAAGGGTTTAGCGGAACCTTTTAGAGGGTCTATAGTTACCGAACAACTTACTACTGACAGAAGACCTGCGACTGCCGCTGCACTTATAGCAGAACAGAAAACCTCTCAAGAAGATTCTGTTGATGACAATATCTTTTCACCAATCTATGGCGCTCTTGCATGGCATTCGCCCTATCTACTAAATCTATGGCAACTTGATAGCGAGTCAGCAACTGCCAATCTGGTGCACCAACTCTTTAACCTGCAATTTGATGGGGTAACCTTTGATATCTCTGGCATACCTGGCAATACCATTAGCCATCTATCATGTGAAAACCTCGGCTATATCATTGGGTTGCTCTACAACTACGAACAAGCAATGAACGCGTATCAAAAGCAAGTAGATGAAAACACGGCGTTGGTCAAGGAAGAAGAGCTACGCAGAAAAAAAATAGCACAACAAGAAGACCCCTCTAGGCATGAAGCGCAACAGGGCGAAGATTCTCCACGCCAAGAACAAAGAACACCGTCACCTCAGGGCAACAAAGTAGGTAAAAAGTCGCCAAGACCAACAGAAAAACAAAGAGAATTTTCAAAGTACAAAAATGAAGAACCGCTCAGAATAAAAAAAGAGCTTACCGATAAGCTTACTGCATACCTTGATACACTAAGCCCAGCACTAATTAAGCACAATATCGTCACCTATTATACCATCCAACTGGCTCATCTAGATGCAGATATTGCACGTGAACAAGACCAAGCAAAAATACAAGCATTGCAACGCAAAAAAGCTGATTTAGAAAGTAAATTAGTTGCTGAACAATCTTCTGATAGCAACACTATTACTCTAAGATCTTACAGTGAAGGCAAAAATTCTTTTGTTAATGATGTGGTCAACTCGATGCTTGATACACGCTACCTGCCACATAACACAACATTGCTTTTACTTGCATGCATGTGGAAGAAGGCAAATAGCTTTGAAGATATCATGCAATATCTATATGGCGTTTATACTGCGCTTGATAACAAAACAGCACTTTTTACCGATACAATCAATGATGGATTAAAAATCAACTCATCATCAACACATCTTTTCGAAGCGCAAGTTATTGATATACCATCATCAACGATAAGCTATCAAGCTTTTAACTCTGTTCTTATGCCAATAATTACACAGCAACCATACACCGCTGCAGAATATCAAAAACTAATTACAACAAGTCCAACAGATTTATATAAAAATCTTGCTGATTATACATTCGCCTTCCTTGGCTTTGATATCTTTGGCGATCCGACTGCTACGCTGCTGCCACCCGAAGTTACTATGATTATGAAAACACAGTATGGCGAAACAACCTTTCCTGATTGCGGAGAAACATCACTGCTCAACTTTTTTGCAGCAGTTCTCTACAACCCTCTAGAAAAAAATTGGAATCATCAACTTCTCGATGCAATCAACGCAGATCAAAAACTCAAAAAATTCTTCCATGATTTTTCACCAAGCACACTCAATACACAACATGCACATAACAGATGGGCGCAGGTTTTATCGGGCAAAGCAGGTGTTGACTATACAAGAGCAAACAGATGCGAAATTAATGCCGGCATCGACAATATGCTCAAGGTTATTGCAGCGCTTGTTCCTGGAGTAAGCACCTTTGATGATCTCGCGCGCATACTAAACAGTAATGGTGTACAAATTAATTTTAAAACACCGGCACAACCGAATCAAAATTTCACAACAATACCTATTACATTAACCAAAAACGACACAAAACTTGTTCTTGAGTGGTTATTTAATCCTGGCCATTTTCACCTATCTTTTCCACCAAAAGCAGTGCAAAACGATCCACGGCCAATGCTGTTACACGCTATGCCTTTTAATATCGCCAGACTAACTGACGTAGCTATACAAGCTCTACTAGCTCATTATAATAACAATCAAATAATCACCAATTATTACCAAGCTTTTTTATATGGTATACAAGACCCTAAATTATTATTACAAGTAGTTGGTACTATTACACAATGGGAAAAAGCACCAGTATATACAGTGTTATTACTGCGCTCTCTATATAATGCATTATCAAAAATACAACTACCTGATGATGATCAGGAAATGTATCAAGAACAATTTTGGAGGACAATTAACACAGCATTAATACCGGTAGAAAATATCGTATCAACAAAAAATATAACAACAGCAAAAGATATACTTAAACCGTCGTATTTAAATGCCCTTTTATCACAATCGACAGCTGCAATTGAAAACATAGATATTGAAAAAATAAAAGACATTATAACAACTATACATAATGAAAAATATAGATGGATCTCAATAGGAATCATACTACGACAAGATCAATCCGTTCCTATTGTACAACAACTATACAAATTAATTACATCAATAATACCACCCTTCCAAGACGATGAGCTGAAAACTGATTTTATAGAAATCATATTACAAAAGGATCCAACCATTCCAGCTGTAGCACAATTATATAAAATAATTAAACAAATTATACCGACCATAGAAAAAGACTATATGAAAAGATCTATTATACTCGCAATATTAAAACATGACCCGATTAATCCAATCATCCTAGAATTATATAATCTTATTGAGCCAATGTTATCAACTACACTTGTCGAAGACGGTGGCATTTTACAATCATTACTAATGCAATATCAAAAAAATCAAACGATACCTGTTTTGCAAAGATTACATAACATCATATCACCTAATCAACCACAGCCTATTACTACTTATACACCAACTACAAGACACGACGGTCCAAATATCGATGAAGTTGATTAATTACTAGCAAATTCTTTGTGCACTACTATTTGCACATAGAGAAAAGCCAGTACATGTACTGGCTTTTCTCTATGATTACACAATTTCATACATCTGGATGCTGTATCTGGATACTGTTATTAAACAAATATCCCAAATGCAAAGCTCAAGTCTTTTACTTAATAAACTCTGTAATAAACGCATTAAAGTCTTGATACGTCATTGTATCCTTTGTTCGAGCGATTTCATTACCATTACGAATAACAACAATAGTTGGCACTCCGGGCACTACAAACTTTTTCATCAATTCTGCGCCTACAAACGCATCAACCTTGTACCCAACAACCGCATCTTTATGTTCGAAAACAACACGCTCAACAATAGGCATCATGCGCATACACGATGGACATGCTGTGGTATAAAAATCTAACAACACCAGTTTATTATCTTGTGCAATTTTTTGCTCGTATTCTGCTGTCGTCAAAATATGCTCTAGAGCAGTATACATACCTTCTTTATTTGGGCTGTATAATATCTTTTTATTATCTTTCTCGATAAAACCAGTGCTACCAACAAATGCAATAGCATCAAGAGCAGCTTTGATACCATCTCCTGCGGCAACACCAGCTTGACGATATCTATGATCTGATACATCACCTGCGGCAAAAATACCCGGCACCGACGTCTCACGGCTCTCACTGCTAATTATAATATGACCAAGCGAATCAACACGCATTCCCTCTGGCATGCAACTGGTATTTGGTATATGTCCTATAGCAAGAAAGACCCCATCAATAGCGCGTTCAACTTTTTCACCATTAATCTCAAGAGTAACTGCATTAACCAGGGTACCCGTGCCTTTGATCTCAAGCACTTTTGTTTTAAACGAGGTATGTATCTGTGGATATTGCTTAAGCCTCTCTATCATAGCAGCTGCACCGCGAAATGATTCGCCGCGAACGCATATCATAATATCTTTGGCATAAGGCGCAAGCTGCATAGCTTCTTCGAGCGCAGAATCACCACCACCAACTACAATAACCGATTTGTCTTTGTAGAATGGTGCATCGCAAATAGCGCAGGTTGTTACCCCTGATCCCCAATACTTATCCTCGCCGGGTATAGTAAGCTTGCGCGGAGATGCGCCCGTTGCAATAATAACACTGAGCGCAAATACTTCGCTACCATCAAGCAGCGTAAGCTTGTATGGCCATGAATCTGTATGTATCTTTTTAACGGTATAAGGTGCAATCTGTGCACCAAATGATTCTGCCTGAGTCTTGCAACCCTTCATAATATCACTGCCCAGCTGCTTTTGTATGCCTGGCCAATTTTCAACATGAGAGGTTTTCATCAACTGTCCACCTGGATAAGGCCCCTCAAAAATTACCGTGTGTACATGCGCGCGTGCACCATACAATCCAGCAGCATATCCAGCAGGACCGCCACCAAGAATAGCTATAGGCACAAGCAGCGCATTCTTTGTCATAGTTTGTTGATTATAGGAAAATTCTTGGGCAGCTTTTTTAGGCAAATAGAGCTTATACAAGCCATAGAGCGCCGCCATTACCATTATTATAATAATTATATACTTTATCATCGAATCTCCGTTTCTATTTTTACATGATGAGCAGCTACAATTCATACAATGCCCTTTCTTCTCTACTTTATTCATACTTTCACTACGTTACACATATATATAATCGTATAACATACCGGCAAAAGATGCACTTTTTTATATATACGCACAACCTCACCACAGCAGAGAGATATATACACAATACCTATAACTGTCTTCTTTATAACTTTGCGCCCCTTGACTGTTTTTACCGTTGTTTTCGAGTAAAACTAAAGTAAAACTGTATGAAAAATGAAAGATCTGTTTTTGTAAAACAAAATAATGAACGTTATAATTTATAGCAGGCGCCAAAAATGGGATATACGATAAAAAAAATATGCTTAAAAAATAAGCGCGCACCTACGACTTTATCACGATATAGCAGCAATTAAAAAGCATGTTAACAACAAGCCCTACAAATATTGTTATTATAACAAGCGCGTATCAAATAATTATTGTTTAGAGTTATTTTTAAAAAAAGAAATGTGATAACAATATGAAATGTTCATGGTACTTTGGCGATGCAGCTGACGGGTTATTTTCTTCACCTCTGGCAACTGATGAGCTAAAAGATCGATGCAGCAAGCTTGCACACAAACTCGATCTACAAACTATTATACTACTCACTCAAACACACAGCACAGAGGGCCATGTAGTCAATGACGCCTTTTTGAGTTCTACCAATCATATATTGGGCGCTTCTGGTGATTTTTTAATAACAAAATGCAAAAATGTTGGCATCGGCGTTCTCACGGCTGATTGCTTGCCGATAGTTATTATTGACCCACTCTCTGGTATTGTTGCCATCGTGCATGCAGGATGGCGTGGCACACGTGCGCACATTGTGATCAAAGCTATTGAACAACTTGAGAAAGAATACAATTTAGATAAAACGGCTCTCAAACTATACTTTGGCCCTGCGGCAGGCACATGTTGCTATCAAGTGCAACCTGACTTCCTGCAAGCAGAAACAGGCGAACAAACTGAAAAAGAAAAACGTGAACAAAAACAGCTACTAGCTTCTTGCATACAACAACGTGAGCAGAAACTATTTTTTGACATAATTGCGTATAACAAACAACTGCTATTAGCCTATGGCATTGCCGAAGATCAAATTAATACTAATGAACATTGCTGCACCATATGCAACAAAAACTATTGCTCATATCGACGAGATACAACAACAAAAAGACAAATTACTCTAGCTTGGATACGGTAGTATATAAGACCGCTATGCATATACAGCAAGGAGAAAAATAAAAAATACAGCAGCAACTCTCCAGTTGTTCTTTACAAAAACCTGATTTTTCCTGATACTATACAGCAGTACCGTATGCGATATTTATTAATTTTAAGAACTGTTTTTAAAAAATAATTTGAGGAATCTATGAAAAAAGACATTCATCCTATCATGCAAAAGATTGCCACGCATTGCGCTTGCGGCGAATCATTTGTAACACTTTCAACACAGCCAGAAATTCGCGTGACCATTTGTTCAAAATGCCACCCATATTTTACCGGTTCACAGAAATATGTTGACACTGCTGGTCGTATTGAAAAGTTCCAAAAGAAATACAAAAAAGCATGAGCTTATTAAGCCAGCAAGATTTTGCGTGCATTACGTCACGTCATGAAGAATTATCGAACCAGCTTCTAGCTGGTTCGGTTGATTCATTTGCGCGCCCCAAAATACAGCGGGAGCTTTCTCAGTTATCAGCACTCATCGACCTGCACAAACAGCTTGATGCTATACACAAGCAATCCGAACAGATCAAAGAAGATCTTAACCATGAGCAAGATGCTGACTTTAGAGCACTACTGCAAGAAGAGTTGCACGAACTAGAGCAACAACATATAAAAATTACCAATACGCTTGAAGACACCCTTTTTCCCGCTGATCCAATAGACGATCGAGAATGTTTTTTGGAAATTCGCGCGGGCACCGGTGGCCAAGAAGCTGCATTGTTTGCCTCTGAGCTGATACGAATGTATATGGCTTACGCACTCAAAAAAGGCTGGCGTACCTCAGTTGTTTCTATTAGTGAAACTGATCTCAAAGGCGTTCGCGAAGCCGTATTACACATCCAAGGCAAGCAAGCCTATGGACACTTAAAGTTTGAGTCTGGCGTACACCGCGTACAACGCGTTCCGCAAACTGAAACAGCTGGACGAGTGCACACATCAACGGTAACTGTTGCCGTATTGCCCGAAGCCGAAGAAGTTGATATTACCATCAACAACGCAGATCTGCGTATCGATGTATATCGATCAAGCGGTGCTGGCGGTCAGCACGTCAATACAACCGACTCTGCGGTGCGCATTACCCATATTCCAACCGGGGTAGTTGTCACCTGCCAAGATGAGAGATCACAACACAAAAACAAAGCAAAAGCGCTTAAAGTCCTGCAATCAAGACTCTTTATCGCGCAACAAGAAAAAGTTGATCAAGAACGTAGTCTACAGCGCAAAGAGCAAGTAGGCACTGGCATGCGATCAGAAAAAGTTCGTACATACAACTTTCCACAAAATAGAGTAACCGATCATCAGGCAGAGATTACCCTGCAAAAGCTTGATATGGTTATGGATGGCGCACTCGATGAAATAATTGATGCCGTAGTGTTATATGGCAAAAAACTGCGTCGCGCTGGTCAGACGGTTTCCTGGTGTCAAAAAAGTTAACAGTATATCCCTATCAATACACATAATGAAAGAAAAAAAAGCATAATGTATTCGCAAATTATTGAATATACAACTGCCCATGGACGATATATATCTTTTATTGGTATTTTTGTCGTATTGTTCTGCGCATATCTGTTTTCACTAAACAAAAAAAATGTATCCATTCGCTTTATTTTTATCGCCATGGGTCTACACATAGCAAGTGCACTCTTTATGCTCAAAACAACTATCGGTCAGATGATCGTTAATAGTATTTCAAGTGTTATCGAGTCTCTATACACCGCCGCAGATACGGGCATACGCTTTCTATTTGGCGCTCTCGCGCTGCCTACAGCTGGTGGCTGGGGATTTATTTTCGCAATCAAAGTTCTACCCATAATTATTTTCTTTAGTGCTTTTATGGCCCTACTGCAATATTGGGGTATTATTCAAAAGTTTGTTAGCGCAGTACGCAAAATATCACAACCAATCCTGGGTACAACTGGGCCTGAGACAACCTGTGCGGTGGCTAATAGCTTTTTGAGCCAGACTGAAGCGCCTATGCTTATCAGGCAAAACTTAGCCACCATGTCTAACTCTGAATTATTTGTCGTGATGGTAAGCGGTTTTGCATCAATTTCGGGCGCTGTGTTAGCCGTATACGGTACCATGGGAATTCCTGTGCAACACCTACTAGCTGCAAGTATCATGTCGATTCCTGCATCATTATTATTTGCCAAAATTGTATATCCTGCAGAAAGCGTACCTTCCACAAAAAAAGCTGAAAATGCGCCTATTATTGAAGACTGCTCAATGCAAGTTAACTCTTCGCTCGGAGCCTTTTCACAGGGTACCTGTGATGGTTTGCAAATTGCTTTGGCTGTCGGTGCAATGCTTATAACCTTTATTGCGATTATAGCGTTACTTGATGGTATATTTATGACGGGCTCTTCTTGGATTAATTATGCATTGACCTATGTGGGCGCTACCTGGCAAATGCCGATACTCAAGTTCCAAGTAATACTCGGCTGGATTGGACAGCCGTTCGCCTGGTTACTCGGATTTAGTGGCGATCAAGCGCGTATGGTTGGCGAATTTCTTGGTATCAAAGTTGCCGTTAATGAAATGGTTGCCTTTGGCGAACTTGCAAAGAGTGGCCTCTCGGAACGCTCTATTGCCGTTGTAACGTATGCGCTCTGTGGATTCTCGAACTTCTCATGCATTGGCATACAAGCTGCCGGCATTGGTGCTATGATCCCAACTCGTCGCTCATTCTTTACCACCTATGGTGTGCGTGCAATGTTTGCAGCGGCACTTGCCAATATATTCTCAGCATTAATTGTTAATATTATTCTGTAATATACACGTTAAACAAGCTATCTATAGTTCATGCAAAAATATTCTATAGATAGCTTTGAAATCATCAGAAAGTATAGCAATACATACAAACTACAGGCACAACAGTAGAAAAATATACAAC
>CAIKXM010000035.1 GCA_903831405.1 uncultured bacterium
GCAATGCGAAATGAAAAAGAAGGGCTTTAATACACCAGAAGAATGTATTAAAGCCCTCAAACGCAAAAAATATCAAAATATATTACATAGGCTTAGTCGATTGGATCAGATCTTTGGAGATGTTTATGCGTAAGTCCTGTATTTAGAAAGCTCTTCCGGGTTTATTGTTGTTTTTTGAGCGTATCGATAATCGCTTTCAGCATGGTCATAACTTTTATTGTAGTAAATCGTACAAAAGTATAGGCGTTTGTTTGATTATTTTTATAATGATTAAGCTGGTTATTCGTCGCAACAATTCTTTTGTATAGTGCAATAGTGTTTGCAAGCAGCTTTTGAGTTTCTTGATCGCTTTGATCGATACGTGTCATGGTTTCTCTTACTATTATTTCAGCATCATTGACGTATTGCATAAGTTCATTGTCATGCACTTGTGTATACTCATTAAGCAACATGATAAAACGTTCCCATTGGCTCTTAACGATAAGGTCAATTTTCTCGTTGTTGAGGGTATATTTTGTAATAGTTTCTAGTATTCGCGGCAGGGTTATTGTAATGATCTTGTATACTTCATGATCGTTTAACTGTAATGCATGTATTGTTTTCTCAATCATAGTGATAAGTGATTGCGCAAGAGTAATAGTACTGGTTTTTGAGGCTACTATTTTTTTGAATAAATCTGACTCTTCTCTAACGCGTTTAATAAGATCAGAAAGGTCTTCTAATTGTTTTTTTAGTACAATGACAATCTCAGTTTTTACAAAATTATTATGACTTGTTACTGTTTCGACTGTTTTGCCGAACGTTTGTGCAATGCGTACAACGTCTTTTGTTTCTTGTATTAATTTTTTGGACTTAGAATCAACCGCTACACCCATAGCTTCTTTGCTCATGGTGTTAAGAGTAGTTACAAACTGTGCAATCATTGCAGGAGTTTGAGGTGTGGGAGAATAAAATTGCGTAATGATGGCGGTAAAAATGATGCGAGCCGAATTACTTTCATGGCTTGTGTTTATTGGGCAGACAGTATTGGTAAAAATAGTTTGTGAAACCATGATAAGTGATAATAATATAGCGTTATATGATAGATATTTCATGGTTGCCCCTTTTTTAGAATTGTATATATTGTATCCTTCTTAATTCTTCTTTTTTAAAAAAGTACCTCTTTCTCGACTTTTTCATTATTACATCCCATGAGTAGCTCATTTTTGGATGTAAATTTTTACCTATCAAAATAATGAGTCAAAATCTAGCTCGTCTATTGCTCTAGAAGAAGGCTTTTTGATGCCTGCGGTGGCGCTAAAGGAGCTCATTACACCTGTTGTTTTGCTTGGTAAGATTTTATTAGCAAGATAGCGTAAAATAATTATCGCAAAGCGCTTTTGCCATGAGGTAAATGCGCGGTCCTTTATATCCTGCTCGCGCGCTATATGTAATGCACCTGTTGGGTAGTTTACAGAGGTGCCTTTGAGCTTTCCTTCTTTAACTTCGTCCATATAAGCTTTTAGGATTTTTTGATCGATTGGTTGACCATTTATTTTATTGCTAAATTCTTGCTTTAAAATTTCGTATATTTTAAAAGCTTCTTCTTTTGATAAGCCTTTTTCACTAAAAACTGATTTTGGCTTATATAACATATCCAGATATCCAGTTCCTTTTTCATTATGGAGAATCTCATCAAGAGCTTGTTCAAGGGTGCTTGGGAAGCTATCGGTGATTAATTGGTTTTCTACGACTGTGAGATCGTTTTTCATAGTGGTATAGCTTTTAGGGGTGTATTGTAGCAATGCGTCTATTTGCAGTATTGTTTTGTAGAGCTGTTTGTTGTCTTCTGTTGATGGCTTTGCATGTAATAAATAGGGTGCTGCAACTAGTAGGCTGAGTGTAATAGTTATTTGACTAAATTTCATATTTTTTTCTCCCTTTTCGAGTTGAGTGCGTATATATTTTCTTATACTGTTTTAACGATAATATACATTTTATGGTAGGTGTTTTTATAGAGTAAAAGCAATAGTTATAGCGGTAAAAAAGAGAATAAGTTGTGCAAATTTTTTGATTTTGGAGTGGTAAGTTTTGATAAAAAAGGTTTACTAGGGTATTATTTATCTATTAGGGGAGAATTGTTGAATAAGGTTTTAATATATAATTTTCGTGAAAGGTTTTACTACAATGGAAAATGATAAAGTAATGCAACGTCTTGATCGTATCGAAGAAAAGCTTGATTCAGTAATCGAAGCCCTTGAAACAATTGGCGAACTTTTCACTGAATTTGAAATCGAAGGCGAAGAAGGCGAAGAAGAAGAAGAAGAGAGTGAAGAAGAAGTTCAAAAAGATGATAAGACACCAAAGTCTGGATCAGGTTGTGGATTTCGCGGTGGATGCGGTACAGGCTGCTGCCGTTAATTAATGTGATTATGTGACTTTTGACCCTTTTGCATATAGTGTATGCAAAAGGGTCATTTTTTTTATATTATTTTTATCCAAAAGAAGGAGTTGTATAGAGTATGAATATATATATACGAAACGTTTCAATAGTATTAGCAAGTTTGTTTTTTGTTAGTGCTTATGTGATTGTTGCAAGTGGATCAAAAGGTGATACGCCAACAAAGCATGCAAAAGCAAAAGAAGTAAAACAGATAGAAAAAATTGAAAAAATAGAAGAAAAAATTGTTGCTAAAAAATTTGGCAAAGTTATTGAAATTACGAGTGCAAAAGATCTGCTTTCTATGCTAGCTGATAATGCTATTGTATTGGTTAAGTTCCATGCACCGTGGTGTGGATTTTGTCACAAAATTGAGCCGTTTTTTGTTGATGTTGCCTCAAAGTTTGGTGATGTTCTTTTTGTTTCGGTAAATATTGATGATTTTGGTCAAAGTCAAGAATTGCAAAAAATTGTACGTGATGTGTCTGGTCTGCCAACAATCAAGTTGTATAAAAACGGTTCTTTTGTAGAAGCTATTGTGGGCGGAACAACAAAAGAAAAAATTGCAGAGCTTGTGCACAAAGGGCTTGCGCATAAACATAGTAAATAACAGTAGAAGTATTTTTCTATCAACAGTAAAAAAACGTACCAAGATAAAAATCTTGGTACGTTTTTTTACTGCAATATTGTATAAGCAGTGTAATTATGCTGCTTCAATCTATATGTATTACAGCGTTGCTATAAGCAGAGCTATCATAGACATAAGCTTGATAAGAATATTGAGTGTAGGTCCTGATGTATCTTTGAAAGGGTCGCCAACCGTATCACCAACAATTGCTGCATGATGAGCAGGTGAACCCTTGCCGCCATGAGCACCTTTTTCGATATATTTCTTTGCATTATCCCATGCGCCGCCACCATTTGCCATCATCAAAGAGAGAGGCACGCCAACGACAGTTACACCAATAAGGGTGCCACCAAGAGCGGCTGCACCAAGGGTAAACTTGACGAGCAGAGGAACTATGACGGTAATAAAACCAGGTAGTAACATTTCGCGCAATGATGCTTTGGTTGCGATCGCAATACATCTTTTATAATCAGGCTCAGCAGTACCGGCCATCAAGCCCTTAATTTCTTTAAATTGCCTACGTACTTCGCGCACCATATCAAGTGCTGCATTACCAACGGAGCGCATAGTCATTGCCGAAATGATAAAAGGCATCGTTGCGCCAATAAATACACCAACAAGAATGGTTGGATTGATAATATCAAGCGAGGTAAGGCCTGCTTTTTGTGTATATGCAACAAAAACACCAAGTGCTGCAAGTAATGCAGATCCTATAGCAAACCCTTTACCCATAGCAGCTGTTGTGTTGCCAAGAGCATCAAGTTTGTCAGTAATAGCACGAACCGGTTTGCCGAATCCTGTCATCTCAGCGATACCACCAGCATTGTCAGCAATAGGGCCATATGCATCAACAGTCATGGTTATACCGACTGTTGCAAGCATAGCGACGGCAGCAAGTGCAACACCAAAGAATGAGCCACCAAAGGTAAACGATACCCAGATGCACAGTGCAAGAATAATGACCGGCAATACTACTGATTCCATACCAACAGAGAGGCCATAGATAATATTTGTAGCTGCGCCTGATTCAGATATTTCAGCAAGTTTTTTAATCGGTCTGCCTGCAGTGTAGTATTCGGTAATCAATCCAACAACAATACCTGCTACACAGCCAACAGCGATAGAGATAAAGAGTTTTGGATCGATTGCGGTCATATATATATATGCATATGAGAATGCAAGAAAGCCACCAATAGAGACAAAGGTTGCGTTGCGCAGTGCTGTCGCAGAATCTGTTTTGATATATGTATTTGCAAGGAGTCCAAGCAGTGAGCCAAAGAGTCCAAGCGCAGAAATTGCAAGAGGAAGCGTTGCATAGAGCATAGCTCCACTGTACGCACCAAGACCAAGAATCATAGCAGATACCATTGCGGCAATGTATGATTCATAAATATCTGCACCCATGCCAGCGGTATCACCAACACAGTCACCAACGTTATCAGCAATAACTGCTGGGTTGCGTGGATCATCTTCAGGAATGCCAGCTTCGAGCTTACCTACAAGATCTGCTCCAATATCTGCAGACTTTGTATAAATGCCGCCACCAACGCGTGCAAAGAATGCAACGAACGATGCGCCAAGGCCAAAGCTTGCGAGAACCAGATCAAAATTGTGAGAGTGTAGAAAGAAGTAGCTGATTAGACCAATACCAACGAGTCCCATACTTGCAACGGTAAAGCCCATGACACCACCGCCGTAGAATGCAACAAGGAATGCTGCACGCTCACCAGAGGTGTATGCGGCAATCGTTGTGCGTACGTTTGCAGATGTTGCTGCGTGCATGCCAATATAGCCTGCAAGGAGTGAACTTAGGGCACCAACTATAAAAGCAGCCGCAGAGAGTGTTGATGCTATTGTGCCAATAAGTATAGCGACAACAAGAGCTACACCAAGAATGATTTTGTATTCCTCGTAGAGGAATGTCATTGCGCCGGTAGAGATTGCTTTTGCAATGCTAGCAGCTTTTTCGTGGTTAACTGGTTTTTTGTTTATCAAACGCATCAAGCTTATGATGGTTATCAAACCCATTCCTGCTGCGACGGCAACAAGAAGGTATATCATATGTTCAGCGAGCATGTAAAAACTCCAGAGAAAAATAGTAAAAAAGATAGTATTAATACGTCTTTTTTTAGAGTAGCTGATAGGGTGTTTTTGTAAAGAAGTGGGGGTGGTGTAAATGCTTTTTATAACTATAGATTTGTACCAGTTTTTTGTTCCAAACTGCGCCTTTAATAGCGGTTCATTCTTGATTTTTCTACTGGAGTATCAATACAAAACAATAAAAATAGCCTAGGGAAAAACCCTAGGCTATTTTTATTTTAATACTTATACAGTATTTGTATTAGCTTTTGTTAATTTATACTGTTGCTGGTAATACTACTTTTGGTGCTTGAGCCAATCCAATTGGATCTGGTGCTTGAGCAAATCCAATTGGATTTGCCATTACTGCTGCTGCTTCTGCTTCTGCCATTAATGCTGCTACTGATGTTAATGCTGAATCTGCTACCGCCTTCGCTGATTTTGCTGCTCTGCTTCTTTTGCTTTTTCTGCTTCTTCTGATCCATGAGTTCTTTGCTGTTTTTGCAATAGCTTTAGCTGCAGATATCGTGCCGTTAAATGCTGTAACGCTTGCTGACGCAACATACGGTGTACTTTTGTATACTAAGTATGCAAGACCAAGAGCTGCTGGGATAGCTGCTACTGCCATTGCAGTGTATTTGTTATTTTTTGTAAGCAAGTAGGTAGCAATTCCTGCTGCTGCTGATGTTGCAACCACTGCTGAAACCTTACCAGTTGTTTTGTTCCAAACAGCGCCTTTAACAGCGGTGCCGATTTTGTTCATTCTTGATGGAACTACTGGAGTATCCATACAAAACAATTGAGGAGAAGCGAGCAATCCACAGATTGCGATAGTCTTTAATGTATTCTTCATATAGATCCTTTAGATTTATATAGGTTTTGGAAATATTTTCTACAATGCCGAGTGTTAATCTTTTTTATACTCTCAGCTTCTTATTCAGCTTGGCAGTTATTTTTTTCTTGTCAATTAATACACTTTCTCTCGATTGAACAATGGTTTCTTTATTTATTGTTATTGCATAGCATCTTCAAAGACTATCAATACTATATGTAAAAAAAATGAAGTAGCAAGAGGAGCAGATAATGGGCGTACTGGTTTTGTGCTATGTGGCAAAATATACAGTTCTTTGCGGTATATTATCATACTAAAAATCAATCAGGACTATCACTTTGATGGTATTTTCTCTGCCCACAGTAATGAGTTGGTTGTCAAAGATTTTTTTTGGGTACTTTTTTGTGACTACTTGCGGTAGTATGCGTATAAATAGAGTGTTTGTTTAAGATATTTTTTCGACTAAAATAGGTGGTTTTGCAGAGTAAAAAAAGGTGCAAGCAGTATATAATGTATATAACATTGTGTACAATGTACTTTTTTAAAATGTATATTGTAAATTATTTTTTACCATGTTGTACTGTATTGTATTGTATTGAGAAGAGAAGAATATTCTTCTCTTCTCAATACAATACAAAATTTGTTAAAAAAGTACGTATAGATTTTTTACTAACTACTCAAGACAGTTATGTGTTAGGCAGTTATGCATCTTTCATAGTAGTGAGTGATTTTTTGATCTGTGGCAACAAATACAGCAATCCACCAAGGTTAATAATTATTAATAATGCTATAGGTACTGCAATCAAATTCCATGCGGTAGCAACGGGAAAAATTGCTCCAAGAAATGCTGACAGGCAAAACAGAACAGTAAATAGGGTGGTGTTGTTGTTCTTGGTAAGTGATATCCAGCACTGCTTGCCAATAAAAATATAGGCAACAGCGACGCCAAGACCAAAGGCAATGGAGAGGAATGTGGCAATAATGCTACCAAGCGTACAACCAAAGGTTGTTGAGAGCATTGCTATTACGAGGTCTATTCCGGTGAGGCCATTATTCCATGTGCCCGTTGCAACAAATGCGAGCATCATAACAAAGCATACAAGGTAGTTTGAGACAAATGTTGCTGCCATTGCCATGATACCATTGCGTGCAGCACTTTGTCCTTGAGCTGAACCAAAGAGTATTCCCGCAGTACCAACACCAGATTCTGTTGCATTAATTGTTTGTACAAGACCCCATCGGATAGATTGTTGAATAGTTATTCCAATTAATCCACCTGATAATGATTGCAGTGATAGTCCTGATTGTATAATAAGTTTGAGCGCAGGAATTATTCCTGCCCAGTTATATATAAGAACGCAGATGAGTGCGATAAAAAACAGTCCAACTTTAACGGGAATGATTTTCTCAGCAGCCCACATAATGCGCTGTGATCCGCCGGTTGCAATATAGGCAAAAAAGAGGAAAAGAAGCACGCCAAGGATAGGAAGAGAAATGTGTGTTATGTTTTTTAGTCCTATTGCAATTGAATTACATTGTATAGCTGATCCACCAATAAAGGTGTAAATAATAATACTTATTGCATATAGCACGGTAAGCACTGATCCACCGGGAACTTTTTTAAGGTAGATCATTGGTCCGCCAAGTGCTGACTTGCTATCACTAAATAGACTTGATGCACATACTTCGCAAAATCTGATAGGCATATACAAAATACCAAAAATAAAAATCCAAAATGCTGCGCCAGGACCACCAAGGAACATAGCGACAGCCATACCAACGAAAGCACCGTTACCAATGCTTGCACTTAATACATTGATAAATGCTTGGAATGGTGAAATGGCCTCACTATTTTTTGATTCAGCTTCTGCTGCTGGTGCAAAAACATATCTCCAGGCATCAAAAAATCGAGTAAACTGAATGCCGCCAAGAGCAACAGTCATAATAATACCGCTCGCAATAACGCCAATTATGAGCGGCCATCCCCACATAAATGAGCTTATAGATGCAACTATGCTGTCAAGTGTTGCTATGGTCATGTTGGCCATGGTAAAACCTTTTCGTTTTTATAAAATATAGGACAATAGATCTGATGACATAGGTATCATTATAATGATAAAAATATAATGGTAAAAAAGCGTAAAAAGTTTACTATTTTAATATCATATTTTGCTTCTGTCTTATGTTGTTTTTACTTGCTTTTTATACTGGTGTTCATAATTGTAGCGAACTGAGCAATTCTTATGGCAACTCAATATATATGAATGATTACGATTAACTAATAATTTTTACTACTCAAGTGATTGTGTAAAAAAAATAAAAATAAGATTGTTATATAAATTTTTTAAATTATGGAGTTTAATAGAAAAATGGCAAAACATGCAGCGCTTGATATTGGCGATCAGTGGGTAGGTGTGGCGATTTCGGATTCTCTTGGTATGTTTGCTCGACCATATACCAGCATTCGTCGAGAAGAGCTGGATACTTTTTTGGAAAAATTTATTATTGATGAGCAACTTGCAAGTATTGTTATTGGACTACCAAAGACAATGAAGGGTACAGAAAGCGCTCAAACAACTTCAACGCGAGAGCTATGCGCACGATTGCAAGAAAAATTTACCCCTATGCGCTTTGTTCTCTGGGATGAGAGACTTACTTCACAGTGGGCTGGGCAGCTGAGTAAGAATAAAAAATACAACCAACATTCAATGAAATCAGCTCGGGAAGATAAAATAAAAGAGCATGCTCGTGCAGCAGCGTATATTCTTGATTCGTATTTACCTTCGCAGCAATAGTAATGGTTTTTTGACAATTAATATTAAATTAAAATTATTTCTTGACTGTTGGTAAATATATCTACTATGATATCTTTTTGAATAAGGAGGGTTTTTTTTGTAGTGCTTATTTTTGAGTTGACATCGAGAAGAAGCCCTTCAAAAAAAAGAAGGAGTGATCAGATGAATTGTCCAAAATGTACCGGTTTAATGGTTGTACAATCTTTTTTTGATAATTTTGCGAATTCTGATGCATGGAAATGTTTAAATTGTGGTAAGATGGTAGTGAGAAAAGAAAAAAGTTTAGAAATGGATTCATTTAGCATTTACTACCAACAACAAAAATGTTGCACAAACAAGAAAAAATAATTATTCCCCTGTTCTATAATGACTACACGACAACGCATATTGGTTTATCGGTAGACGGTGTGCTTGTTGCAAAAAAATCTATACTAAATAAACATGCAAGCATTCAGCTGATAACTGTTTTTGACGAGCTTCTCAGCGCTCATTGTATGACAATAGATGATGTTTCATCATTTGCTCTCTATTGTGGCCCTGCTCCATTTACCACCCTGCGTTCAATTATTGCTACGGTTAATGCTCTTGCATATGCAACGGGCAAATCTATATATGCTATTAATGGTATGTATGCCTGTATTTGGCTGATAATGCAACGAAAAAAGTTTAAAAATGGCGATGCTCTCTGCGTTGTGCATGAGGCTTTTTGTGGTGATGTATATTATGCGTGGTATGTTGTTTGCGACAATGAAACTGTTCCAAATTTTGATACCATTACTATTAACTGTTTGCCTCGAGCACAATGTGTTGAACAATTTAGGGAATTATCTCAGCACTCGTTTATTTCTACCATATATTTTGCAGGCAATGCTTTTGATGATGTTCTATTTTTTGATAACATTTCTCATGCCATTGGTGTTGCCTACTGGCAAATACAGCCAGTGTTGAGCATGCCAACTATGGATGATTTGCATATGATTCTTATACTGTCTTTACAATTAACGAGCTGCTCGCCTGTTTCGCGCGAACAACTCGTTGAACCTTTGTATATCAAAAAAGCTTTGTAATTTTTATTCTTTATTTTCTTTACTTATCCAAATAAGATATTGCTCAATAAATCCCATAAGATCACCATCCAGAACAACTTCTGGTTGAGGAGATTCAAAATCTGTTCGATGATCTTTAACAAGTCTGTATGGATGAAGGACATATGATCTAATTTGTGATCCCCATTCTATACTTCTTTTTTCTACCGCATCGGTTGCACTTTTACGCTCATCTTTGGCTTTTTGCACAAGGCGTGCTTTAAGCATTTTAAGAGCTGTTTCTTTATTCTGTGTTTGTGATCGTTCATTTTGACATTGTACAACGATTCCGCTGGGGATATGGGTGATGCGAATTGCAGAATCAGTCTTGTTAACATGCTGTCCTCCTGCGCCACCTGCACGAAATGTATCTATCCTAAGATCATCTTGATCGATTTCTATTGCAACTTCTGGTACTTCGGGAACAACAAAAACACCTGAAAAAGAGGTATGTCGACGCTTATTTGCATCATATGGAGAAACACGAACAAGTCTATGAATACCATGTTCTCCCTTGAGGAGTCCGTAGGGAAACTTTCCTCTAATGAAAATGGTTGCTGATTTGATTCCCGCCTCCTCGCCTCTTTGCATATCAAGAATAGAGGCGTGTAATTTTTCTATTTCACAGAACCGCATATACATGCGCAGAAGCATTTCGGACCAATCTTGTGATTCTGTGCCACCTGCACCAGAGTTTATGGTCAAAAAGCAGTTATCATTATCGTTTGGTTGGCTGAGTAATAAAGAAATTTTAAAAAGCCTGAGAGAGCGACAATGCTCATATATGATGGGTCTTAGTTTTGTAAGTTCTTCTTCATCATTTTCAAAAAGAGCAATAATATCATTAAACTCTGCATGCATTGTAATAAGCGAGTTGTATGATTCTCGCAATTCTTTTATATGTTGATATTGTTTTTGAATTTGCCCCTGTTCTGGATTTTGCCAAAAGGTTTCATTATTGATAGTTTGCTTTAGGTTTTCATAGTCACGATCATATGATGTATGTAACCAAAATTGTTTGATGGTTTCAATGGCATGATCGTTTTCTTTAAGTATTGCCTTTAATTCATCATGTATCATGGGTTCTTATTCCTTATATATATTAAAAAGGATTTTTATTAGATTTTTCACTGTATTCATTTTTTATGATACTTAAAAAGGATATATATGCCTATATTTGTAATATCTGGCCCTTCTGGAGTGGGAAAAACGACATTAGTCGACGCCTTTCTCAAAAATAATACATTTAGCATTGAACGGGTTGTTACCTATACAACGCGTAGTCCGCGCCCTGGCGAGATTGACGAGGTGCAGTACCACTTTATAGATAAAAAAACATTTGAGCAGAAAATACAAAGAGGTGAGTTTTTAGAGTATAGCAGCAGTTATGATGCTTTTTATGGCACTTCTATAGATATAGTCGAGCGTGAGCGTGCGGGTCACTCATTTATTTTAGTTGCTGACTTGTCTGGTTCTATTGCTATAAAGAGGGCTATTCCCAAAGCAATACTTATATGGTTATTGCCTCCATCAATGAATAAATTACATGATCGCCTATCAAATCGCACTGGATCAACTACTGAACTGGTACAAAAGCGCATGCTTATTGCATATAATGAACTTTTTTCTATTAATCAATTGATTGAGTTTGATTATCGAATTATAGCTGATCAGATCGACTGTTCGCTTCAAAAGTTAACACAAATTATCAAACAAAGTTTTGTATTTTCAGCACAAAATGATAAAAAGTTGTAAAATTTTGTTGACACCATGGTAAGGCTAGATATACTTAGTTTTGTACTTGATTGAAATACATTAATTCACGCAGCAAGAAACGCAAATTTCTACTACGTGATGACCAGTTAAAAATAACTCACAAAGCTTCTTTATTACAATGTAATGAACGAATCTAGAAATGAATAAATATTTTTAAAAGTTGTTAAAAAAAGTTTAAAAAAACAGTTGACTTTATTAGTCCAGCAGTTACAATTAAAACATCTTAATAGCAGCAGCGGTTTAGCAAATGTATTTACCAATTAAAAAATTTTGGATCTTTGAAATTTCCGACCATGGTTAAAAATTTTTAAAAATTTTTAAACCTGTAATCTTGCGACGAACTCAAATAATTTTTGTGATGAAGAGTTTGATTCTGGCTCAGAACGAACGCTGGCGGCGTGCCTAACACATGCAAGTCGAGCGAGAAAGACCTTCGGGTCAAGTACAGCGGCGAACGGGTGAGTAACGCGTGAGAATCTATCCTTTAGTGGAGAATATCCTTGAGAAATTGAGGTTAATACTGCATACGTCCCTTCGGGGAGAAAGATGGCCTCTTGCTGTCGCTAAAGGGTGAGCTTGCGTACTATTAGCTAGTTGGTGGGGTAAAGGCCTACCAAGGCGAAGATGGTTAGCCGGCCTGAGAGGGTGTACGGCCACACTGGAACTTAGACACGGTCCAGACTCCTACGGGAGGCAGCAGTGAGGAATATTGCTCAATGGGCGAAAGCCTGAAGCAGCGACGCCGCGTGGAGGAGGAAGGCCTTCGGGTTGTAAACTTCTGTTAAACGGGAAAAAAGACGTCCGAGTAATATGCGGATGTGATGATTGTACCGTTAGAGAAAGCACTGGCTAATCTCGTGCCAGCAGCCGCGGTAATACGAGAGGTGCGAGCGTTGTTCGGATTTACTGGGTGTAAAGGGTGCGCAGGCGGCATGTTAAGTCAATTGTTAAATCTTCCGGCCTAACTGGAAGTCTGCAATAGAAACTGGCAAGCTTGAGTATGGAAGAGAGGAGTGGAATTCTTGGAGTAGCGGTAAAATGCGTAGATCTCAAGAGGAACACCGATGGCGAAGGCAGCTCTTTGGTCCATTTCTGACGCTCATGCACGAAAGCGTGGGGAGCAAACAGGATTAGATACCCTGGTAGTCCACGCTGTAAACGATGATCACTAGGTGTTGGATTTGCTTTGCAGATTCAGTATCGTAGCTAACGCGTTAAGTGATCCACCTGGGGAGTACGGTCGCAAGACTAAAACTTAAAGAAATTGACGGGGGTCCGCACAAGCGGTGGAACATGTGGTTTAATTCGACACTACGCGAGGAACCTTACCTAGGCTTGACATGTAACTGCTACTGATGGAAACATTGGGTTTTATGGAAACATAAACGGTTACACAGGTGCTGCATGGCTGTCGTCAGCTCGTGTCGTGAGATGTTGGGTTAAGTCCTTTAACGAGCGTAACC
>CAIKXM010000036.1 GCA_903831405.1 uncultured bacterium
ATATAGACTTAATAATAGAACAATATTTTAAAGTTCATCATTATCAATACAGACCAGGAGATACAATATGAAAAATTTATCATTAAAAACAGTACTTATCAGCTTGCTCGCATTTTCTCTGCCAATATTGAGCATTAATTCATCACCAAAGACTACTGCGCAAGTGCAAACAACTAAAAAAACCATTTTTATGCGCATAGCAAAACCAATATTTATTGGTGCTGGTTGTGCGACAATCATAGTGGGTGCTTTCTTATTATATAAATATCATCAAACAAAGTTAGCTCAAAAACTAATTAATGATGCAACACAAATTGCTGAAATAGATGCATTAAGCAAATGCAAAGAAGGTGTCGCAGGATTTATACATGAACTAAAAGTTATAAAAAAATATATTCCAACAAGTGATCCATATAGCGCGACATATTTAGATGTTTCTAAGGCATATACTCTACAAACATGTAGAAAGCATCTAGAATTTCTCCATAATAGCTTGCTAGACTATTTATTTTCACAAAACTTCCGCAAATAATTTAAAGATATGGTCTAGCCGCATCTTAAACAAACAAACAAACTCCCTTTTTTTTGATTTATCATCAAAAAAAAGGGAGTTTGTTTGTTTGTTCGCACGCTGTTTTTTGTTTAACTTTTTTAACAATGTGCATTGTGCAGATCTTTCAACCGATCGAAACAAATGCCTTTTTATGTCTTGCTCCAATTATAGTATCACTCTCCCAATCTCCTATAATACATCTATTGCAGATATGTTAATGAATGTGTGTAAATGTATCAGAGATTGGCTGTATGAATTTTTTGCAAAAAAGGTGTTTTTATATTATTAGGATCAATGATTATGTACAAAATAATGATAATTGCTACTGTTTTTCTGGGTGTCGTATTGATAGAAGCTCAGGAGGGATTGCCCACTACATTGCCTACAGATAAGCCCGTAGTTGTAGCGCCATCTGTTAAACCTAGAAGAAAGGGTGTGCGAAAAACAACTTATATACAGAAATTGAAAGTTTTTGATAGTGAGCTTCGAGCTATTATAGGCTAAAAAAGTATGTATTAATGAAAGCTTTATTACAACAAAGAGCACAGAGAATTAACAATAATTCTCTGTGCTCTTTGCTTTGAACTGTTCATTATATTTTTATACCGTTCGTCCTGAGTGCAATGAGCTCTTGGCGAATGTAGTCGAATGGATACGAACGCTATTGTTGTATATATATACAACAATAGCGTTTATTTTTTGAGACGTGTATTAAATAATCTCATTAAGCCCATTTTGCCTATTTTATCAGCTTTATCACGAATTTCTTTTGGTAAAATATCAAAATAACTCATTAAACATACACCAATTTTTATAGCACTGGTTGAGCTGCTTAATTTCTTTAAATCAGCACAAAGGTCTCTATAATCAGTCATTCCATCAAGTAGTTCTGTTATTCTACTAACGAACATTGTCCATTGGAGCGATTTATCAGTTAAGCTACTATTTAAAAATGAATCAAGAAGAGCTATGGCGCGACGCTCTTTGATACGGTATTCACATGTTTGTATATCAATATTGCCAAATATCGATTGTAGTGACGCGGGAAACGCATGACTTTGTGTTAGTTGACACACTATTTTTGTTACTTCTTGGCATGACGATTCAGTTTTAATTTCGCGGAGTGTTTTGCATAGACGTTCATATTGTGGCACATCTTTAAAATATCCACAGGTTTTATCTATACAGTCATCAAGAAAAATCATACCATTTCCTGGTGTATGAATATCATTAAAGAAATTTTGCCATAAGCAGGCAATGTTTTGTTCATTGATTATTTGCGGTTGTTCTGCGGCGTTAAGCGTGCCTACCCTAACAATCAACGGTATGCTTAAAAAACCGATGAAAGGCGAGCATGCAATGCACATATAGGCTATTGTATTTATTTTTTTATTACTATTCATAGTAGTAAGATTCCTTTCTGATTAACATATACCATTTTTAACTGGTTATACACGTACATTGTATTAATATTATTTTCAACGTGCATAAGTATAGTTTAAACCTTTTTATTTTTTTGTCAAAGAGGACCTCTTAATCGATTTTATTATAGGCTTGCTCTCTCTAATTAATACAATTTTAAGTAGTGTTGTTACTACTTTTCCGTGCTACACTATTTTATTATATTTTTCTTAAGTATATTTTTTACACCTTTTTTTGAAAAAGTGTAACGGTTATTTTTATGAAGCATGTATTGAAAATATATTGTTTGGAGTTTGATGGTGATTAATACACAACTGATAGGTATACTCTGCGGCTCATCGATAGGTTCGATTATATTTTTACATCAATTCATTGCCTGGTTTGGACGTGCGAGTGCCAGTGGGGTCCGTGAATATCTTCCAGTGGCGCATGTTAAAAAAGGTGCAACACCATCAATGGGTGGTATTGTATGGGTACTTGGTTGTGTTATATGGTATTTGATAGCAGGAAGAGCGTATGCGATTGTTCAGCATCCTGAAGTTATCTGTTCAGTCTTATTAGTGGTTGCTTTTGGCCTGACGGGTTTGTTTGATGATATTGCAAAGAAAGTGTATAAAAAAGGTATTTCTGCACGATTAAAAAGCAGTTTACAGCTTATTGGTGTCTGCAGTGTTGTTGCATTGTATCTGTATTATACGTATGTACAAAGTGTAGCAAATAACGCGCCTGATGCATTATTTTTTTCTCCGATACTACGAACGCTGTTTTCGAGCAGCATTCACATAACTTCTTATTTGTTAGTGGCGATTTGTGCACAGTGTATGTGGATGATATTTGTTATTGTTGGTGCAAGTAACGCGGTCAATCTTACTGATGGTCTTGACGGTCTTGCCGGTGGCATAGCTCTCATAATAAGTATATTTTTACTTGCTATCGCACATGCGTATGCAAGTCCGCTTGAAGGTTTGCTTGTTGTTTTGATTGGTTGCCTGATTGGTTTTTTATTCTTTAACCGGCATCCAGCACGTATTTTTATGGGTGATGTTGGCTCCCTCTCTCTTGGTGCACTGATGGGATTTGTGTTCCTTGTGTTCAAGAGTGAATGGTTTTTTGTACTTGCGGGTATTTTGTATGTAATAAATACGCTTGCGGTTATCTTGCAAGTCTCTTGGTACAAAAAATATAAAAAGCGTATTTTTCCTATGACGCCTCTGCACCATTCTTTTGAATTGGCAGGTTATCGTGAAGCTACTATTGTAGGAGGCGCCTGGGTTATTACTCTAGTTGCAACGCTTACAGCAGCGCTATTGTTCTTTTATGTATAGCAACGCTATCATGCACTGTTTTCACATAAAACTTTTTTAAAATTTTTAACATGCTACGAGAAAACGTGCTTGCTGTACTATTTAAATATAGGCACATGCACGATAAGATTGAATGCTGTGAGTTTTGTTGTTTATGTTTTTATATGCTTCGATTTTGCAGTCAATAGGTACATGACGATACCAAAGCAGAGAAAAAGTATAAATACAATATAGCTTGAGAGGCCATACTCACAGGCATTGCGAACAAGCGTTGTTATGAGAATGCCGCATGAGCTAAATGCTAACACGCTCCACAAATACGAATAATCATGTGTTCTCTTTGATAACGCAAAGAAGGCAAGCGTACTCATTGAGTAGGCAAGTATTAATCCACACGCATTCATTTGCTGCAAATACTTTTGTGTATTTTGAAAATAAAAAGTGTAGAAAAGAATAAAGCAGCCTTGTAGTAACATGCATGCTGCAGGAATTCCTTGTTTATTTTTATGCGTGAATAGCTTTTGCAGAAAAGTGTGCCCGCTCTTTGCCAGGCCATACATGTTCCATACATTTGAGTAGAGAATACCATAGCTTGCACCAAGAGCTGACACTGCCATGCCAGAAACAAGAATTATTTTAAAAAAATTTTGTATTGCTATGGATAAAAACAATTTTGTCACTAATGCTGGAAATGCATTCTGAAAGCCATCTATAGCTACAATATCTTTGCCAAATGCCATAAAAAAGCTCATTTGATACAGGAAAAGCGTTACCAGAACAATGATGAATGAGTAACGAACAGCCTTTGGGCCATTCTTTTGGGAGTTTTCGATCGATGCACTCAGCGAACAGCTTGCCTCAAATCCTGTCATAGCAAAGAGAATGAATGGTATAACTGATGGAATACACAGTAGGGGAAGATTGTCGAGGGTAATTGCATCAAGTGAAAAAGTAAAAAACAGTGAGCAAACGGCAAACAGAATAGGAATTGTTTTGAGAACAATAAACGTGTACTGAATGTTTTTGCCAATTTTCATATTGAACAGGTTGAGATACATAAAAATACATACTACTACAGCATCAAGATACAGCGTTGAGATGTTTTGCATTGGTGGGAGTACAATTTTTAAAAGCGTCATGCATGCATGGATACCAAGAGAGCAGCTTGCAAGTTTTGCAAAGAAATAGCTCCATCCGCTCAAAAAGCCAACAAAGGGATGCATAGTGGCGCCAAGATTGTAAAATGTTGCATTGGGATACGTACTCAACAGTTTTTGGAATACATATATCAGTGGAAAGATTAATAGTCCTACCAGTAAATACGCGAATGGCGCAGCACCGCGCAGTATTGATCCAAGGATAATAGTATTTACAAAGATGCCAGAGCCAAGCATCATATTAATGTTTATGATAGTTGCCGCAGAGAGTGAGAGTTTGTTTTCACTGGTTTTTGTTGTTGCTGTAGACATATTTGTCCCAATTTTTTTTAGTTTGAATCGTTGTTTTTTTAATTTTGATGCATATACACAAGATAGGCTGCAATGGATCCAGCTATAGCAGCGTTAAGGCTTTCGGCATGACCTGGCATTGGTATAGTTAGTTGCTCGCTCGACTCTGCTATCCATTGATCAGGCAATCCATGTGCTTCACTGCCTATTACCAGTAACCGTTTCTTTTTTTGTTGCATTTGGGTAATTTTTGTACCGTCGGCTATTACCAAAGCGCTCAGGCAAATGTTGTGAACCTTTGCTGCTGCGCTGAGCTCTTCCCATGAGCAAAAGGTAATTGGTGCAAATGCTATAGTGCCCGCAGATGACTGGACCACTTTTGATGAGTATGGATCGGTACCTTCTATAATAACGATAGAGGAGAGTTGCAGTGCGACTGCCGTTCGAATGAGCGCGCCCATGTTTCCTGGATCATGTATTTGTGCAAGCACGATACCATTGCTTAATGCGTCAATAGGTATGTGCGGTGGAATTTCAAAAATACCAAAAAGACCCGCAGAGGTTGTTTGCGTAGATATTTTTCGCATTATTACTTCACTGACTATTACTATTGTTTCTTCTGGGGCGTATTGATGCGCGACAGCAAGAGTGCTTTCTGTGCACAGCAGTGTGTGTAGTTGCAGCTTTGAAGTACATGCCAAGTCAATTGCACGCTTGCCTTCTATAACAAATAGCTGTTCTTCTTCGCGATATTTTTTGTTTTGCAGGTCCAAGGCCCATTTGACGATTTCGTGATGTATCGAGGTAATTTTTTTTATTTGTATCATGGTCAACAGTATCTTTTTGTCAAAAATGTTGTGGTGATTTTTTTTCTTTGCAGCAGAGGTTTGTGGTTTCTTTTTACTATACCAGCATTTTTTGCGCTATGCACACCTGTATTTTTTCTAAAAAATTTTAAACTCTTGCTATTGTTTTTCTAATAGTACTATTTTATTTATAAAGTAATATTTTTTAAATCAAAGAGGAGGATTGTTATGAAAGTATGTTCGCATTTTACCATAGCTGTATGTGTTATAGGTTTTTTAATTCCATTCACTAACTTTTCTACTCCTCTTCCAGCGCCAAAAGATAGTATTACAAATCCTGCTAAATCCCTCTCTGTATCTAAACAGGCTGATTTGACTGTTATGTCTAAGACCGAAATGGTTTTGCAATTAGCTCTTACGGTAAGTCAGTTAGTTGGAACTATTTCAGGATTGGTTATTAAAAGTCTTGCTCAGGGAAATCCACGACAGTTTGACCCTAAAAAAATGGAAAAAATTGGCGAATTTTTACTGGGTTTTGATCAGTTGCTTATTAAAATAAATGATCTACAGGCTCAGCAAGTGCCTCTGCCTGGAACGAGCCAAACGGTTGAGTTTAGAAAGTTAATGTCCTTGCAGAATCAATGCAGAGTAAGCGCTCAAAGTGATGATAAAGCGAAAGAAATATGCGCACGTCTTTCGTGCGCGGACAAAGCTGCCTGCACCAGAGCAATTATGCGTGATTTGATTGGATACTCATATAGTGCTAATGGTAAGACCGTTAAGGTAAAAGGCGTAATCAGTGAAATGCTCAAAGTTGTTTTTATTGGCTACAAAGACAAAGAAGGTAAAAAGCATCAGTCGATGTTTGAGTTGCTTGCTGATTTAACCAGTATGCCAGTCAATACAAAAACGGAGATTATGCAAGCAGTGCGCACGGCAAAGCGTATTTTAAAACTTGTTTCGCAGTTGACCTTTGTTGAGCCAAAAGTTGCTCAACAAGAAAAAGAAGAAAATAAAGAAGAACAAGCAATAGATGATGAAAAACAGAAATAATAAAAAATAAAGCAGTATAAAATTTTTTATAGAGAGAAAATAAATAGTAAAAAGGGGGATTTTATGAATAAGCAAGTGATTATAGGTCTATTAACGCTGAGTATGGTCGCTCGTCTTGTGGCTACGCCTGAAAGTGATTATAAAGATTTTGTGAAAACCTTTTGCCAGGTTGCGGCGGGTCTTAATAAAACGCAAAAACTTATTACAGATGATCCACAGTTTAATAATAGCCCTCTTGCCGAGTTGTTGGTAACAACAGGTGCAAATGGGGGTAAAAGGTTATGTAATGTATTTACTCAAGTAGATACATTGGTTGGCTCTTTTAATCCACAAGATCAACACTCTCTATTGGCAACAGCTAAAAAGCTTGAAGCGGCATCAGTATGTATGCAAAAGGCTGCAACAGAGAATGAGCGTTCACAATGTTTGGCTCAGGCAGTTACCTATACCTATGACTTGATTAAACCATTTTTAAATCTCTTGCTTGGCGAGATTCGTGGCATTGGTAAAGATAAAAGATTTTATGAAGGATCTTTGCTACACATGAGTCATTTGAAAGAATTTATCCCCGAAATGGTTTTGGAGAAAAATCCAAGCATGAAAGGGGCGATAGATAAATTTGAAGAATCTCGCGACAAAATGGTTATACCGTTTATTGCTCAATCTCTTTTGCCTAGCTTTGAGCTAATTCGTGCATTGGGAGTTTCTCTTGGAGCTATGAGTGATGGCAAGATAACTGATAAAGAGCGTCGTGAACTTACCGAAATTCCACCTCTTTCAATAGTAGATTTAGATAAAGAAGTGGCAACTATTGATTTTGGTTCAGATAAAGACGCGCTTGCGATTCTTGAGGAGTAACTGTTTTATGGTAAAAAAAAAGTAATTGAATGGCAAAAAAAGGGAGGCTGTGGGAAGACATGAAGCTATATATAAAACAGATTTGTGCACTATTTTTATTGTCATGTATGGTGCACTGCTATAGTGCTGATACCAATACCGCAGTCTTTCCTGATGACATTGTGTTGCCCGATTCCATTAGTGATAAAATTGAATCTATACCCGAAGATCAAATAATTGTTGCAGATCCAACACTGCCCATTGATGTGCAAAGTGAAGTTACCATTGCCGTACCACTATTTGGTCCCCTTACGTTCAAAATTGGTGATAAGCCCGAGGAAGGGTTGTTTATAGCATTGCCTGATCGTGACCTTGGCCCATTGCATATACGAGATACAAAATTACGATTTTTGCATGGTATTATATCGTTTACATCATTTGTAACTCTTTCTTTTCCCGGTTTTTCTTTGACCGGGCAGATGGGATTGCGCGAGCTAATATACGATACCAAAAAGAAAGGCTATAGAGCTGTTTTTGGCATTTCGTTTAAAGATGCGTCAAATAAAGACCAGCTCAAAATACATTGCGGACCAGATTTGGATATTGTTTTTAACGAAATGAATTTGGTTATAGAGCCACAAGATAATAGCATATCTATGAGTAAAAATGCTCAATTAACCATTTCACAGTCTTCCAAGAGTGGCCAAAAAATAGTAGGCCCTTCTGGGTATGCATCGATGACGAATGTTGAAAGTGCACGCATGTATTTCGTTGCAAAATCAACATTTTTTAAGCAGCCTATTAATTTATATATAGCAAATACACAGGACAAGTGGATTATAGCACTCAAGACAACGAATATCTATCCATTTGCATCATCTATTGTTCCTGATGAAGTAAATAAAATACGACTCTATAATATTGTTGCACAGTTTGAGTCATTTGCTAAAGGACAAAGTATTCGCTTTATGGGTGAGGGTGATCTTTTTAATATCAAAGTTGAAGCTGAGCTCTTTTTTGGCTCACAAGATGATCCTATTGGAGGTAAGAGTAAAACGTGTTACTTGGTACGCTTTTCTGTTGGTCGTGGAAATAAGATCTCAACATTAATACCACAACTTAAGGGAACGCTCTATGATGACTTTATTGTTAAAGATCTCTCCGTTATAGCAAGTTCAGATCAATACAAAGATCCTTCGCGTGGTGTCACTTTTGTAAAGGGTATAAACTTTTTTGGTGGCGTAGGTTTGCCGCAATCGCAGGATACTGACCTTGGGAGAGTGCGCACATTGGTAGGCGTATCTGATATCGTTCTTTTTGGTGGTATAGGATTACCAGATCCAAAGCAATCACGTCTTTTGATACGTATTCCTGAGGCTGCGATACCGATAGCTCGATCAGAAAAAGATAATTTTAAATTTAAATATTTTGACTTGGAGATTGTTGGTAATCCAGATCCATTTGTGTCTCTCGCTGTGGGTCTTGGTATGCGTCCATCAAGCAAAGATGAATGGTTAACCTTTGTTGGGCGTATTACCGTTGGAATGAAGGAAGCTATGCTTGCGGCAACGCTGCAAGGTATGTGGCGAAATCCTTTTGGTATTAAGCCGGCTAAGCCAATAGATATTGGTAACGCAGCATTGCAATTAAATATTAATTATAAATTTGTTGCAACGACAGGAATTCCGGTATCAGGACTTGGCATGAAGCTTGAACTACATATAGGAAGTGTTATTGTTGATGCTGCGGTGAAAGCTGACTTTGCTAACCCGCAAAATAGTATGATCGCTGCAGAAGTAAGTAAGCTTGAACTGCAAGATTTAATTGATTTTGCATCGCTCTTTACAGGAGCTCCGATACAGGTAGGCAATTTGCCTGTTATCAGGTTCGAAGATATCAAAATATATATTGTGCCCGTTGAGCAATCGATTGGTGAATTTACCTTTAAGCAAGGGGTCCGTTTTGCCGGTAAATTATTTGTTTCTCCTGGAGTAGGGCAGCCCAATGTATTTGCTGCAGGTGTTGATATAGCCGTGTACGAAAAAGGTACCAAAGGTATGGGGTACTGTCAGGCATTTGATTTAGGCCCTATTCGAGTAACAGGTGCTGGTCCAGATCGAGTGTATGGAACGGCTGATGATGGTCCAATGATTGATTTTGAGTTTTTCAAAGATTATACCAAGTTTTATCTTTCAGGATTGGTGCTTATTGGTGATATGATTAAGTCTCAAACTGAAATTACGATTGATGAAAATGAGTTTAGTATGATGTTTGAGAATAAAGTTAAAGATATGTTTGACTCAACAGTTGCAATATCGTATTCACTTAAGGATCTGAATGCGTATATTATGATAGATTTCAAACAAAGCTATATCGCAATAGCGCAAAAAGCGTTGAATGATTATGCAAATTCACAAGGTAGCCCACCACTTAGCGATGCTCAAAAGCAATCGGTGCTCAAAGAGGTACAACAAGTTCATAAAAAACTATCAGTTGATGAATTTATGAAAACCTTGGAGCAAAAAGTAACGGAAAAAGATACTCAAAAAGCTCAAAAGGTTGATCGTATGATGGCAAAACAGGCTGAAAAAATAAAGGAAATTGATGCACGTGTAGTAGCAGCCCAAAAGAAAACTGATAATGCTATGAAAGTAGCTCAAGAGAAAGTTGATGCGCGTATAGCCGCAGCCCAAAAGAAAACTGATGATGCTATGAAAGCAGCTCAAGCGAGAGCAGATGCAGCAGCATCTGCAGCCCAGCAAAGAGCTGATAGTGCTGCATCTGCCGCTCAGGCGAGAATGGATGCTATTCAAAAGAGATTAGATGATAGAGCAGCGGGTAAACGTCCTGTACCGGCAGTTGCTGTCAATCCGCCAAAAACCATTCAATCTACTTCTGAGCAGTCCACACAGAGCCCTACTCCTGCTGCACCAGCACAAAACACTGAACAATTCTTTAACACGGCCTTTAAAGGCTTCGATCAGCTGGGCAAAGATATTACCACACAGGTTACTGTTCCGTTTGCAAACGAAATGACAAAAACATTTACTATCGTTGGCAAAGAGCTCGAGAAAGATATAGCGATACCAGGAGCGCGAGCAATGAGCTTTCTTCTCTCGCAGTGTAATATTACACACCTCTATTTTAAAGGATCTGTTATTGACATGGTGCAGGGAATCTTCCCTCGAATGGAGCTCGAAGGTTGCATTGGTGGAACAAAAAAATCAGTAGTGTTTCAATTTGATGCGCGCTCGCTTGATAAAAGCGTTCAAACAATAACTGCTGCAGCACTAGATCTTTTTGTACGACCTGGCAGTGGTAGTTGTTAAAATAATTAATGGAGCAGTTATAGTTTGCCTGTGGCAACCTAGTATTTAGAAGAGTGAAAGAGGCGAGAGTTATATATAACTCTCGCCTCTTTCACTCTTTCAGTTTTCTAATTCAACAATCTTTGGTAAAAATATTTGTGTATTCCTGATATAACAAAAGAAATAAAAACTGTTCTTTTAAAAGAGCTTGTTATATTGACAATTTTCAAAAATCTGTCAAACTGAATTTATATATTTTTAAAATAAAAAGCTGAGAAAATTGTATGAAAAATAGATTTGGCTTACAGAGCCTAAAAATAATGGTGCTGTGTAGTGTTTTTGCAGCACTGCAATCAATGCCGCTATATTGCATGGTAACAACTGAAGTGGTTTCTCATAGAGTAGAAGCTATGCGACAAGCAGAGCAACAAGAACAAGCCCCTTCTCTGATTGCTTTGACCATGACTCTAACACTTGATCAATGGGGTAGTTTTTTCCAGGAACAACCTTTTATGCGTGAGATAGGCTCAGGAGTTTGCCCTCCCATAATTACCCCTGTTGACATGACTATTTTTGTAGACTTGATGGATCATTTTATTCAATCTTTTGCTCGAAGGGTACATACAAGAGAATTGTGGGCTAGGCCTTTTTCATCAGAACGTCATTTTTATGTTGAAAAAGAAAAGGCTGCCCTGCAAGAAACCGTGTATGCGCATGCAGATCTGCATGGTGATGTAAAATCTCTCATGTTATTTTTGCAAGAATTACGTGCAAAAGGGGTAATTGATAATCATTGGAGAATAAGGCCTGAAAACAGAGTAATTTTTTTGGGTGATTATATCGACCGTGGTTTTTATGGATTAGAAGTGTTATATACATTGATGATACTTGCCTATAATAATCCAGAACGAGTAACGCTCATTCGAGGAAATCATGAAAATAAAAGTATTTATGTACGGTATAATGGCAACGAGATGGAAGGCAAGATAAAGGCATTGGGTCAAGATTCTATTACTTTTTTTGAACAGCTTGATAGATTTTTTGAGACACTGCCCTCTGCACTCTACTTGCAAAAAATTGATGGTAGATATTTGCTGTATGCCCATGCATCGCATAATCACGAACATCGAACATTACAAAAGTTTCTGTCAATGAATACAATGTATGATTCACTGGCTTCTGCAGGTTATTCTTGGGGGGATTATGATTGTGATGCTGCCTGCATAGAGGATGTGAGACAGTCGCCAAGAGGTCCGGGGGTAGTTCAATACTCTCAGCAAGGTACTCTGCGGTGGATGAATGAGCATGCTATAGATATCATTGTGCACGGACATGCCCATGATGGCTCTTGTCTATGCAATGCACGGGTCTATGGTTTGCGGGTTTCTCCTGATACCATAAGTGCTGTAATAGGTAGCAATCGTTTTTATGATGAAAAAATAAATAGGCTCTATGTTCTTGATGAGTATGCGAGGGTCCAGATAAGACAAGGTCGTTCAACCATTGAAGTTATCAACTTGGATGGAGGCCTTCAATCAAAGCAAAAAAGAGATTTTTCTGTTTTGATGTATAACAATATTCAATTAATAGCCGCGATATGTATAGCAAAGTAGCTATAAGAGATCATTGTGCAGCAATTGATAGTATTAATTTATAAAAATTTTTAGCATGCTGTGCAATCGAAGTTTTTACGATATACATAATTGCTATAAAGCTCTTACGTAAATTTTAAAACGTTTTATAATAGACAATATAGGTATTAATATAATATTAAATAAATTTTTTGGGGATATATACTATGGAAAATAATATAAAGATTATTGCGCTTTGCGGTTTGTTCAGTCTTTTGTCAGCACCATTGTTTTGCATGGAGCAAGCAAATCAATTTATTCAGCCAGAAGAATCAGTTATACTGCCTGCGCATGAAGAAGAAGCTGTTGTGCTCACTGCCGAGCAACATGACTTTGTTTATAATTGCCAAAATAATGATGTACACCTGTTGGTGGCTTTTTTGAATGATCTAAGAGAACGACACGTTCTTGATCGCAGTGGAAGGGTGCTTTCTGGCTACACAATTACCTTTGAGGTAGATTCTAATTGTACCCAAGAAATATTGTTTCATATTACCAGGTTTGCAAGGATTAATATTGCTAGAAGACTTGTATGTATGCGTACAATGCACCCCCAAATATCTTCTCAAGAAAACGTTGTTTGTCCATAAAAATATTGCCAGGTTCTTTTGGTGAAAAATATTCAAAAATATTTAAAATTATGTTCTTTTAAGCTGTTTGTTTGGTCGAAGCTTGTATGAAAAATAGTAAAAACTTGCAGCGCTGTTTTGGTTTTTAACAGGACTTACGCATAAATGTGTTGATTAGCGCTTATGAGTCGAGTGAATCTCTTTATTAAAAAGTTAATGCTTTTCGTCTTACAGTGTCTAATTGCTTTTTCTGGTGTATCTAGCCTGCTTATTTTCATCTCTAGTTGCG
>CAIKXM010000037.1 GCA_903831405.1 uncultured bacterium
ATTTTATTACAGAAAAATATAAATCATGAAAACGTTACTTTCAAGATACATGCTTTGCAGGATGCTATTGCTATTGGTACCATTATGTGATGGTGCTACAATGCAATCTGCGACAAAACAGATATTGACAACTATGTATATGGCGCCAATATTAAAATCATGCACACAAAAAGTGGGCGCAATACCATTTAATAATTATTCAAAAACGGTTGCGCACTATGCCAGGCGCCCTGGTGTTCGCTATACAACGCTCAGCGTTGCCGCCTTTACTGGGTTGGTTGTGTATGCGTATAAAAAGTGGAACATACTGCCATCTATGCGCATTGCAAAAAAGTACAATACAATAAGCACCTATTCCAATAAAATATCTGGTTCGTATGAAATACTCTCTGATGGTTCAAAGCTTTGCTGTGATATTGGACCAAATTATACGGTTACCTGCTATCTGCAATCGAATCCTACTCGTTTTGTTTCCTTTGATCCAGTAGGAATAGTAGGCGATACCTCAAAATCCAGTCAGATTGATCTTGCGGCAGCGCTTGTTACAGCGACAAAAAAGTGTGCCGCATATTCTATAGCAGATGAAGCGAAGCATTTGCGTAGTCCAAAGTATGCAAAAATACTTAAGCAAAAAGCAAAAAATGGTTATTATAGTGGGCATTATTATGATTGCGCTAACATTGGTCAGACGCGAATTTTGCCAACATTGGTTGATACTTTTAAAAAATTTTCTAAAAAATGTACGTTATTAAATGAGCCACATATTTTGATCGCTGATGAACAAAAATGGGAAAATTCATCATGTAGAGGCAATGCTTTTGCTCTACGAGGTTGCGATGGTGGCGTGCTGACATCTTATGACATATTACAACAGTATTCTGATTGCGAACAATGTGGCGTACTTGCGCATGAGCTTCATCACTTAAAACAATATGAGCAAAGCTCTCTTAATAATTATTGGTCTTACCATTGTTATGCAACGGGAAACAACTATGAAGCAGAGGCTGATATAGCTTCGGTTTTGACCAGTCAAAGTCCTGCTCTTGCCGTGTTTTTTAATAGATTCGACCAGTTGCCTATGCCGACAATTACTAGAGACAATATGCAAGAGCTGTTGAAAAATGAAATTTTCTGTTCTCATCCATCACTGAGAGCTCGCAAGGCATTGGTTTTGACTATGTATGAACATTACAAACGGGCACGAGCGCAATTAGTTGATCCGATTGAAAAAAAATCAGCGCTGATAAAGTTTGTGGGTCGATTGTGTTATGCTCTTCGCATAAAAAAGCTTTAAAAAAATAATAGTATTTATAGACTTTCTTGGCTGGGGTCATTGCCATCATCGTAAAAGAAATAAAAAAAAGAAAGACTTGTGGGTGAGAGTAGGGCTATAGATAGCAAAAAGAAAGACGGGGGAAATGTGTAAAACTTTCCCCCGTCTTTCTTTTTGCTTTGTTATCGCATCGGTGCATAGCTCGTTTTTATACTGCAGCTCTTCTATGCTTTTTGTTTATGTTAAAACAGTATTACTATTTTTTCTTACCATTCTTTTTAACTACACTGTGAGTGACATTATGGCTGATGCGGTATATATCGATGAGTAGCAGCAATACTATTGACAGTCGTATAATGAACCCTTTGATTGGCGTTGCATAGGGGAAGTAGGTGTATGTAGTGATTAATGGTACGGCTACTATGGCAATAATACTTGCCGCGTATAGCCATCCCTGTGCTGTTTTTGGAATAATGAGCCATTGACCTTTGGTAGAGCGGGTGAACCATAGAGGTTGTCCAGCAAAAGGTCTCTTTTGTATCAGTAGTTCAATGTACCCAAGAGCAAGCAGTGCTGCCAGTGAGACAATGGTAATTATGTTTGATACAATCGTGCCAAAAAAGAAAGAATTGAGAAATATGATTGCGATGAGCACGATTGGTGCGAATATAACATTGTTAATCGTTCGAGCTATTTGTTTCGTATTCTTCATAGAGATGATCCTTTTTAATAAAAAAATAACTGAAGTTGTCTGTTGAATACAGTATTAAAAATGCTTTTCAAAAAACAATGATTTTGTAGCTATGTATAGTATAATTTAATATATATAGTTGGTTTTTTTAGCTTTACAAAATATTCTGCTTCTCAATTAGCTTTTTAGCAGCATGTTTAGAGTTGCACAAAAAAAATGAACAACTATCTGAATCTCACTATACCTATCATGTGTTTATATAGTAAAAAAAGGAATAAGTACAAATGAAATTTGCACAGGTCGCGCACAGTTTTTCTGTTATTGAGTCATTGAGCTCTCGTCTTGAGATTACTGCAGAGCTTGCAAAGCTGTTTACGGCATGCTCGTGCCAAGAAGCCGAAATTCTTGCCTACCTTTGTCTTGGCTCACTGAGAGCTCCGTACAAAGGCACACAGTTTAATATTGCCCAGAAGAGTGTGATGAGCATGATGAGTGATATTCTGGGTGTTGATCATGCGCACTTTGTGGGACATGTGAATACATGTGGTGATATTAGTGCATCGATTGCACAGTATGGTATAAGTGGTACGAGTGATTATTCGCTTGAAGAAATGTATGAGCGCTTAATAATTATCGAGGCTATAGAGGGAGAAGGCGCACAGGGTAAACGCTGTCAGCAATTGCTTGCGCTGCTCCAAGAAATTCCATCACTACAAGCACAGTATATTGTGCGTATCGTGCTTGGAACGCTGCGGCTTAACTTTTTGGACATGACCCTGCTTGATGCACTCTCATATATGCTGGTGGGTAATAAAAAAGCACGGGTGACGCTCGAAGATGCGTATAACGTATGTGCTGATATTGGCAGAATTGCTTTTATTGCAAAGTCAGAGGGCGTAGAAGGTTTGCAGAAAGTCTCTATAGAAGTTGGTATACCGATACGACCTGCTGCTGCAGAGCGCATGTCATCGGCACAAGATATTATTGATAAAATTGGGTATAGTTGTGCGCAACCAAAAATCGATGGTTTTCGACTGCAGATACATATTGATCGTCGAGGCAAGCAGCCACAATACGCATTTTTTTCCCGTAATTTAATAGATATGTCAGCGCTCTTTCCTGATATTGTTGCAGAGCTTGGCTCTATAGATGTAGAGACGTTAATTGTTGAAGGCGAAGCGGTTGCCTACAATCAGGAGACGGGAGAATTTTTGCCATTCCAAGAGACGGTCAAGCGTAAACGCAAGCATGATATTGCAGCTGCAGCTGAAGCGTTGCCAATACAGTTATTCTTATTTGATTGCTTGTACAAGAATGGCGTATCGTTTCTTGAACAAACGCATGAGCAGAGACGTGCTGCGCTGCTTTCTTTTGTTGTCGATACAAAAATACTTACTGATGGTATAGCGGAAGCAAAAGCGAATGCAAAAATATTTGTTGATGCGCTCGAAGCTGCAAAAGTAAAAGAAGAGACGCGTGAAATTACGCCGCATGTATTTGTTATAGCAGAAGAATGCTTTGGTGAAGGGCTATCGCTCGAGAAATACTTTTGGGAAAATATACAAAATGGGCTCGAGGGCTTAGTTGTCAAAAGGCCTGATTCAGTCTATACGCCCGGCAAACGTAATTTTGGTTGGATCAAGCTCAAGCGCCAAGAGAGCGGATCGCTTGATGATACTATCGATATTGTGATTCTTGGATACTATTACGGCCAAGGCAAGCGTGCGGCATTTGGCATAGGGTCGTTCTTGGGTGGTATATATAACAAGCATACCGACACCTTTGAGACGATTGCCAAAGTTGGTACGGGAATGACTGATGACGAACTGCGTACGCTCAAAACCATGCTTGATGGAGTTGCTGTTGGAGAAAAGCCGCATAATGTGACGTGTGCCAAAGAACTATATCCTGATGTTTGGTGTACGCCAACCTATGTATGTTCGGTACGGGCTGATAATATTACGCGCTCGCCATTGCATGCGGCAGGCAAGTCTGCTGATGAGCTTGGCTATGCGTTACGCTTCCCCCGCTTTATGGGACATCGACCAGATAAGTTGGCAGTTGATGCAACAGATACTGATGAAATTATTGAGTTTTATAAGCGTATTACATTAGTGCAAAAATAAAAATATAAGAAAGTTTTTATCGTAATCGATACGCGCTTATAAAAAATATATACTGATTATCCATCGTTTTTTTTAAAATTTAAAAATATTTTTAAAAGTAGAAAGTTTTTATGACATATTTTTTTTGTAAGCCAACGGTCTTGTTTGTATTGCTTTGTATGGGTACTATGCCGTTGTTTGGCATGGATCACCCAGCTACTCAGACAGCGCAGGGTGGCGTTTCGTTGCAAGGCAAACTGAAGCCAGTTGCCGAAATTCTTGAGCGTAATATAGAGCGATACCATGAGTACGAAGAATCGCATCCAGTAGCTGCTGAGTTTGCGCTAAAAGGAAGTATGGTTGTTGCCAAGGGCGTGCTATTTGCGGGAGCAGGTACAATCTCTGGAGCAACTATGGGACCGGCAGGTGCTATTGGTGGAGCAGGCGTCGGTTTTGTTGCAGGTATCAGTAAAGGAGTTGCTGATGAGATTCGTGGCGCAATAACTACTACTGTTATGGGAGATTCACTAGAGCCTATTATAGCGAGAGGTATTGATATTCTAGCACCTCAATTTAGTAGTTTTGATAGCACGCTTGATGAGCGAGAATCAAGGATTTTGGCATGTTGCGCGATTGGATCAATGCTGACAGCTGCTGAATTTAAGTCTATTAGCAAGGGAATGCTTCGGGTTGCTAATAAAGGGCTGCCGCGTCCCCGTGCTCTTGTTAAGGGTGCTGAGCCTATATATACGCTTGCAAGAATACAAGCTCAAAATAAAAGTTTGCAAAAACCAGTTGAGAAAAAAATAACAGCTCCAGAGACTTCTACACGGGGATCTTCAGCTGATGGTCGACATGCTGATGCAACGATTGCTAGTGGACGCCAGCCGGCCAGGGAATTGCTTATTACATCGCAAGATGAGCTGGGGACATTCTTTGCTCAAACCGTGCAACAGCGCGCACAAGAGGACTTGGTAACAAGTCGTCGTCTTATGCAACAGGAAAAAAGTCAGGATCAAGCAATTGCTGCGCAAGAAATACAGGCACGAATTGAGGATGCTAAAGTAGCTGCTCTTACCTATAAATTAACTCGTAATTCTATGGCAGATGCCTTTGAAGGGTTTTCGACGGTGTTGTCTATAACGGGAAATCATAAGGAAGCTGGTCAAGTTTTGGCATTGGGACATGCAGGAATCAAATTGATGGATAGTTGCCATATACTTGCAACGGGCACAACACTTGCGGGTTTGCCATTGGGAACAACGACACTTGGTCCTATTGCGCCATTTCTTGGTATTGCTTCGGCAGTAGCAACTTTGATGTCAGTATTTGGCGATGATGACGAAGATGGTAATGAGCAGATGACTCAGGCTATTCAGCAAATGTACCATGCGCTTTCTGAGCAAATATCACAGGTCCATGAGCATATGATGATACGCTTTGATGGCTTAGAGCACAAAGTTGATGATATGCATTTGCATATGGTGCAAGGGTTCTTGCACTTGAATCAGCAGATGCGTGACTTTCATGCATCACAGGTATACTCGTTTGAGAAGGTGAATAGTGATTTGCAGACGTTGCACACGATCAATGCCAAAGTTGATGCGTTATTGTTGCGACCATTTATTCTCTCTTGCACTGATATAGAGCGTTTTGCCAGTCGTTCTGGTTCGCTTGCCAATATGGAAGAGCGCGAGGCCAAAGCTCATTGCAAAAGTTTAGAGAATGGTCTGCTTGGCATTGATCCTACCCATGATCTTCTGAATGGTCATGTGTGTGCAGACTTTACCCCTATGACGATGAATCGTATTCTCAAGTCAATTTCACTACAGGCGTTGCTTGGATACTTGGCACAATATAGTGCCGCTGTTCTCTGTCAACCACTGCCACATACGGTTCGTCCAAAAGAGTTGCCGAACACGGGCCTGTTTGCGATAGGTGCTGAGAAGTATCTTGCCCTGCGCCAGGCGACGACACATATTCCCTATGATGAACAATGTCAGGCATTGCAGGATATCTCGCATGTTGGTGAGCATGCACTGGGCTATATAGACTCGGTACAAAACAATAGAGCGCTTTTTGCAAAGCTTTTGGCAAACTATAGAGTGAGTTATGACAGGGTACAGGCTATATGTGCTCAAGCTTTTGAGAAGCAAGGGCAGGAATTGCTTGATAGGGTGCATACTCATGCGTTGCAGGTGAATCGTGAGAAGTTTGGAACGTTTCCTAGCTATCCTGATGTGCCTATAATAGGTGGTTTTTATGCTGGTACAAATTCATTTTTATCTAGTAAACATGCAGCATACAAAGCACAGGTGCAAGCTTCATCTGAGTGGATTGTTCAAAATAAGGCGCGATTTAGGATTCCTTTGCTAACACACAAAGGGCAGTTGTTAGCAAATCCTGACAATACTATTCTCAATGCGGTTGTTTTGACAAATGGTGTTGCATCTCCATCGGGTTACTATCAAAATGTTCCCCTTGATTTTCGAAGTAAAGCGCAGTTTCTTGAAAAACTTGTTCCTATGGAAGCTATTCTTGCCGAACGACTCGGCCTTGGAATGGTGACCATGTTGTATTCGAGAGAAATTGCTGTTGGTGCGGCAGCGATTCCGCTTGTTATAGAGTTTGTCAAAAAATCAGGAGGAAGCCCGATTCGTTTGGGTGTGGCTGTATTGAGTGGTCCGATTGGCTACGGAAGTGCTCAATCGCTGGTTAACTGTTCTTCATCATATCCAATGCACGCGGACGCATTTAGGCGTCATTCGACTGGAGAGGGTGATTGGAGTTCTGGTGCGACGGTGGTATCTATACAACCTATACAGTATGCAACAGTTTCGCTCAATTTGCGTGAAGTCTGGATAAGCTCTACGGTGTCATCATGGACTCCAACTGCTGGTTCAAGAGAGCTTCTCTCTACTCTTGTTGATACAGAATTAGTTAATTTGCGCAAAGCTGCAATTGCTCAGTTATTAGCTCAAACAGAAATAGGAACAGCGTATGCGAGAGCATTAGAAGAGCTTGATGCATGCTACAATGCGCTAGTGGCTTTTGGCAGCGTTGCAGGATTTAGTGAGCAAGAGAGAGCGGCAGTTGAACGTTTGGTTAATAAAAATAGCTTTATGACGTATCATCAGCGCTATTGCTCTGCTCCTATGAGCGAAGCTGATAATGCATTGCTCGTGTTAGCTCCCGGTACTATAGAGGCTACTTCTGCTACAATTCTTGCCCGTTTTGCACCACAAGCTGTTCCAGCAACAGCTGCAGCCGTAGCGCAGAGAGAGAATGCTTTTGCAACACCGCTGAGAGTGTTGCTTGCTCGCATTGGCCACTTTGCTAATATCTATCCCGAAGTTGCTCGTCAAACGCGCGAAGAAGTTGCTCGCAGAGCGGCAGAAACCGCTGAGCGTGCTCGCCAGGCACAAGCTGCTGCACAGCCGGCACAACCAGCTGACTTGGTCCAGAGAAATCAGCATCTCGAAGGTATGGTGACAAATCTTTCTGAGCAGGTAGCACGTCTTACCGCAATGATGCAACAGTTGTTGGTGCAGAGAGTTGCGCAATAGAAGTATTATTTTATATGCCCCCTGATGATGCATGTACTATGTTAGGGGTGCAAAAGTTCCAAGCCTATTGCTCATAAAAAAAGGGTGATAGGCTTGCCTTTGGAGTATAGGGGAAAAAGTGAGATTGTTGAGTTTTATAAAAGCATACTAATGAATACTATTGGTGCAAAAGTAATGGGATGTATATATGCAAAATTGCAAAGCTCTTGATAAAAAATTAATAGCAGCAGCTATTGTCGAGCAGAACGGAAAAGTTTTAATAGCTCAAAGAGCTAAAAAAGATGATTTGTTTGGAAAGTGGGAATTCCCCGGAGGAAAAGTTGAAGCAGGTGAAACATTGCAAGAATGTCTTAAGCGTGAACTTTTTGAAGAGCTGAGTATTAGAGCAGAAATAGGCGCTTTCTTTTGTATCAGTACTTTTTGTCATAGAGATGTGTTGTTTGACATGCATGTCTTTAGGATTATTTCTTACGAAGGTGAAATTACTCTTAACGAACACTCTGCAGTTGCATGGGTTGTTCCTTCTGAGTTATCTAATTATAGCATGCCAGATCCAGACCTTCCTGTAGTAGCATTGCTACAGGAAGCAAAACAATGATTACGGATCCTTTTTTGCAATTAGCCTTTCTCGCTCTACTCGTGGTTGTGGTTATTTGTTCTGTTTTATAACAAGATCAAAAAAAACAAGAGAGGGTTAGGTAATATGTTGTATGAAGAAAACATATCTTTAATTTATAGACGAGAGAGTGAGTAGGTTTATATGACTATGTGTAAACGATATATATGGTACTTTTTATTATGTTGTTGTGCGCAGGGAATGGGGCAATCTGTTTTTGCAATGGAACAAGCGTTTGTTGCATCATCTGCACAGGCTTGCGCAATGCAGCCAGTTGTTGCTGATCCATACATGTATCAAGCAGTTATCAAAGCTCCGGTGGTGGAAATGAATGCGGGTTTTCCGCCTCCTTGTAATCCGCCAATCTCTCCTGATACAGAAAAGTGTTATCGAGCACATCAAGGCTTGTATAATGAATTGGTTGATGTTGTTGAGCAGCGCGAAGATTTTGTTAAAGTAGCGCTTACTAATTGTGTATATGGCTTTGATACAGAGATCAAAAAACCGCTGAATACTTTTTGGATGTATAAAAAAGATATTGTGCCGCTCTCTGAGCTTGATGGTGATGTTTTGCACACTATTCCTCATGCTCAGCATGCGCAAGAGCCAACTATTATACTGACGTATCCCTGGAACAATTTTTCGGTAGGCACTCGTTTTAGACACATGGCTGATTATGATATTGAAACAGCTTATGCTGTTATACGAGCAGATTATACCAATAATACAGTTACCTCTGACCTTGTCCCTCGTGAGAATGGCATGATAGAGGTTGCGCAAGAGCCACGACTAGCGCGTCATTTGTTTGTTGTTATTATTAATAATTTGGTTGCGCGTGTTAGTCAGAGAGATCCTCTCAATGTTATGCCGTATGTTTGGGGTGGTAGTAGCTTTGTACAATCATATGTGCAATCTGATTTTTATGTACGCGATGGTGTATGGCAGCGGGATGGTAAAAATGATCCGTATACGGGGTATGATTGCTCGGGTTTTACCAGAAGAATGGCACAAATTGCTGGTATTAATTTTCTTTGGAAAACGACATTTGCTATACAAGCATCGCGAAGAAAGTTGGCGAGCGGTGAGCCGTTGGAAGAAGGGGATATTATTTGGGTGTCTGGGCATGTGATGATTGTTAGCAATATCGAACGCAACGAAATGATTGAGGCTGCTGGATATGGGGCAGGATTTGGTTGTGTGCACCGCATTGCGATAGATAAACGTTTTGCAGGGGTGAGAGGGTATCAAGATTTGCTTGAGCGATACCATGCAGGCCAAGCGATTACTTTTTTGAATAAATCAGGCGAGACTGTAAAAACATACGATAGGTTTGAGTTGCTAAAGCTGGTGGATTAAACGAATTATACCGGTACAACAGTAGGTGTTTGTGCGTTGTTGCAGTTTATGTATGTAAACAGTGATAATGCATAAAAGTTCTATTGTTATGTAAAATTTGTAAGGAGATTGTATGTTTGTACGGTTATCATGGCATGGTTTACTGTTATTTTGCTGCGTATTGTTCAATAGTGATATTTTATTTGCGCCAGTATCTCAACAAACAATTAAAAAGATACAGGCTATTGTGCAAAAAGTAGACCATTATATTGGTGTGGAAATATATTCAACAAAAACAAATACATGTATTTTTGCGCGTAATGCGAACAAGCTATTTATCCCGGCAAGTAATATGAAGTTATTTGCGTGTCTAACTGCTCTAGAAAAACTTGGAGCAGATTATCAATTTGAGACGATATTAGCAACAGATGGAGATATTCAAGATAATAAACTTTGTGGCAATGTGTATATTGTCGGCTCGGGAGACCCTTCTGTAACATCAGCTGATATCGAAGACTTGGTTAAAGGGCTGGTAGATACGCATATAAAAACTATTGCGGGCGACTTTTGTATTGATACAGAAGAATTTGATAGGGAGGCATTTGCCCCGGGGACTATGATAGATTATTTTGGACAGTCGTGGAGCAATCCTGTCGGTGGGCTTATTGTTGATCACAAAGCAGCTATTGTACATCCGCAAAATAATGTTGAATTTGTTGATAACGCAAAGTTACAAAATATATATTTTGATATAGCGCTTTTTATAGAGCAATTGTTAAAAAAATATGGCATTACGCTTTCGGGGAAAATAATTCTGAAAAAAATTCCTATAGGAGCGCAAGGGGCACATTCTACAGAAAATAGTTGTATGGGCTCACATTCTACTGCTATGCGGGTAGAAAAAGGTTCTCTAAAAGAGAAGCGATCTCATTCTCTAAAAAAAATATCTGTGAACAAAGATTCTTTGAGCCAAGGTTCTGTGAATAAAGTTTTTCTGAAACAGAGCTCTCTGAACCAGAATTCTTTGGATAAAGAACCTCTGGGGGAAAATTTTTCTACAGATAAATTTGGTGCTAATACGATTATGCAAAGCCATCAATCACAAAAGTTATGTGTATTGCTCTCAACAATGATGAAGTCATCAGATAACTTGTATGCTGATTGTTTGCTCAAAAAAATAGGAGCTAGTACAACCGGTGTTCCCGCTAGCTTTGCAACGGGTATAGCTGCAGTACAAGAGTTTTTGCAAAAGAGCGTAGGTATAGAGACAAAGAAAATGCGTATGGTTGATGGATCAGGACTGTCTCGATATAATTTAGTCTCGCCGCATCAGATAGTTGCACTGCTTGTATGGGCGTATAAAAATCACGATTTTGATTGTTTTCTACAGACGTTACCGGTATCAGGACTTGATGGCACACTTGCAAAAAGAATGGTTGATATACAGGAAAGAGTGAGAGCAAAGACAGGCACCATGGGAGGTGTTTCTGCTCTGTCAGGGTATATCGATACTGATGATGATGTGCTGATTTTTTCTATTATTAATAATTGTTATATATCAGAATCGGTGTATCAACCGCCATGCAAGAGCGAAGTGGAAGATGCTATTTGTCGGTTGTTATGCGCTGATAATTGTGCATGAGTTAAAAAAATTATTTTGAAAAAAATATTGGTAATTGGAAAAGAGTTTTTCTAGAAAACAAGAGGAGCCTTGTCAGTTGCTTTCAGCATGGCTCCTCTTTACGGTGTTCTTAAAAATTTTTTTTGATTATTTTTTAATCGATCGAATTAACATCAAAAGCAGTCTGCGGTGCTTGTTGCTCTGACCATGTCATATCTATATCTGTCCATTGCAATGGTCGAGATGGATTGCGAACGCCACCATTACGTTGCAAGATATCAATAATAGCATCAATATTTCTTGGATGGGTTGGTCGATTTTTGATTCCGTATGCAGTGTCAAGAGGTGTTTCTTTTTGATCGTTTTGCATATTAACAAAGTTGTTGTCCACAGGAAGCTGTGCATGTGCTTGTTCTATTAACCACAAAACAAGCGGTGCATTGGAGGCCTTTACAGCCAGATGAAGTAATCCGTCTTTATCACTGTCTTGAAATTGAATGCCTATGGCACTAATAAGAGACTGCGTTAACGGCAATTCTTCTGATAATTGCATTGCATAATTTAGAATTGAGCCAAAATTATATAAATAAACATCTGTTAAAAAGATTCCGCTTGTGGCAGCTTGTGTATTGAGTCTATCGGCTGACGATCGTATTAATCTTTCTATTTCGTGCGAAACTTCGTTAATTGTTCGTATGCTTTCCGGGGAAGTATTTGTTGAGCGTAATGCAGCTAGATGTCTAGCAGTTTGAACGAATGACATGGTAGCGATATGGACATATATGTCATTTTTAAATTGTTCTATAACAGAGGAATATTCAGGTTGCGAGATTGTTAGAGTGGTAATATGTTCATCGGGAGAAGTTTGTTGCTCCATAGTCCATGTTACTGTTGGCAAAAGAAATATGCTTAGGAGCGGTATGAGTAATAATAATTTTTTCATAAAAATAATCCTAAAATAGTAAAAAAATAATGATTCACAAGTATACACTATGCGTATTTAATTACAAGTATACAATAATTAAAATAATAAAGCAAGAGTTTGTAAAAATGGTATTGAGGCCTGATATTTTATATTTTTATCAACAACTACGAGCGCAGCCATGCTGTTGCAGAAGATTTATCATAGCATCAAGATTTTGAACGTTGTCGCGAAAATGGCGCAAAGCATATGCATAATCGAGTGGCGTGCGGCTTTGCGCATCGGGTAGATTAACTAGGTTGTTTGTGGAGAATTGTTGAGCTCTTGCTTGTTCGAGCAACCAATTAACAAGATCAACATTGCCTTTGCTTATTGCAAGATGCAGTAATCGTAATCCATGTAAATTGTCTTGGTATTGGATCTCTAGAACGTTGGCAAGACCATAGGTTAACGGCATGCTTTCTGCAAAAGCATAATCAAGGATAGTAGAGGTATTTGCTATTTCATGGCGCACTGAATCTCTTTGATTGTTTCTCAAATTTGCTGAGATTATATGTCTATCTATGGTTTTTGATAGCAATAGGGCTAACTCTTGTCGTATTTCCTCAAGAGTTTTTATGACACTTTTAGTTCTAGAAAAATTTTCTGTTGTATGCCAGTGCTCAATATATTTTGCCGCTTGGTTGAATGTGAGTTCAGCAATATGGGCATAGATATGATTTTTGAGTTGTTCGTTTGTAGTTGAATATTCAGGTTGTGAGATGGTAAGATGTTCTTGTTGCTCCATGGTGTATGTTTGTGTGTGTAGACTGCAGAGGGCAAAAGATATGCTTGCTAATAATAGTAATTTTTTCATAAAAATATGTTTCGAAAGATAATTATTCTTTAAAAGAGATGAGCAAAGGGTATTCAATGACATGTTTTGTGTGTATAGCGAGATTTACGACAATCTTTCATTTTTTACACAGTTCTATTAGTACAGCTTAGAAACGATTTTAAAAGCAGTGAATTTTGTAAAGCTAAATGATGAAGACCGCTATAATTTTAAAATTGTTTTAAAAAAGAGAGGTTGCTACTTTTCTGTAGCAACCTCTCTTTTTTAGCTTTACTTTGCTTATATTGTAAAATTAATATGAGCGAGGTCTGCGTGATCCACCACGATCAGATGATGATCCACGATCTGAAGAGCTGCTTGATGAGCGGCTGCTGCTACGACCGTAACCGCCACGGCTACCTTCGCTACGGCTTTCACCGCCACGATCATCACTGCGACCATAACCGCCACGACCAGATGAACGACTTCCACCACGATCATCACCATAGCGTGAACCGCCACGTTGTTCGCGATTTTCTTCGTCATAGGTACGCTTTGGATCAAGGCGACGACCTTCGATCTTTATTGAATGCAATGCATCAATAACTGATGCTGACGCAGCAGAAGGTACGTTAATGAATGTTTTTCTTTTGATAACACGAATTTTGCGTATATCTTCAGGTGCAAGTTTTGCGTGCTCAATAATAGCATCAAGAATCATTGCTTCGGTGATATCATCATCGCTACCAACACTGAGTGCAATCTCATGAACATCAGACTCACCACGTGGTTGATTTTCGAATGAAGGTTGTTGTGGAGCAGTTTCTTTTTGGCTTAATAAATCTTTGAAGTGTGTTTCAAAAACATAGTTAATCAACAATGTCTTTAATGATTCTTCATCATAGCTTGCAGTAAGAGCTGTTATTTTATCTTTAATATCATGCTCAATGCGTTGGTTGTGTGTATGGGTGTGCGTAAGAGGTATATCGGTCAGAGTTCCCCAATGTGTTGCAAGTACTTCCAAGCGTTTTGATGCAATGTCGGCAAGCGTTGGTGGATTGATTGGATTGATAACAACTGAGAATCTTTTCTCAAGCATCTTGATCGTGCGTACTTCACTCTTGCCGATAAATGATATAGAAATACCTTCTTTACCTGCACGGCCTGTACGACCGATACGGTGTATGTAGCTTTCTAAATCTTCGGGAAGTGAATAGTTAATAACGTGTGTAAGGTCAGCGATATCAATTCCTCGTGCAGCAACGTCAGTTGCAACAAGAATAGAGATAGTGCGTTGACGGAAGCTCTTAATAACGTAGGTACGTTGTGATTGGCTTAAATCACCATGCAGTGCACCAACATGAAATCCACGAAGAGAAAGTTGTTCAGCAACTTCACTGGTTAATATTTTTGTTTGACAGAAAATAAAACCATAAAAATCAGGATTAGCTTCGATAAAGCGAGTGATTGCGTTGGTACGCTCGCGTGAAGGAGCTATTGAGTAAAATTGTTTAATGGAAGTTGTTCCAATATTTTGCTTGCTTACACGGAAGGTGTGAGCATCAGGCATATGGGTAGAAAGTAAATCTTGGATACCTGATTTGACGGTAGCAGAGAACAACCATATTTCTTTTGATTCTGGTGTTCTGTCTAAAATGATATCGATTTCGTCGCGGAAACCCATATCAAGCATGATATCAGCTTCGTCAAGAACTAATGTTTTGATTTTGCTTGTATCAAACGTACGACGTTTAATGTGATCATTAATACGTCCGGGTGTTCCGATAACAATTTGAACGCCACGTGATAATGTGCGTATTTGTTCTTCAATCGATACGCCGCCGTAAATAGTGGTGATGCGAACGTTACATGCTTTTGCAAAAGGCAATAAGCTATCATGTGTTTGCAATGCTAATTCACGAGTAGGAGCAACGATAAGAGCTTGTGGGTATTTTGAGTTCTTGTCTATACGTTCAAGTATTGGTAAACCAAAGGCAAGAGTTTTGCCAGTTCCTGTTTGTGCTTGACCGTGTATATGAGCATGGGGAGTTTGCAGTAAAAAAGGAATTACCTTTTCTTGTATGTCTGTTGGGGTTGTAAAGTTAACGCTTGCAAGGGCTTCTTGCAAACAAGCGTTAAGGTTCATTGAGCTAAAAGTTTTATTCATAAAAATCCTTTAAATAAAAATAATATTTTTCTTGTTTCAAAAAAGAGAAGGGTCGTTTAATTTTTATCTGTATCGCAATGGTATAGTGTGAAGGCAGAGTATACATAACAATTAGATAATAATGAGATATCGGCTAGATATCTATTTGTAACAGAACAACTGTCTATTTTCCATAGCTTATTATACCTAATTTATATCATAAGGTCAAAAAGGATAGAAAACTTTCGTTCCACTTTGTAAATTAATTTGAAATAAACATATGCATTGCTATACTAAAAACTAGTATTATTATATGTTTAACCTCTTTAACATGTTACTGCTCTATTGATTTTTTTCAATAATTCTAAACGCAGTACGTATTAAAATAATTTTTATAGGAGCAAATAGCATGTCGAAAATGCTTGTGCGCCCAAAAGACTACCGTAAAGTTGCTATTGGTTGGGATGCAGATGCTTTCCAATTAAGCACTGAACAAAAACAAGAACTCAACGTTTTATACGAAGGTTCTTTTAATGGGTATAAGCCCGGAGCAATAATCACTGGAACAATTATTGCAGCAACGGCTGATGGAATACTTGTTGACATAAATTATAAATCCGAAGGTCTTATCCCACTTTTTGAGTTTAAGGAAGATGAAATTAAAAATTTCAAACCTGGCACAAAAATAGAAGTGGTCATTGATGAACTTGAAAGTCCTTCTGGAACAATAACTCTTTCATACGAAAAAGCTCGTGCACAACGTGCATGGATCGAAGTCATGAAGATGTTTGAAGAAGGTAAGCCTGTTGAGGGTGCGGTTACCCACAAGGTCAAGGGTGGATTGAATGTTGATATTGGTATCCCTGCATTCTTGCCAGGATCACAAATTGACCTTCAACGCGTCACTGATTTTGATCAATATGTTGGCCAAAATGTTGTTGCGTATATCATTAAAGTTAACCAAAAACGTGGCAATGTTATCATTTCACGTCGTAAATATCTTAATGAACAACGCTCAGAAGTTCGTAAAAAAGTTATCGACACTCTTGAAGTTGGACAAATCATTCAGGGAACCGTCAAAAACATTACTAACTATGGTATTTTCATAGACATTGGTGGTGTTGATGGACTTCTTCATATCACTGATATGACATGGGGTCGCATTGCTCATCCATCAGAAATGTTGACACTTGGTGATGTTATTACCGTTAAAGTACTTTCATTTGATCGTCTTAACGAAAAGATTTCTCTTGGCTTGAAACAACTTGATGAAAATCCATGGGAAAAACTTGATGCATCTATCGAAGTTGGCTCACGCGTGAGCGGTCGCGTTTCTAATATTGCTGATTATGGATTGTTTATTGAAGTGGCTAAAGGCGTTGAAGCACTTGTACATATTTCAGAAATTTCATGGACTGATCGTATTTCTGATCTTCGTAGACATTACAAGATTGGTGATGAAGTTGCAGCGGTTGTTGTATCTCTTGATAAAGAAAATCGCCGTATGTCACTTAGCATCAAGCAGCTTGAAAAGAATCCTTGGGATACCCTTTCTGAGCAATATGCTGTTGGTCAAAAGATTAGCGGTGTCATTAGCAACATTACCGATTTTGGTATTTTTGTTCAAATAATGCCTGGTGTTGATGGTCTGGTACATATTTCTGATTTCTCATGGACAGAGCATATCAAACATCCTTCTGACTTGTTCCAAAAAGGACAAGAAATAGAAGCAGTCATTACTGATATCAATAAATCAAAGAAAAAAGTTTCCCTGAGCATCAAGCAATTGCGCGAAAATCCATGGGAAAATATTGAGCAAAAGTATCCAGTCAATAGCATGGTTCATGGAGAAGTTACAAAAATTACCGATTTTGGTGCTTTTGTAAAACTTGAAAGTGGCATTGAAGGATTGGTACACATTTCAGAACTTTCAGATCAACAAGTTAACAAAGTTGATGATGTATTGAAGGTTGGTCAAGAAGCTGATTTCCGCATTGTAAAAGTAAGCCAAGAAGAACGTAAGATTGGTTTAAGTCTTAAAGTACAGCGCATTGAAAGCGAAGAAGAAAAAGTTGCACGTACAGCTACAAAGAAAACTGAGCGTGCTGCAAGTGCTCCTCGTAGAAGCGAAAAACATGCTGAAGCTCCTGCTCAACAATCAAATGCAGTCAAAGTTAAATCTCAGCTGCAACTTGAGCTTGAAAAGCATGCTGCTCGCTCTTCCGGATCAACTGAAGAAAATACAGGAGAGTAATAATGACAGAACGTACATTTGCTATAATCAAGCCTGATGCAGTAGCTGCTAGACATACTGGTGACATTGTTGCCTGTATTGAGCGTAATCAGTTTACTATTCTGCATATGCAAAAAGTATTATTATCACGTGAAAAGGCTGAAGCTTTTTATGCCGTTCATAAAGCAAGACCATTTTTTGCTGAATTGGTTGAGTATATGATCTCTGGACCAATTGTAGTTATGGCGCTTGAGCGTGATAATGCTATAGAATCGTGGCGCATGCTTATGGGTGCAACGAATCCAGCAAATGCACAAGTAGGTACATTGCGCTATATGTTTGGTACATCTATTGGAAGCAATGCAACGCATGGCTCTGATAGTGCACAAACTGCAGCCTCTGAGCTTGCACTATTTTTTCCTGATATGAAATAGGACAGAATAGTATAATCTTGTGAAGACTAAACAAGGGGGTCGGCAAAAAACCGACCCCCTTGTTGCATGTATATTTAAACAAATCAAGCAACAATCACAGCATGATAACAAAAATGCGCAACGAAGTTGTGTGGTTTTGTCGACACAGAGTGTGGCTATGGTTTGAGAAAATAATAAAATCAGATAATGAGTATGTAGAAAAAAAGAGAAAAATTACTCGATTTTGTAAAAAAATTTTGTGATACATCTGGTTCTTAGTGTACGATACTATATAAGTAATTATATACGCGTAAAAATATTGTAAGTAGGGAGCGATATACACAGTATGGCTTTAAAACGATTGCAGATACTAACACGGTTATTTTTTATTATGGGAATTGCATCAATTCTTATTTTTAAGTGGGGCGGCGAGATGCGCACATGCGTGAGCACTTATTGCACGCAAATATTGCTTGAGTGTGAACATATATGTGTAGATCCTATTCGAAGAAGCAGAGCTCGACGCGAAGAAAAAGAACGAGTAGAAGAGCTTATGTGTTATTATCGAGCAGCATATCATGACATGCTCTCGCGCTATACCCAATCTTCAGGTATCCGTTCTGAAATTGCATCATCCTCTACTGACAAAGAATATATTAATCGGTATAAAACAGATTATATGGTACATGCACAGGTGATTGGTCGTACGTTTTCTCTCAATGAACATATTTTTTATATAGATGTTGGTACTAATCGAGGTGCAACTGATCAGATGAGCGTGGTCTATAAAAATTGTTTGGTTGGCCGCATTATTGAAGTATTTCCCTTTTATAGCACGGTTATGCTGGTGACTGATCCCCGCAGCAAAATAGCTGCGTACGATGAACAAACTAATGCAAGTGGCATGATACAGGGAATGGGTCTAGAAAATAAGCTTGCCTACGCGTTTGTGAGCCATTTACATAGGGTAGCTCTTGCAGACATGATATTTTCTTCGGGTGAGGGGATTGTCTATCCACGAGGCTTTCTTATTGGTAAGATCTCCAATTTGTTTGGCACTGATGGGTTACACCATCGAATAGACGTTGAGCCTGCCGTTGATTACCATGCTATTGAGTATTGTTATGTGCTGCAAAAGGGCGCTGAATATTGCGCGCAGGCAGAAAATATGCAGGAAGCTTCTCTTGCGCATGCGCAAAAAGTTTCTTCTCTGCAAGCTACGGCAAAACCTGTTGAGCCGCCTGCTGCTGTAACTAAAGGGTCTGCTGTAAAACTTGAAACAGTAACCATTGAACAGCGTGCGGTTGAAAGTAAGATTTCTACACATACTGTTGCAGAGAAAACTACATGGCAGAAAATATTTGCTCCAGATAAACCTGCAAAACCTGCAAGACAGGTTAAGCTTGCTAAAACTGTAAAAGAAAAAAAAGATCAAAAAGAAAAACTGTCAGAGCAGACTGCTCTTGCTGATAATAACAAGCCTGTTGAGATCATATCTGATACATCTACTGTTGCTGCAGTACAGCCTGTTAATACTATGCAAGCTGTCGCCGTGCAAGAAGCAGTTCCAGTTGAGGCAGAAGTGGAGCAAAACAGTGTAAAACAAGAACCTGCATAAGTACTTCTTTCAAGATAGCTGAGATGGTCTTTTTTGTACGTGTTGAATAAATAAGCTTTTGATTATATAGGGCTAAAAATGAAGAAGTTCTTATTGATACTTGTTGTTATTCTGTTGTCTGTGTCGTTGAGAGTATCGTCACTTCCACCAATCAATAAGCAGTTATTTTTGGCTGTTGAGCGGGGGGATAGTAATACTGTTCGAGACTTGATTGGTAAACATGTGTCGGTAAATGCATCAAACGATGAATGGATGACTCCACTGCATATTGCTGCCATGCAAGGGCATGAAGAAATGGTGAGTGTTTTGTTGGCTGCTGGGGCAGTATTAATAAGAAACAATCAAGGGTTTACCGCTATTGATGTGGCAAAGACTCCAGTGATAAAACAGCTCATCAAGAATAAGCATGCGTTGTTTTTTGAGAATAGAGATGTTTTCTTAATGCTCTTTGTTTGCCCACATTCCTCTGGTGTATATGATGAATTTGTAAAAAATTAATAACACTATAAGTGTTCTGAAATAATAATGTATTGATATAATACAAAAAGGGTCAGGAAACATTCCTGACCCTTTTTAGTTGCTGCGTTTTTTCGCTTTTTTTACTCTATTTCTAGCTCATAATCATAGCGCTTTGCTTGGCTACATATTCTTGCACTTGGCTAAGAATAGCTTGTATATCTATACTGCTTTTTGCCGTAGCATCAAATGAAGGATCTTCGTTGTCTTTATCAAATAGTTTATTCACCCAGTTCTCTTTTGGTGCATGTACCCAAGCAATTTCTCCGCAAATATGTGCCTTGTCTTTGATAATCTTTGTAGCAACACTAATTGAGCCCACAGCATCAATCATACCCATTGCAAGAGCTTGTTTGCCGGTAAAGATTTTACCCTCTGCCCATTCGCTTTGTTTAGCAAGTTTGAGTTGTGGTCGTTGCATACTTACATCAGTGATAAATTGTTGATACGTATCATCGGTCACCCCTTGAAGCAGGGCGGTACGCTCAGCCGTTGGCTCTACAAAAGGATTGCCTACTGTTTTGTACTTGCCTGTTTTTACAAAGTTGTATTGTAGCTTGAATTGCTCTATAAATGGCTTGAGATAGGGTTGTGCAATATAGACACCAATGCTGCCCATCAATGCTGAAGGTGTTGCTACAATAGCGTCTGTTGCTATGGCAATGTTATAGCCGCCCGAGGCACAGACATTTTCAACAACGGTGACAATAGTCTTTGGATATTCTTTTTTGAGTTCTTTTATTTCCTCATAGATAGACTGTGCTGTTCCTGCCGCACCACCGGGACAATCCATTTGGATTAAAATTGCTTTAATGTCTTTATTCTTAAAAAATGATCGTAGCGATTTAATCGTATGGTTGGAGTTTATAAGCATTTTGTTGATAGTGACAACACCAACTTTTGTCTTGGGAATGGCGAAATATTCATACGTTTGCTTTGCTCCATCTATGAGCGAGGGAATCATTTTGATGAAAAATAGGAATAATATAACGTTAAGGAAAAACTTGAAAAATCCTGACATAGATAAACTCTCTCTGGTAAATGGTTTTGCGATAGTATACTAAATCCCTGCAGGCATACATAGCAGTGTAATCAGTCTATTATTTTGTTCATATTTTGTCTAAATCATAATTTCTTAGCACTATTTTAAAAATTTTTTTGACATTTTCATTTCGATACTTTACCCTTTTAAGGTAACTTATTTGAAATTGATGGGGCGATTAGCTCAGTTGGTAGAGCATCAGTCTTACAAACTGAGGGTCACAGGTTCGAGCCCTGTATCGCCCACCATTTAATTATGGTGTTTTAGATCTATAAAATGTCTTCCTCGGTAGCTCAGTTGGTAGAGCACATGACTGTTAATCATTAGGTCGCTGGTTCGAGTCCAGCCCGAGGAGCCAAATGTTGGGGCCATAGCTCAGTTGGTTAGAGCGTCCGCCTGTCACGCGGAAGGTCGCGAGTTCGAGTCTCGTTGGCCCCGCCAGTCTTCGCATAAAGCTTCCGTCTTTGCATAAAGCTTCGACGGACAGGTCGACCGGCACAGCCAGTCTTTGCATAACTTGTACTTCGAAGTTTTAACGAAGAAGTAAGCGACTTCTGGATACGCCAGTTTTCCATTGAACAGTTTTGTTTGTATGTGAGAAAATTGGTGTGATAAAAATTAAAAAAGCAGTAACAAGATACAAATTTTGTTACTGCTTTTTTTGCTCTTTTTATAAACTATTGACAAATATGCAATAAATTATATAGAGTTATCATTAGTAGGTGCTTTTTGCTCTGCGTTTGTTGCAGGCGTGAATAAAGCATAATTGTTTTGGAGAATGATATTTTTTAAAAAAAGGGAGATTGGTAATGAAGAAGTTATTATTGAGTATGTGTGTATTGGCGTTGCTTGGCTCAGAGTCAATGCTTATGTCAAATCTTGTTTTTGTAGACAATAAAAATATTGAATCGGTTAAGCAATCATTGGGGGAGGGTCATGGGTCTCTTCATGTTGGGAAGGATTGTTTCGAGGGTAAGAGTGCAGTAGACTATTTAAACAAAGAAAGCGAAGGTTTTAAGGTGATTCCAGTCTACTTTTTTATGATGGACTATTCTTCTGAATCTTGTCCGAAAAAATAAGTTGCCTCAAAATGGTGGGTGAATGGACGATAGCGTATCGATTACATTTGTGTAACATGTGTAATTGCAATGAAAAATTGATACTGTTTACGTTGGAGGGCCTTGATATATTAGAAGAGTATATCAAGGCCATTCGCTTTTATTACATAACCCTTTTTTACACATTTTTATATGCACTCATAGTTTTACTTTACTTTGTATAAGTATTAATTGTACGGTGACCACTACTCTACAATATAACACTTCTACAACGGCAGTTAATTCATAAAAAAAGGATGGCTGGGCATGCAAGAGTGGACTCTCAATTATCATACAGATGAAGCAAGTGCTCATTGTATCGAAAAATGGTTTGATCAATTAACGCAAGAGCAACTTACCGCAGTATCCAAAGAGCTCAAGCTCTTAGAGCTATCTGGCAATGAGTTAAAGCTCCCTCATAGCCGCTCACTTGGCAAAGGATTGTTTGAGTTACGCGAGCGTCACCATGGGTATCGCATATATTATGGATTTCACCAAGACAAAATTATTGGGCTGCTTGTAGCGGGGGATAAAGCTACGCAAAAAAATGATATCATAGTAGCTCGTGAAAAATTAGCCGCATTCGCACAGACAGAGGAGATATGATAATGCCTATAAAAAACTTTCAACACTATGTTGAAAAGCGATTAACCACAGCTGAAATCAAGGATATCGAGCGACACGCAACGCTTGAGAGGCATGCACTCAAAACTCTGCAGCAAGATATTGTCAATGTGCTGGCTGACTATGTAGCAAAAGAAGGTGTTGGTTTTAGTGAACTTGTTAGACGTCTTAATGCAAGTCCTGCGCATGTGGTAAAGATACAAAAAGGTGAAGCAAACATAACGCTTGCGAGTTTGGCGCGTATTTGTGCTCTATTGGGGGTATCGCCACATTTGGTATTTAGTGAAAAAAGTAATTAGAGTTATGTTGAGAGCTTCCGTCTTTACATAGCTTGTATTTCGAAGTTTTAACAAGGAATAATAAATGAAAACATCTGTATTGCCTAAAATTGTGCCTCAATACATTGTCGATAGTAATGGTAAAAAAACAAGTGTAATTTTGGATTTAAAAACCTTCTCATCGATGATTGAGGCATTAGAGGATTTGCATGACATAATAGAAGCAGAAAATATATTAGCTAAAGGAGCGGATGAGGAAGGTCATACTATTGAAGAAATAGAAGAATCCTTAAAATAAGAGGAATTAATAATGATTCATCCTAATCTTCGAGGTTATACAATAGTTTTTTCCAAAAGTGCTGAAAAATTTTTGGATACTCTTGATAAAAAACTAAGCAACGTATTATTGAAAAAATTAGAAA
>CAIKXM010000038.1 GCA_903831405.1 uncultured bacterium
CAAAAATCATCAACATGATAGAAAATTGTCGTTAACATAAAAGGTATGCTCCTTATTCTTAAGTTTTGTCACTTTTTGAAAAAAGAAGCATACCTTTTATGTTGATTAAATCAATCTTTTCGAATTATCGAATTCGCGTTATGAAGCGTATATATAGCCTGTTATGTATATTTTTGGTTGCTTGCTGTTTTTCGGTATCTGTTAATGCAGTCTCAAAACAAGATCGAAAGAATGCAGATTCAAATTATGATAACATGCTTCAATATTTTTATTCTCTTACAGGTGGTCGATCAGTAAAAGATTTGTCGTTGGATTTTTTAACAAAAAACATACAAAGCCGTCCCTTTGTTGCTAACTTAGATACTTTTTTGACTCAAGAAATTGAAAAATTAGCGGTTAAAAACATTAATGCAGAGAAAAAAGAGTTTCTTGCAATATTGCAATCTATAGCTGGGTTAATACAGGCTAAAAACTTTGGTCCAGAGCTAATAGAGCAGCAAAAGAAATGCCTGGAATTTATGAAAAAGCTTGCAGGTGATATTGTTACTCGATATTTTGCAACCTTTCAATCGTATGAAAAAAGGCATGCCTATGAATTGCTGTTTTATGCTGCCTTTAATATGTTTCAATTAACGGTAACTGCATGGCAGGTTGCTCAAAAAGAAAATCAAATTAGTAACGATATTAATTCAAAATTTTTAGAAGATTTTGATCGTCGTGATGGCAAAAGTTATGAAGCTTTGCGAAAAATAGTACAACGTGTGCAATCAATAGCTACTCTGGAGCGAATTAAAGTGGGCATAATGACAAAGGAAGAAGTTTCCAGGCAAGAAATAAATATAAAAGATTTTACCAAAGAGAAGATCCTTATGGGTCTTAGAGATGCCTTTGTAGTTATTGGAACAACTCTGGCAGCAGCTCTTGTTGTTGCTGTATTAGTAGGAACTGTTGCTGTGGCAGGAAGTGCAGCAGGATCAGGATCTTTTGGTGGACCTGCGCTAACTGCTTCTGGTCTAGATGTATTAGGGTTAGCGGTACATAGCACGTCTCAATCTTTTGGTAAAGACGATGACGATAATAATTAGCAATAGTAGTAAGGCGGCTATTTTGGTACATAGTTTTTTAAGTAATTTTTTTATCATATTGATAGGAAATGTTTTAGGAACCATTATTTGGTAAAAATACATAACGTTAATTATTGTTATTAAAAAATAGTGGTACGAACTGTCGTAAAAATAGCTCTTTGCTCTGTATAGTATACAGCAGTAAAGAGCTATTTTTTTGCTGTTTATAAAAAGGGGTTTATGCCAATGAGATATAATAAAAAAATATTTTTAGCAGTGCTTAGTATTGTGTTGCCGGTATTTTTGGTTGCCGTAAATGAGCCAGCTGTTCCTACTCCTGTGCAAAATCCTGACAAGCAATCGGTATGGAACTTTGCTGGAGCAAGGACAGAAAAATTTAAATCATCGTATTTTGCCCAAGATACGAATGCGACAACTATGGCTTCACTAACATTACTTGCCAACCGTTATATAAATTTGTACATGAGCGATTTGCCGCCTGCAGAAAAACAAATAATGGTTACCTGTTTTGTAACGATTGGCTCACTTATGTTGCGTGATGTGCAAACCTGTAAAAAGCCCGAAGAACAAAATATTCCTGATGTGCAAGAAGCATTGAAAAAAGTGTACGAAGATGTTTTTGTTTATTTCGATGAAGGTGCAGCTAGAATAGCTGCTTTTGAAAAGTTTATAGATGTTTTTGCAATAAATGTTGAGTCTGCTGCCACACTTGCAACACCAGATACTTTTGCACAAAAAATTAAAGTATTAAAAAAAGACGAGCTTTTGTGTAATGCTCCAGAAAGTTTTAAGGCAGATAAAAAAAAGATAGCTGAGCAAGGGCTTTGGGGTAAATTCGTTGCGGGCGTTCGTAGTATTGGTGGAAAAGTTGTAGAAGTTCCTAAAAAAGTTTATGGAGTAACAAAGAGATGGGTATTTTCGACTATCGCCTTTCCACCTGCAGTAGTTGATTGGATGAGAATGCCTTTTTTTGCAGTAGTGGTAGAAGGTATGCATCAGGGCGTTATTGTAGCACCATCAATTGAAGATCAAATGCATATTGCACAAGTCTATCCGGGACTATTGTCTGTCGAAGCATATGTGTATCTGCGAATCATTACTGATAGCATAGTTGGCAAACAGGTGATAACAGTGATTGAACTTATGAAAGCTCAAGAGGAAGGCAAGTCTGAGAGAGAAGTTTCTGCTATTGCTATGAAATTAGTGCAATTTAGTAAAAGTATCGATGAGATCTTGCAAAAAAACATTGAAATTTTTATCCCAAAAGATCTCAAAAAATGTGCTGAATCAGTACAGCAAGCAATACAACAGGCAATAGAGAGTCATGAGCCTATTACAGCAGAAAAGCTCTCAGAAATTTCTGATCAAACATATGCCCATTATCTCTTGAATCCAAAAACGATTTCTACTCTTATGTATAACCAGCAAAAGGCAGATAAGTTAGCACAAACTATTCAGGCTTTATGGGAAGTATTGTTGCCCGGTGAACAAACAGCAGCCCAATTGCACAGATTTCTTGCCGGATATGCTCCACAAGCACTAACAAAAAAGCAATCAGAAGAACAAAAGCCTGCATCAGAAGTAAAAGATACAGATACTATTGGTGCAGAAAGCTCGTTGCCTGCTGTGCCAGCAGAAGGTGCATTGCCTAATACATTAGCAGAAGGTGCACTGCCTAATATGTCAGCAGAAGGTGCATTGCCTAATATGTCAGCAGAAGGTGCATTGCCTAATACATTAGCAGAAGGTGCACTGCCCGCTGTGCCAGCAGAAGGTGTGTTGCCCGCTACGTCAGTAGAAGGGAAAAGACAGGCAGCTGGTAGCGCCCTGCCAGTGCAAACAGGTGAAAAAAAAGATGCCGGCAAAATGGGCGAATTTAATTTTGGTGATACCAAAGATACCTATAAACCTTATTTTGGATCTGCTGCAAGACCTTCTAGTTCGGCTACCCCTTCTTCAAGTGGTGGTGGTTCTTCGGAACCTTCGGCGAGTGGTAGTGCTAGGGGAGGAGATCGTTCTTCCTCGCAACCTGCACGCACGCCTTCGAGCGGAGCAGGAAAGCCATATTATGGAAGCGGCGCAGTTCCCTACAAGCCTTCGCCAGCACGTCCGGGATATGGCACTGGCTCTGGTGCAGGGTATGGTACTTTTGGTGGGCAGCAGCAAGCAGTCTCTCCTATGGCAGGTGCAACGGCGAGTGGAGTAAAAGATACAAAAGCCGCTTGTTGGCATCAAAGCGAAGCAGATGATGGGTCTCTGTGTATTGATGTATTTACCGGGCCTTTTTATCCAGCACATGGTGAAGTTGCTCATCAAGAAGAGGTCTGTATTTATACAAAGAAAGCGGTTGGCGAGTCAAAGAAATTGTGCCTTGTTGAAGAAGAAAAGGCTATACAGCCAGTGCCGCTTCAGTCTGAAATAAAGAAAATTGAACCGGTTAAACAAACTACCTGGTTTACCCCAACGGTTATTGCATGGTCTGCAGGTGTTGGTGTAGTTGCGATACTATTAATAATTCTTGCGGTCTTTGTTTTGTAAAAGTAAAGATAGGCGAGAGATAGAGTAGAAAAGAGCGTAAGCAAAGAAGAGAGTGTTAAAAAATAGCACTCTCTTCTTTGCTTTGCACTATCTAATGACGAATAACTTTTAACAGCAAGTTTTTTTAGTTGTAATCAGTTTTTGACTGTTGTTAAGACGCATGATCCACAAGTATAACCAGTGCTTTATAGATTAAGTCGTGAAGTACATGATAGACAAAAACATATAAAATGATTGACAAGTTGATAATTAAGTATAAACTAATAGTATATAAGAATCATTCTTGGTGCATGGCTATGTATGTAAGATGTAGAATTGTACGGGTATGAAAAAATTGGCCTACCGTAAATGATGACAAAAAACATCGAAAAAACTGTTATTGATCAATCGGTAGATAGTTGAAAATTAGAAGATTTTTAAATACATTTTATAAATATTTGACAGTTAGTAAATTACGTATATACTAAGTTGTAGTTAGTGTGTATTGTAATTATAATATAATAGTTAAAGCAATATAAATTTTTTATAATAACAAATAATAATAGAGGAAATACTATGAAAAACTTTAAAAAAATAAGTATCAGTGTATTGATGACTACGGTAATGCTTTTTGGTAGCGGTAGTTATGCAATGCAGCCAGTACAAGTAAATCAAGATCAAAGGCTAACAACAAAAGAAAAATATATGGACGGTCTTGCAACTGCAGTAATTGCGCCAACCGTACTTGGTGGTGCAGCATATATGTTTAAGAAGCATATGGCTTCAATGGACACTGCTACGTTGAGTAAATTTTTTGGTGCACGAGTGTTAAATTTCAAAACAATGGCTGTTGTCGGATTGACTGCAAGCGTTATTGCTGGTGCTGCAGGATTGTATGGCATGAAGCAGTCTTTTGCATCGCAAGAAAATCTTGGCTTTGGTGGCCGCTGTAAAAAGTTTAGTAAAAATGCTGCGCTGGTAGGCGTAAGTGCATTGGCAACCGCTGGTTGTTATAAAGTCCTTGCAATCTCTGCACGTAATATGATTACAGCTTCTGTTGATTTTGCATATAATGTAAAAGCATGTACACCATTAGTTGTAACGGGAATGATCGCAACCGGTGCCCTGTTGGGATGCTGTGGATTGCGTGAAGTATGGGAAGCTTATAAAGGTGTAGGCTGCAAGCGTTTAACTCTGGCGACTCTTCAAGAAAGAACCAAAAAAGCTTTTGATGCTAACCGTACGTATGCAAATTTTTAATGTAAAAATACTTTTATAACAGCAATCAACATGATTGTTATAGAAATACGAGAAGCGGTGTTCAAAATTGAACACCGCTTCTTTTTTGCTTTTTTGGTGCCGGGGATCGGACTCGAACCGACAAGGAATTTCTTCCACAGGCTTCTGAGACCTGCGCGTCTACCAATTTCGCCACCCCGGCAATAATGTACTTTATTTCAATGCATGGTGTATACAAGTAATTTTGATCTCTAAATCAAGCAACGCATTGTGCTTCTGACTTGTACTATGTATATGATATTACGCATAGCTGGTTTATTTTTTATTAAATCCTGCCAAAAAGTGAAAGTGTACATGAAACACGCACTGACCTGCACCGTATCCATTATTAACTGATAATCTAAAGTCTTTAGCATCAGGATCACTTTGCGAGAGTGTTTGTGCACAGGCAAAAATATCAGAGGCAAGCGTCTCACGATCTTCTGCAGTAAAGCTTGCAAGATCAACAATATGCTTTTTTGGGATAATTAGATAGTGTATTGGTGCTGATGGCGCTATGTCTTTGATAACAATCAGCGTATCGGTTTCATTGATTATTGTTGCAGGAATTGTGCGTGCAATGATACGACAAAAAATACATTCAACGTTGCTACACATACACACAAAACCTTTTTTTGGTGCCGGAGGTCGGACTCGAACCGACATGATGTTACCACCGCGGGATTTTGAGTCCCGTGCGTCTACCAATTTCGCCACCCCGGCAATAATTACGATTGCATTTCTATATATGTAATTTTAGTGCAAAATAGATTGAATCGTCAAATTAATTAACAATATTTATGTATTTTTATAATTTTCCCATAAATATATAGAGAACTATTGTATTCTAGTCGAACGCTTCGCCAAAGACATGCTCATACTTTGATTTATTATTCAAAAAAGAGCAGCAGTGAAGTGTTTACAATTTATTCTTCATTTCTCTTACTCTCAACAAGCGACAGAATAGCGCTACCTATTGGCTCTACGCAGTGTACCCAGTCTTCTTTTGAGCTAATGCCAATCTCTGTGTATAGTGCAATCGTTTTAATTCCCATCAAGGCGGTCACTGGCGCGCCGCAAGCTTCGTGGACAATGTAGTGTGCTGCTTTGTCATGGTGAGCGAGCTGATAGGCAAAATTGCTTGCAAAAACGGCTGTTTTTTGTAATGAGCATAGGTACGCTTTGCTATAGGGAACCAATTCTTGGGGTCCGGGAGGTCGTAGCCAGAAATCAGTAACGGGCTGATACACAAAAAAGTATGGATCAATGCTTATCACCGGTGTTTTTTGTTGATAAAAAGAAAAAGAACAGTATAGATCAGCGTCAAGTCGATTTGCAAAAGCAGCGGTTTGTAATGGTTCAATTGATTCACCAGGAAATCTGCTCAAAATAACACGCAGTTGAGAGTTTTGCGATTCAAGTTTTTCCTTTAACGCTTGTGCGAAAGTCAGTGTAATGCCACGCTCAAAAGTATCTTGAATGGTTCTGCCCGCTGAGCGCGCATCGCCTACTGGATCAATAAGTATAGTGAGCGGATGGTATTGCTTGCTATGTATGCGAGCGCTTGGCTGTTTGTTTGTTTGCTTAGTTGCACAATAACCTTCTATAGGCAAGTTTGCCGAAAAATCAATATGAGGGTCAATGATAGGCTTGTGCTGTACCAGTAATTGTATTGGAGCATGTAGTGAAAGATTATTTTTTACTGTTTTGACTAGTGAATCAATAATTTTCAGCTTTGTTTTGGTAGAAGCATCTTTTGGCAGAGGGCTAGCGGTGAATGATATGAAAAAAGCATCTTTTACTAATCCGCCACACACATCTTGAACGGTTATCTTCTCGCTGATAATGTTTTCTTGTTCGAGAAGGGTGAGCCATGCCTGAACAATAGCATGAACCTGATTTTCTATATCTGACTCCCAAATGATTTCAATACGCTCTTTTTGTTCTTCTTCTTGTTTCCAAATATATATATCTACTTGTTTTTTTGCTGTTGTTGAGCTGCTAGCAGCTTGTTGATAGGTATTTTTGTATGGCAATATAATAAATATATCATGATGGATGCTGTACCAAAGGGCTCCTGATATAGCAATAATTGCAAGAAGAAATCCGTATACAAATGGTTGATATTTTATAAATAATGTTTTCATAGTATTTTCAAGAAATGAGATAAACAGGTATTGCGTTGAATGCTTTTATTGTTTTTGGTAGCACAGGCAATTGCACGAGGTTCGCCAATGAGTATACATAATTTTTTTGCCCGTGTAATTGCCGTATACAGTAGGTTGCGTTGCAACAAGACGTAGTGTTGCATAAACAGTGGAATAATAACAGCTGCGTATTCAGAGCCCTGACTCTTATGGATTGTTGTTGCATACGCAAGCGTTATTTCATTTATTTCATCAATAGCATATTCTACTTGTTTTGCTTCGTAGAGAACAGTAATTCTCTTTGCCTCGGTGTTAATTGCGTTGATTATGCCAATATCACCGTTAAAAACATCTTTATTGTAGTTATTGCATAACTGCATAACGCGATCGTTAACCCTATAGGTTACTGATCCATAGGCAAGCGTGTTTGTTTTGTTTCCATTAAGCATGTTTTGCAGGAGTGGGTTTAATGTTTGTGTTCCAACAAGCCCCCGGTTCATAGGTACAAGTATTTGTACACGCATAGGATCAATACCATAGCGTTGTGCTATCAAAAAGAGACTACGCTTGAGGTGTTGCTCAAGGTTTTCTGGATTGTCTTCTTTGATAAAGATAAAGTCTTGATCATGTGTTGCGCATTCAAAGAGAGGCATCTCGCCTTTATTGATACGGTGAGCATTGGTAACGATCATACTGTTGCCCGTTTGGCGAAATATCTCATGCAGGCGGGTGATTGGGAAAACTTCGCTTGTAATACAGTCAGCAAAAAAGTGGCCTGGTCCCACAGATGGCAATTGGTCGCAGTCACCAATAAAAACAATATGTGTTTGATTGTTAGTCGCTTCAAGAAGAGAGTGGGCCAAAAAAATATCGATCATCGAGGCTTCGTCTATAATGATCAGATCGGTTTTTAATTGGTTTTCATTGTTTCTTTTGAAGCCCATAATGCCAATGTCATACTCAAGTAACCGATGCATAGTGAGTGCTTTTTTTCCTGAACTTTCATGCATACGCTGTGCGGCGCGACCTGTTGGTGCAGAAAGTTTGTATGAAAGTGCTTCAGCTTCAGCTATCGAAATAATTGTTTTGAGTAGTGTTGTTTTTCCTGTTCCGGGGCCGCCGGTGATAATGCTTATTTTATGCTTAAATGCATTACAAACTCCAATCTTTTGCTGCTGAGTTAAAGATATCTGCAGAAAAGATGGATCACAAAAATACTGTTCTATTTTTTTTTCAATAGTTTCTGTTTTTATTTTGGACTTTGTTTTGGTATTTTATCCAAGCAGCTTGGCGCATCGTTGTTCTATTGCATAATGTTTATGCAGGCCAACGTATTTTTTTTGCTCAGAGGTAAACATATGAACAATATTTTGCTCGCAGAGTGCGCTGAGCATATCGGCAATCATAGTATCGTGCGATGTATCAAGAGAGAGCAGAGTGTGAAACGTGGCACTTGAAGCTTCTTGTTCAATATACAGATGACCTGATGTAGTAATATGCTTTAATGCATATAAAATTCCCGCATGGATGCGTCGATGGTCGGTGAGCTCAAAGCCCATTTTTTGTGCAATAGCATCTGCGGTCAAAAATCCAATGCCCCAAATATCTGCGGCAAGGCGATACGGATTTTCTGTCAAAATAGCACGTGTTTGATCAGAATATTTTTTATATATTTTTGTTGCAAGAATCTGAGAAATGCCTTTTTCTTGAAGAAAAACCATGAGCGAGGCAATATTCTTTTGCTCTTTCCAAGATTCTGTTATTTGTTGGGCTCGTTTTTCACCAATGCCGGGAACCATAACCAGTTGCTCAGGGAATTCATCGATGACGGTCAATGTTGTTTTGCCAAAATGTGTAACAATGGCTTTTGCATATTTTTCGCCAATACCTTTGATGCAGCCAGAGCTTAAATATCGCAAAATGCCAGAGGCGTTTGTTGGGAGGAGTTGTTTGCAGCTTGCTGCAAGAAATTGTTTTCCAAAAGAATCATGCGTAGTCCAACTGCCGCAAATCTCAACATCTTGTCCGACGTAGGGTGCTGGAATATGTCCTTTGACGATAAAGCCAGCCCGCGGCGAAACACTCTGTTGAGCTTGCGGTAGAAAAACAATAATTGAAAAACTATTTTCACTGTTATGAAAAATTATTCGTTCAATTAATCCACAAAATGATTCTTGATCAATCATTCTTTATCTTCTTCGTCCTCTTGAATATCTTCAGGCTTAAATTCGTATTCTTGTTCTAAAAAGCTTTGCAGAACATTGCTTCGTATAGGATGGCGAAGCTTTTTAAGTGCTTTAACTTCAATTTGACGAATGCGTTCACGAGTGACGCCAAAGTCTTTGCCTACTTCTTCAAGCGTATGCTCTGATGCAACGTCTATTCCAAAGCGCATTTTTAAAACTTTTTCTTCGCGTGGGGTTAATGTTTTGAGAATTTCTCGAACACGTTCTTTGAGGTTACTTCCGGCAACAATATCTGCAGGAGAACTTTCATTCTCATTCTCAATCAAATCTTTGATTGATGCATCATCGCTATCGCCTACTGGTGTTTCGAGTGAAATTGGTTCTTTTGATATTTTGATAATATTTTTTATTTTCTTCTCATCAATACCAATAAGCTCTGCAAGTTCTGTGTGTGAGGGTTCACGACCATGTTTTTGTATAAAGCGGCGCTTTTCTTTGTTGATTTTATTTAATGTTTCGGCCATATGTACCGGAACACGAATGGTTCGTGATTGATCAGCGATAGCACGAGTAATTGCTTGACGGATCCACCAGGTTGCATAGGTTGAGAACTTATATCCACGCTCAAACTCAAACTTTTCAACCGCTTTCATCAGGCCAATATTACCTTCTTGGATAAGATCGAGAAAGTGAAGTCCGCGATTAATATATTTTTTTGCAATATTTACGACCAGTCGAAGATTTGCCTTTGCAAGATTATCTTTTGCTCGTTTATCAAGTCGTTGAGCAAGTGAAAATTTGGCAAAAAAGTCAGTAATTTGGGTTGTCGTCAGGCCGATTTCATGTTCAATTTTCTTAATATTTTTCTTTGCGCTGCGCAAAAGCTGGTCCATCTCACGATAGCGTTCGCTTGGTGTAACATTTTCCTTGAACTCTTTTGGATTATCTTGTTTGTAGAGTGTAATTTCATTCTCAAGAAATGTTATTTGCGTCATTTTTTCATTTATTTTATCAACATGCTTTTCTATACGTTTGCCTAATTTTTTAATGTATTTATTTGAAAAACGTATGGTTTGGATTATTTGAGAAATTTTTAATTTATTTTCTCGAACGTCTTGAAGCATTTGTTTTTTCATCTCATCGCTATTTAACTTGCTACGATAGCTGCGATAAATTTCTTCTTCATAGAGAACGCTTTTTTTCACATTTTCCAAAATATCAATCAAATGCTTTTTTTCTTCTTCGTAACGAGGCAAATTTTCTTCGTTATAGTCTGAGAATTGAATAATATCTTTAAGCGCTATGCTATTTTTTTGGATACGTTCAAGCAGGTCAACAATTTCTTTATGAATAACGGGGAAGTGTGATAAATATTCAATTGATTCACGTTTGCTGCGCGAAATTTGATCAGAGATTACAACCTCAGTTTTTTTATTGAGGAGTGGTATTTTACCAATATCGCGTAGATAACATTTGACACTATCAGCCAAGTATGATGTTTCTGTTTTTACCTTGTCTTCTTCATCCTCAACTTCTTCGCCTTCTTCTCGCTCGCCTTCTTCGCCTTCTTCTTCATCATCATCAAGAGGGAGCACTTCTTTGGCTGCAATAAGCGGTATGCCTGTTTCTTCTTTTGATAGTGCGTCAATATTATTGTCGAGAATAATATCTTCATCCATCGTTAATTCAATATTTTCACGCTCAAGTTCTTTGAGAAGGTCTTGCATTTCCCCTTCTCCCAATTGAGAGCTTTCGAGCATTTCTAATATAGTTTCATAGGAGATCATGCCGCTGCGGCGACCTTTTTCGAGAACGAGTCGAAAAATATCTTCACGCGAGAGTTGTTGTTGCGCTGATTTTTTTTCAGTGTCAGCTGAAGAGCGGGATTTTTTTGATCCTGCTGTTATTTTTTTCTTTTCAACTATTTTTTTCTTTACGGTAGCAGTAACAATAGGAACGATTACTTCTATTGGAGCGATTGCTTCTATTGTTTTTTCAACTATTTTTTTCTTCGCAATAGTTGCTGTTGGTATAATTTCTTTTATTTTCTTTTCAACTATTTTTTTTACTGCAGGTTCTTTTTTAGCACTTTTAACGGGCGCTTTTTCAATAATTTTTGTTATCTTTTTTTCATTGTTTTTCACTGGAGCATCTTTTGATACGTGTACTGCTTTTGAGATTGGCTTAGCGGTAGTTTTTTTATTCATAGAACACCTTTTGCTATCATTTTTTGTTTAAGATTTTGTATATACGAGAGATGCTCATTGAGAAAACTTTTTTCACC
>CAIKXM010000039.1 GCA_903831405.1 uncultured bacterium
AATAATAAATACTATATAAATAAGAGGCAAATAACTTAATGAAAAATATAATAAAAACATGCACAGTTTTCGTATTACTTGTCTTACCTCTAACACACATGTTCGGCAAAGAAGTGCCATTTCGGCAAAAAACGCTAGCAGAATTGATACAAATAAGACATGAGATAGACATGGCACAAGCAAGAATGCGCGCTCAACGGGAAGCGCAAATAAGACTACAAGCAGACTTACTAGCAAGAAACTTGCTACAAGCAAACATACAACAAAGAGCAAGAGAAGGGCAAATACTACATACATTAATGCATACACAGCCATTAATAGAAGAAAATAGAAATCCAGAGATATTAGTAGATAGTCTAGAAGGCTTTAGACTGTAACAATCAAACACATGCCTATTATATTTTCGAAATTATTACACGCCATAGGGCTTATTATAATGATAAGCCCTATGGCTATTTTAATGCAATTAATCAAATGTAATTATTTTTTTTGATTACTTTCACTACATTAATCAACGATATATTCAAAGAAACCTGTGTTGATATATTTTTGATTGTTTTTTTTATTCCCTGTGTAACACTACGTATAAGGAATAATTTGGAATTAATCGTGAAAAGAAATGAATGTTTAACCATAACTGCCCAGTACTGTTTTTTATATGAATTTTATATTAATTATTGTCTGCATACTATCTGATTTATTCTTGAGCTCTCTCTATATGCAACCATTACCACCGCTTACGCTTGCATGCCTTATCAATCAACTCATTCCCCATAAATTCTCATTTATATTGTTTGCGACAGCTCTTATAGGTACCTATTGTTTTTTTGCACGATTCAATCTTAATTGGCAAATTCTTGGAATTGTTATAGCTGGAACGTTTTTATTGTTCTTTGTTACCCAGCGATACATATATTCATTTTCTTTTATTATTTTTATTTTAACGACCAGCACATACATAGCAACACTATTTTCTCTCAAAATAATTTCATTATATCTATTGCAAACTCATCATTTTGCTACACTGATTACACTCATTGCTGCACTCGCTATAAATGCTGGTCAAGCAATGCAAGGGCAGCAAAAAAACACTGGCACACTGATTTAGCAGGTTTCACTTTAACAGAAGGATATCTTTCATGAACGATCGTGCACAACAGCTACATAACTTGCGACATTCAGCAGCACATCTCCTTGCTCATGCTGTTTTGGAGCTATATCCAGAAACAATATTAACTATAGGCCCGGTAACTGATGAAGGATTTTTTTACGATTTCCTACCTACTACCACATTCAAAGATGAAGATCTCAAAAAAATAGAAGATAAAATGCACGAGATTGCACAGCGCAATCTACCAATAACGCAAACAGAAATGAGCAAAGAAGACGCGATCAAACTTTTTGCAAATAATCCATACAAGTTTGAACTTATCACTAATATTCCTGATACAATGGTTGGCATATCCCGTCAGGGCTCATTCGCTGATTTATGCCGCGGTGGACATGTTGCACATACCGGTGAGATTAAACACTTTAAACTACTTGCAACATCAGGCTCTTACTGGCGTGCAGACAGATCAAATCAAGCATTACAACGCATTAGCGGTACCGCATTCTTAACGGCAGAAGACTTAGCAGAATTTGAAAAGCTCAAAGAAGAAGCGCTGTTATACGATCATCGCAAACTTGGCCGCCAAATGGATCTATTTTCTATCTCTGACTTTGCTCCTGGCTTTCCATTCTTTCATCCCAAAGGGCGCGCTGTTCTTAATACCATGATTGCCTTTATGCGCGACTTGCAACAAAAACACCACTACCAAGAAGTTTCAACGCCTGTCATGCTCAACGATGAACTCTGGAAAACATCGGGCCACTATTACTTTTACAAAGATAATATGTATTTTGCCGAAGTTGAAGGCACCTCGTTTGCCGTTAAGCCTATGAATTGCCCCGGCTCAATATTAATCTTTAACTCACGACCACGCTCATATCGCGAACTGCCCTTTAGAATGTCTGAATTTGGCAATGTCGTTCGTCACGAACTTAGTGGCGTTCTCCATGGCCTACTGCGTGTGCGCGGGTTTACCCAAGACGATGCACATACCTATTGTAGCGAAGCGCAACTTGACGATGAGCTGCTGCTTATTATCAATATTATCAAAACATTGTTTGCTCGCTTTGGTGTTGACTCAACTATGAAATTTGCGATAGCAACCCGCCCCGCTAAGTCTATTGGAACAGATAGACAATGGGAAATGGGAACCGAAGCGCTCAAAAAAGCACTCGATGCCTGCGGTCAACCGTATACTATCAAAGAAGGCGAAGGTGCTTTTTATGGCCCTAAGATTGAAGTTGGCATGCAAGACTCGATGAAGCGCTCATGGCAGTGCAGCACCGTCCAAGTTGACTTTGCTCTTCCCGAACGCTTTGACGTTGCCTTTATTAATACCAAAGGAGAGCGTGAACAACCTATCATGATTCACCAAGCGCTGTATGGCTCCATGGAACGCTTTTTTGGTATTTTAATTGAACACTACAAAGGCGCATTCCCATTCTGGCTTGCACCAGTGCAAGTGCGCATATTGCCAATCACTGATGCACAAAAAGAATACGCACAAGAAATATATGAGCTGCTGAGAACCAATGGCTTTCGTACCGAGATTGACAATAGCGGTGACCCATTGTCCGGACAAATCAAGTCTGCACAAGGTGAACGTGTACCGCTCATGATTGTTATTGGCAAAAAGGAAGTTGAAGCACGCACACTCACCATTCGTCATCGTGATGGCGGCGCACAAGAGAGTGGTATTACTCTTGATACTATCGTACCAATGCTGCAAAAACTTGCAGCACAATAATATCGTTAGCATAAAAAAGAATATCTACCACCAGAGATCTTAAAAAAGCATCTGCAAAAGAACGTAATAGCAAAGCTAACACCCGTAGATATATTCTTGAAAATATAGCTTTAAGCAAAAAGAGAGGCGGAATTCTTCCGCCTCTCTTTTAGTTTGTGCAGAACCCTTGCAGCTATAACTACAAAACCTATAACAAAAAACTATACAACTTCATAACACCCAAAAAAAATTAACTTGACTTTATTTTTAAATCTGACAAACTGAATATAAATAGTGAATAAAAATATATACTATTGCGTTATAATACATCTCTATAATAATTCTTATAAATTAAAGGAATTTACATGAAGAACATGATAAAAACTATTGCGTTATGTGGAATGCTTGTCGCTCCAGCAATGAATGCTGGTAATGATTATTCATCAATTGGCTCAGGAATAGCTAGTCTAGAAAAAGTTTTAATTGGAACATCTCTCGTTGCTGTATCAGCAACAACAGGATTCGTTACCCATATGCTTACCAAAAATAATAAATATGCTCTATTAGCTGCAATAATAACGCTTGCTACTCCTCTTACGATATGGCTTGCAAGCAAAACCATTAAAAGCTGTCTCAAAAAAGATTCATCACGAACACAGGTTTCACAAACTGCACCAGAAATAACTTTCGGAGCACTTATAGACGGCGAGCAAGTATCAAATAAACAACAAGCTGCATCATTAGGAATTCCTGTTGAAGTTCTTGAAAAAATGAAAACTAAACAATAAATATTATATGTTAAATACATTGATCGCATAATAAGCAAAAGAAGGCTTGGAAAATTTTCCAAGACTTCTTTTGCTTCTATATATCTTTACTCTACATTCATAATTCATACAAAATTATCTCAAAATGCCCAATTAATAATATATCTACCATATACCAAAACAGCTGCCCTTCTATCCATCAATACCATACTGGCTACCAACAGAATCTATTTCTGCTCCTAATGGCTTAATAACCGGTCGAGGACATTGCTGGGCAGAATAATTTCTACAATATTCATACAAACTATACAAACTGCTCCCTACAAGAAATGCAAGCCCTATACCGCTCAGCACATAACTATGATTACAACAAAACGTAACAATATTCTGCATATGCTGCATAGTGCTGCCATGCTCAACAACCTGTGCAGCTATTGACCTGTTCCCCTCTTGCTTTTTGGCTATAGCATATATCGCAGCAGATTTATCAACAACGTCTCCTGCCAATACAACATGCTGCAGTAAAAAAACCATCATGGCTATACTACAAAAAAATAATTTTACTCTATTCATATACCCCACTCCTACTCATACGTATTATAACACAATGTTATTATATAATTACTATTTGTAAATTATTATAACAAGTGTTATATACATAAAACAAGAGATTGGGGATGTTTATTTTTTTGGATGTTTTTGTACGGTTGAGTAATAACAACAATACTTTTTTAGCGCACAGAGAGAACAGTGAGGTGAGCGTGGCAGGCATATTTGCTGACCCCACAACACCAAACATCTATTTACCACATGCCACCATTTTTTATCAACGCAGCTCATTAATGCTACTTCTGTTTGCTCAACGGTTGTGCTACAAACCATTCCTATACGATTGGACACCCGATGCGCATGCACATCAACGGCTACAGTCGGCACACCAAAGGCATACTGTAATACAATATTTGCTGTTTTGCGCCCGATCCCTTTTATCGATACTAATTCCTCAAGCGTACAGGGCACCTGTGAGTCAAAAAAGTCTATCAATTCTCGTGACACTGATCGTACAGTTTTACTTTTTGCTTTATAAAAGCCCAGAGAATACAACAACGTTTCTAGCTGTAAAACAGGCGTTTGTATAGCTAATTGTGGTGTACGAATATACGATACAATACCAGGAAATATTTTTTGAACCTGGCTATCTCGAGCACGCAAACTCAACAAACAGGCAACAAGAATCAAAAAAGGATCCTTTCCATAGGTATCAACAACCCACTCAATAAGCGTTTTTGATTGCTGTATATTTTTTTGCTCTTGCAATAGTTTAATCACCTGATTACACAATTGCGTACGCTGACAGGTACAAGTATTAGTGTTACTCATTAAGCCATTCCTCTTAATTGCGAAGCTATCAACAGTATATTCACGCAAACTACTATAGATGCAAAGCTTGCGTTGAAGTAACAATGGGAGCTATAAAAGACTCTTCTCGCCGCGCTTGCATAACTCTTGATGCAAAGTTTTTTACCGTTGTTATGTACCAATCAATATTGCAGACATTCCTCTCGACACTCAGTTCACTATCGAGAGCTTGCGAGGCATATCGTTGCGCCTGTTGCATAAACATTTTTGCAGATACGCCACATGACTCGTTTTCAAAACATTGTGCAGACTTCATTGCAACAACAACATGATATAAAAAATATTTTAACGTTATAATAGAGCGCGCTATATCACTCTTTCTTTTATCATGAAAAAGTTTCTCTATAGCCTCTAACGATACTTTGTATCGATCGACACTACATATATTTTGATGTATTACTGACAAAGAAACACCGGGAGAAAACGATATTTGACTTCTCGATCGAGAAAACTGTACTGCTGCAAGATATGCCCATAAAACATTGCTCTGCGCTATTTTTATTGTATATAAAAGATTTCTTATAGCCATCTCCATTCCTACAATAGAAGATTGTATTTTATTGATATTAGATTGCACAATTGTTGCATTGTTTTGAGCACTCTTTCCATACGCTCCCTGCAATGCTTGCTCTATCTGTTCTTCGATAGATTGATAAAATTTTAATATATCTATCGATGCTTGCTTTGCATTGATAATTAGTTTTGCCAATTCTTTAGACTGCATTTCTAAGCGATGCAACGATCGATTCTGCTCCATACATACCAAGCATTGATGCGTTATACATAACATGGCACATATACTATATACTATTATATGCTTCATATATTCTTCCTTTTAATAATTATTATATTGAA
>CAIKXM010000040.1 GCA_903831405.1 uncultured bacterium
TATCGAGAAACCAGCTCCATAAAAACTACTTAAAAAAAATACTATACATATATCTTTTTTTAGAAAAAAGCCCTAAAGCTATGAATACTGAAAATATTGTTTTTTTTGATAGTATAGATCCACGTGATACAGCTCTGCACGGTGGCAAAGGTGCTTTTTTGGGCTTTTTAACCCAACATTGCTCAGCATACGCAACCATCCCCTATGGCTTTGTTATAACCTCAAACGCTTATACGCAATTTTGCATAACTGCTAATATTCAAGAACTCATCAAAAGCACATATTCTCATGCAATTGCTGCACGCTCAAACATGCATCAAGCAGAATTTCTTGCATACATCGAACATGCTGCACTTTTACTGCAACAAGCAATTATCAATACACCTGTTATACCCGCGCTAGCAAGCGAAATATCTCAAGCATATAGAGAGCTATGCAAAAAAACTCATACAAAAACCATACAAGTAGCCGTGAGATCATCTGCACTCGTCGAAGACATGCTGGGCAATTCATGCGCCGGTCAACATGCATCTTTTTTAAATATTTCTGGCGAAGCAGAAGTCTATCAAGCCTATATACAAGTTATTGCATCATTATTTACTCCACGCGCTTTTTTCTATTATCTTGAGCATGCATATACCCAGCAACAAATAGGCATGGCATGCTGTGTGCAAGCAATGGCTTGGCAAGATACAAGCGAAACTGTTGTTAGTGGTGTTACCTTTACCATGCATCCCGAGACGGGCAACACTGACTGTATAACTATTTCTGCTGTTGCAGGATCAGGCGAGTCGCTTGTCAGCGGTGAGCGAACACCAGCGCAATGGTACCTAAACAAGAAGCTCGCAAAAAATGGGAGTGGCATTGTGTCATCGAGCACTACCAGCAATAAACAATTATTACAGAATAGCGATATTACTATTATCGCACGCAGCGCACTGGGCATAGAACAAACATATCAAAACTTTTTTGCAAATACTCATGTACTTGATATTGAATGGGTGTACAGCCCCACACTACAAAAAGTATCTTGTGTACAAGTTCGCCCTGCATATAACAATACACACCATACAGCCAACACAAAAAATCAATATTCATATGCAACCTATACGTTACAGCCTGCAAAAAAGCAAAGCAAAAAGCTATTGGGCGAAGGACAGGCTATTGGTCGCTGTATAGTATACGGCAAAGTTTTAAAAGTTAATTCTCTCAAACAACTACAAGATACTACTATTGATTTACGCGATTATTGTATTGTTACCCCTATGACCAATCCCGATTGGATACCCTATATTAGCAAGAGCTGTGCTCTCATTACCCTACAGGGTGGACGCACCTGCCATGCAGCAATTGTCAGTCGCGAGCGCGGTATCCCGGCAATTGTCGGCATTATGAATAGTGATCTATTACATGATGGCATGGTCGTAACCATCGATTGTTCGAGCGGTGAGCATGGCTATATTTGGGAAGGCAAGCTAGCATATACAAAGCAAGAGTACCAGGTAGATATAGCAAAAAAACCAGCAACCAAGCTCATGCTTATTCTCTCTGATCCAACACAGGCATGGTCTGCCGCAGCACTACCCTCTGATGGAGTAGGTTTAATGCGCCTGGAGTTTTTAATCTCACAAATTGGCGTGCACCCTTCATGTGTATATTCAAAAATACCTGATACTCTGAATAAAAAAATCTGCATCAAAGCTGGAATTAAAAATATTACAGAACTACGTGAATGGTACATTCAACAATTGGTAAATGGCATCGTTGCCATGAGCGGAGCATTTTATCCGCGCCCTGTTATTGTGCGCTTTGGTGACTTCAAGAGCAATGAGTATCGATTGCTACTCGGTGGTGATATCTTTGAGCCCTGCGAAGAAAACCCCATGATCGGCTTGCGCGGTGCAGCTCGCTACCGCCACCCATTATTCAAAGAAGCCTTTGCCCTTGAGTGCGAAGCGATTCACCGGGTGCATGTCGAACATGGACTAAAAAATTGTCACGTTATGGTGCCCTTTGTCCGTACCACGCAAGAAGCACGCGATGTACTGAATCTTATACAATCCTATGGACTCAATAAAGAAGCTTTGGGCCTACAGATCTACATGATGGTGGAAGTACCATCAAATGTCATTAACTTTGCAGGCTTTGAGCCGCTCTTTGATGGGTTCTCTATTGGCTCTAACGACCTCACCCAGCTCGTTCTTGGTGTTGATCGTGATAGTGGTAGCATGGCTGATGCCTATGACGTGCGTGATACTGCCGTATGTACTATGATTGAGCAGGTCATTACCGCTGCTCAGCGAGCTGGCAAACCAATTGGTATTTGTGGACAGGCACCATCAGACTATCCCCAGTTTGCGATATGGCTCATTCAACTAGAGATAACCAGCATAGCAATGCAGCAAGACTCGATACTGCCATTCTTATCACGCTATTCTGCAAAAGAGTAAAAAATAGTATTATAAAAGAATAAATTAATAATTCTTCTCTACACGTAAAATTGTCAAAGGTTGTCTCCCATAATTTTGCAATACACACACTTCTTGAACATATATTGTACAAAATATATATCTAAACAAAATATATCTAAATCTCTCTTCCCTAAATCGTGAGTTTTTATGAACCTATCTTCGCCAAACAAATCGATACAAATTTTATTATTTTCTTGTATAACTATACTAGTTTTTTTCCCCACTCTACATGCTGGTTGTTTTGATTGTTGCCAAAGAGGACAATCGCACAGAGAATTAATACAAACTAGTCGCAAACAGCTTAAACAAGCACGCAGAGAATCAAAATTCTATACACAGACCCCACCAGTCGTTATCCACACACCACAACATATCAAAATAACAGGCAAAAGCATCAGTCGCACTTTTGCCTGTATGGCTATTGCTGGATTGCTCATACAAGAAGCTCAGGGAGCAATACTCGATGGTAAGCTCGTACACCTATCAGAACAAACTGATCATTATCTTGACAACTACGAGCGAGTCGTAGAACAATATCCAAAAACGACAAAAAGTATAGAAGTTGGCGGCAGAATACTTGCTCAAACAGTATACGCAGTAATCAAAGCAAAAACCCCGTGGGCGGCAATACCTGGTGCAGGAATAGCTGTCGTAAATGAATGTAAAAGTGCCGCAATAAGTGAAGTTGTTGGAGATCGTCTTGACCCTGTTATTGAAGGAACAATTCACGCCATGCTTCCTATCACAACGGCTCTTGATAGTGAAATAAGTGAAGAAGCTGCTGCACGATTAATCGGATTTAGTGGCGCCGCTACACTCAAAGCAGTTGGATTATCTAACTCTCTAAAAGCAATACGCAAGTATGATTTTAGTACATTTAGGACTCATGGGACCGTATTTAGAAGCGGTCCATACACAACCCCAACAGGCATATCAAAAAGTATTATCAAAAAAGAAGCACAGAATGCTTTCGAAAATTTACAAGAAAAAACCCTGCCTCCTCAATTCACCGCAGACTTTACCACAGCAGAAAGTGCAACCGAACAGGCAGTACGCAATGCTTTTGAGTCTGCAAAAAGAACAGCGCCAACATCAGAGCAAGACACAACAAAGCAATCATCAAGCAGCAATCCTCCCAAAGCAGAAAAGCCACAAGCATCAGGAAATACTCCTCCCAAAGCAGAAAAGCCACCTCAAGCATCAAGCAATAAACCTCCTCAAGCAGAAAAATCATCACAATCATCAGAGCAACAATATGATTTTACACGCCAATCACAATCATCAAGCAGCTCTCGAACAGAAAAACCACCTCAAGCAGAAAAGCCACAATCATCAGGACCACAGTATGATTTTACCCGTCAAGCACATGACTATGCACAGCACCAAGCATATCAAGAATCAAAGGCTGACCCCCTTGGCCTACACACTCCACGTGCAACTCATGCAGAAAAACTATTCAGCCCATTAGGAGAAAACGTACACCTTGGCTTTACCGCCAATAATCATGGCTTTATGTTTAGTGTACATGTTGGCGGACCAGCGCCACAAGGGACTCCTGCACAGCAGTTTGGCTTTGCATCGCCAGGTCGTGCGTATGGACAGACTTCAGATAAAAATTACTACGAAGTAATACGTCTCTTTGGCCAGTGTAGCGAGCTCGCGGACCATATAACTAAAAACAGAGAATTCTTTAACGCGAGGATAGCTCTTGCCAAACGCATTGGAGCTGCTCCTTTTCCTCAGGTTCCTGACTTAACAAAATGTGAGTCTCTTGAAAGTCCTATATACTATTATTTCAAAATAATTGATGCAAATAAAGCAGCCATTACAGCATATCAAACATTTCTTGATGATTTTCAAAACAAAGAAGCAGAATTTCAAACACGCATGCAAGAATATAATTACAAAGTAAAAATGTACGACGATGCTCAAGAGATTATCAAGGGTACGCCACAACATAATGGTATACAATATAGTGCAGAATTTAATAACCCGACAGAGCAGTTTAAACAAGAGTTTGAAAAATTTTTACAAATAAGCCCAGAGGAATATTGCGCGCAGAAAGGTTGCACAGGTATAAACGAAGATATAAACAAAGCTAAAAAGATTGTCAAAGACCTACAAAAATATATTGCAGACTTTCATAATCCCTATAAGCAGTTTACACAAGTGCTTGAACTTTTTTTACACAAAAGCCCACAGGAATATTGCGCGCATTCATGCGAAGAAATACAAAATGCTACATGGTACTTGGTATTCGTTAGAGACTTTACGAAAAGAATACATATGCATAAAGTAAAAATGTATGATTACGCTCAAGCGGAGATCAAAGAGATAGAAGCATTAGCTAAAAAGATTCAAATCCCCTATCATGATCAACTAAAAAAAGCACTAGACCTCTTTTTACACAAGAGCCCAGAGGAATATTACGTGCAATCACCTGAAGATATAAAAAAAGCCCTACACTATTTGGCAGACGCCAAAGTATCTATTGAACGACAAATAGCAATTGAACGACATCAACAAGGTGTAAGATTCTCTTTGAATAACGGTGCTCGAGAGATCATCAAAGAGATAGAAGCGTTACATAAAAAAGTTCATATCCCCTATGATGATCAGCTACAAAAAACACTAGCCATTTTTCTGCAAGAAAGCGCAGAGCAATACAGTACACATTCATTGCACGATTTAAACAAAGCCATACAGTATTTGGCAGAAACCAAAGGATCTATGGAACAACAGCTACGTGAAAAAAATGAAAAAATGAAAATGCATGACTATGCTCAAGCAATTATCAAAGATATCAAAGGATACATTGAAAAACACCATAACCCCTATGATCAACTACAACAATCACTGGATCTTTTTTTACACACAAGCCCAGAGGAATATTGTGCCCATTCACGCGAAGACATACAAAAAGCAGGGCGTTATCTGGCAGACATTCAAAAAGCTATGTTACAAGTGCGCGTTGATAGAAGTGATTTCTCACAATTTTTACCACGTAATATAACAATAATGGCGATTGGACAAATTTCAGAGCGGAAGATGAGCGAACATTTTCTTGAATTTTTTAGAGCAAATACCCTATCAATTCTTACTGCACGCACAATTGTGATAGAAATCTTCAACGGGAACTTTGATGAATCAATAAAACGACAAGCTCACGTTGTTCTAATAGATCTTGATAATCAAATAATGTCACCACCACAACTGGCGAACTCTCTGGCGCGCTTGATAAAAGCAGCCTTGCATACCCCTGGTGATTATGACTACCTGTTTTCACGCCTCGATGAACTTGCATCTGGATTGTTAAAGGCAGCGTCTATTGGTCAATTACCTCTTCTTGATAAGCTTACTCGTACGCATTTTGTATGCACCGCAAAAGGTATCTGTGGAGTCACTGATGCAAACTTGGTTCCTGGCATAGCGGTTACCAAAAGTGATATCGAACAAGCGCATGAGAGCTTTGTCGGCAGCAACTATCCTATTACTACTGCTCAAGATATACTCGAGCTTATTCGACCAAAAGGCAGGTATATCGGCTCCCCTTATATATGCACACAAGACGAAGAAAAAGAAATATGTCCACAAGAAACTCCCCAAAGCGCGCAAGCTGCACGATTAACAAGTCCAATCGCCTGCACATCACAGGGCACCTGTGGCATTGTTGACGACTCGTGCGAGTTACAAATTTGCGACGAAACTATGATCATTCGAGAGCTCCATGCTGATGAAGCAAAGGCAGTAAGAATATTTAAGCTATTAGCTAAAGACCACACTATCCACAAAGCTCATCATCCATTAACCGGGCTTGATTATGAACGGATTATTTTATCTGACAAGACTAAGATTACGCTCTATCGTCAATCACGCACCGGCGAACCGGTAATAACCATAACGCATATACCATCATGGATTGTGAACACCAACATAGAATTGCATTTTACTGCACAAACAGCAGATCCAGATGCAGATACAAGATCAATAGAGGCCCTGGAAAAAGAATTCTATGATGAATTAACAAAGTTATCTGACGAAGAGAGAGATGCGGTATTTGATTTATATGAAAAACTGTAAGTAATACGTAAATAATTTTAGAAAGCAGAAATTTTTATGAACCTGAATTCACGAAGCAAAACAATACAAATTCTACTATTTTCTTTGATAGCATGTATAGCTTCTATTGACACTATGTATGCTGATTGCTTTAATTCTGCACAAGCACAAGAAAAAGCATCATCAATAACAACACACTATAGTTTTGCTGCTGATGCATTCTATTGCATGGACCAGGTAAGTGAAGCTATTCCAAAATGGTTTTTGATGCCCGACTACCTACACTATTGGCACGAACAATATGGAATAACAGAGATAGATAGAGAATATTTGCAACAATATACAGCAATACGAAAAAAATACATTACCATACATGACGAACATCCAGACATTACTATACAAACTATTGCAGAAGCATCCGAAGGACTTTTTGCCTCAGCACCAGATTTTATTGACGACCCAATCGCTTGTGCTTTTTTCTCTTCTGACACTATCCACGAAGCTTGTACAAAGCTCATACCTATTCTTACCCAAGAAGAACAACTGTTTATATGCAATTTTTATGCACACTTCAACTCAAATTTAGAAAAAACATTAGACTCGTATACATCTGAAATTATGCAAACACATGTACAAAAACAAAATGAATTTTTGAATACCCAAACGATACGAGATCACTTAGAAAATATACGAAACTTTTATAATTCTACCCCATACCAGTATCAAGCACACATTGTATGGCGACCAACTGGAAGAGGTTTTTGTGCTACGATCTATGACTCTCATATTATTATTCAACTATCTCCAGACATGTTGCCCATGAGCCAAAAATTATTCATGATCTATAGTGGCGTTTGTATACATGAGGCAACGCATGGATTCTCTGCTCGCGCACCGCAAGAACAAAAGAAAGCTCTTACGCAAGCATTTATTACTGTTACAGGGGAACTTGTTGATATACAAACCGCTGCTCCCTATGGATTGTCGACTTTTATCGAAGAACCGCTTGTACAAATTCTCTCTCAAGCATTGTTATACAAAAAACAGTATCCACAATACTTTGATTTGGATTGTGGCGCATACAGTCATCCACTGGTTAGATGCTATTTGCCGTACATTGAAGAATATTTTTGTTCTAACAAAAGTATAGATACCAACTTGATGCAAAAACTTGCACAAGCGTATATTGCTTTTATAAACCAACAGAACACAAAGTAATTTTTTGGATAGTAAAAATAATAAAGATATACTAAGACTCACGATGGAATATCTTTGACCAGACGGGTCTTACAATTATTTATTATTTTTTTATTTTTTAAAAAAAGCAGGAGTCTATTTTTTTATGAATAAGCGATTATTAGCTGTTGGCATAGTACTATTTGCAAGCATGATATCTAAAGCTCTCTATACAATGGAACAGCAAGAAAATTATTATACTTTGCCCGTGTGTCAATGCAAAAAATTCACTATTTTTGAACCAGACTATTCTGCGGCACACCTACTACGCATACATAACACTATATATAGAGCTCTTGCACGCTACACGCCACAAGACATGCTGTATTGGTTCGATGGTTGCATTGAAGACTTTGAAGTCACTCCTAGCATGCGCATGATACAAAAAAGCGCTGCTCAAAAATTTAATGACTTTAAAGGTCTGTATGACGAATTAGTAGCTACAGGTGCAATAACTTCTTCGCCACATGACACGGTATTGGCATGCGCAATTAAAATGCATAATGAAGTAGGCTTAGAAATGACTCTCGCTATTATCAATGCGGTAGGCATGCATTATAAAAATATCATTGGCGATGGATTATTGCATTTGGCGGTTCGTGCGCACAACCAAGAGATTATTTGTTGGCTATTGCAACAAGCTCGTAGGCAAAAAATAACCAATTTTATTGCCATGCGAAATAATAACCATCAAACAGCTCTTGGCATTGCCTACGAGATAGATGATGAGAATATTATACGATTATTAATTGAGGATAGTGGCGTACATATTGCACCGCTTGCCCATGCGCCAAGCGTTTCGCGCGAAACTTTAAAAGAAAGAATTTTTGAAGAGCTTTCTTAAATACAGCTATATGATGATGAATGTATAGTTCTTTCTCTTGCACATACTGCTTGTAATAATTGTATTAATGCAAAGCCAGCTTCGAATAATTTTTATCTGCATAAAAAAAATTGTATCTGTTGCGTGTTTGAACGGTATTAGATTATCGTTTTTACTAAGATACAGTTTTTATCTGCAGGAGAAAAAACATGAAGATTCACTGTTTGTGTCACCTTGATAGTATCGTACTACTAAACATTGTCTTAGTTATATGCAATTTTTGTGCACTGAATCATGCTATGGAGCAACAAACTTCACATGATACTTCACATCCTAGCTCTGTGCAGCACACTACTATTGCGCAAACAGTCAAAGTTCTTACCGTTGAACAATGTAGAACAGCAACATATAGATATGCTTTGGGACTTCCTCTTGAACGTGCAGAATATTTTTTAAAACATTTTTGCATGAACAAAGCTTTTTTATTACAAGACATCTTTGCGGTTATCAAAAAAATTATTACATTGGGACGACGCGATAAAGCTCAGTATGCAGCACAATTTGGGTGGGCTCGTACGGTACTTGATTGGGCAATTATACTAGGTCCTGATGGACTGCCTATAGCTCAACAGCTGATTGATGGAGCAGGTCTGCGATATATGGTATCACTGCACTTAGATGCACAAGGCGATGATGTATTGCATCTGGCAGTTTATGCACATAATAAAGATCTTGTTTGCTGGTTGATTCAAGAGAGTAAAAAAATGTATCTAGATAAACCATTTCTTTTTAATGTTTTTGTTAATAGAAGAAATATGTCTGGATATACGGCGCTTGGAGTGGCGCAACAGATTTGCCGAGACCCTTCTGATAGTTTTTTTCAAATAAATGAAGAGATCATAGACATTTTAATGGCGGTATCACAATAAGATGGGTATATATAGGCGGGCATTACTGCATATTGAAAAAGTCTCTTGTGATACACCCATACAAAAAAGTAAAAACTAATAAAAATTTTTGAACAATTTTTGAATAGTTTTTCTGATAAAAGCTTTTATCTATTGTATGCTGTAATTCCACTTGATTGTTGTTGCTTTAATTGGTGTTTTATAAAAAAGTAGGAAAAAATTTATGAATATTCGCTTGTGTCGCTTGAGCATTGTACTTGTTGTGTGTAATGCTTTTGGATTGGTATATGCGATGGAACGGCAAGTTAGCGATAATGCGCAAATAGTTGACTTAGTACAGCTTCATACCAGCCAGCAGCCGGCAAATATACGATTTAAAACAACAATATATAGGCAGCTTTTAGATTGTCCTATTGGAAGGGCGAAAGGCTTCTTGAAGCATTTTTATACGAATGAACCATCTTCTGATCAAAATATAATAATACAAGAAGCTATTGAGATTGTTAAAAGAATCAGTGATTCGCAAAACAGGCAAGATAAACCACCTTTTGACGGTGCCTATACAGTTCTTGATTGGGCAATGGGACTTTCAGGAAAAGAATTATCTAGTCTTCAAGCTTTGCTTAACGGTGCAGGACTCCAATATATGCTAGAGGCTTATCTAAATGAGCAGCTAGGCCAAGGGCTGTTACATTTGGCAGTACATGCGCATAATAACAAGCTTATCAGTTGGCTGATACACGAGGGCAGTGAACAGCTACCTGTTGAATCTGATTTTGTTAATAAAAAAAACAGAGCTAATCAAACAGCGTTTGATATTGCGCAAATTCTTTGTGATGAATGTTATCCTCGTCGGTTCGGTGGTTACGATAAGCGAGAATTTTTTGTTCAGATGATGAGAATTTTGCAAAATGGTGGCGGCAGGCGTGTGACTAAATAATCTATTGTAGATGTCGAGACTCTGGCGATAATGGTCCATATGGTTTTTTGAACTGATAATTGGTTATTCTGATGGGTTTTTGGGTCAGGTACGTTATGCATATCAATGGCAAAAATCTCAACATAAAAGTATCATGCAAGCCATAAAGCATTATTATCAAAATAGCGCTCAATACATAGCTGTATCAGATCAATTGTTGAACGCTTTTTATTGTATGCAAAATTGTGCGTTTTTTTGTATATATTTTTGAACATTTTTCCCTGACAAAACATTGTATCTGTTGTATACTCAAATCATACTTTATTACTGTTATTTTTTAACCGTATTGTATTTATTTTTAGAAAACCAAAAAAGTTTTACTTATATACTGACAAAGAGGGTTACGCAATGGAATCGGATACACGTTCAACTGATGTTATAATGGGTATTAAACCAATACTTGTTGAAGAAGAATTGAAAGGTTCGTTCCTTGATTATGCGATGTCTGTTGTCGTAAGTCGCGCAATCCCCGATGTTCGCGATGGACTCAAACCAGTACATCGTCGTGTGCTATACTCCATGCATCAACAAGGGTTTTTTTATAATAAGTCCTATCACAAATCGGTGCGTGTCGTTGGTGAAGTTCTTGGTAAATTCCATCCTCATGGTGATCAGGCAGTCTATGCAACAATGGTTGGCATGGTACAAAATTTCTCAAAGCGTTACCCATTACTTGATGGCCAGGGAAACTGGGGATCGGTAGATGGTGACTCTGCAGCTGCTATGCGATACACCGAAGTCCGTATGAAGAAAATTTCTCAAGAGTTGCTTGCAGATATAGACAAAGAAACCGTTAAATTTGTACCAAACTTTGATGAATCTATTGTTGAACCAACGGTATTACCATCACGTCTTCCTCATTTGCTTATTAATGGAACTACCGGCATTGCCGTTGGTATGGCAACCTCTATTCCGCCACATAATCTGCGCGAAGTGGTAAAAGGCTGTCTATTAATACTCAAAAACAAAGATGTATCTGACTCAGAACTGTTTGCTGCAATTCCCGCTCCAGATTTTCCTACCGGTGGTATCATATGTGGTCGCGATGGCATTGTAAGAGCATACAAAACAGGCCGTGGTAGCTTGACGCTGCGCGCGGTTGTCTCAGTCGAAGAAACAAAAAAAGGGCAAGCGCTTATCATTACCGAACTACCCTACCAGGTACAAAAGAGTGCGGTTATTATCAAAATTGCTGACTTGGTCAAAGATAAAGTTGTTGAAGGTATCTCTAACATTCGTGATGAATCTGACAAACAGGGCATGCGTGTTGTTATTGAACTGCGCCGTGGTGAAGAGCCTGAAGTTATCAAAAATCAATTATTTAAATACACATCATTGCAATCATCGGTTAACTTTTTGATGCTTGCCCTTCTTGATAACAGACCGCGCATTTTTAACCTGCGGGCTATGTTGCAAGAGTTTATACTGCACCGTGAAGAGGTTATCTACAGACGCACCCAATATGATCTTAGAAAAGCAAAATCACGCAATCATCTCCTGCAAGGATTTTTGATAGCTCTTGGCGCAATTGAAGATATTATACAATTGATTAAAGCATCGCAAACAGCAGACGAAGCTCTCCTGCGACTTAAAGAAAAGTATAACTTGTCCGAAGAACAATCAAAAGCTATTCTTGAGATGAGATTGCAACGATTAACAGGACTTGAACAATCAAAAATAAACCAAGAAATTACTGATCTGCAAAAAACTATTACGTATCTGAACTCAATAATAGAAGATCAAACGATTCTACATGGTGAAATTGAGAAAGAACTTGTCGAGATAGGATCAATGTACGGCGACGAACGACGCACGCGCATAGAGGGTTCTGCCGAAGATATAAATGCTATCGACTTGATACCCGATGAAGACGTTGTGGTCACTCTAACCCATAAAGGTTACATTAAACGCGTACAGCTTGACACCTATGACGTACAGCATCGTGGTGGCAAAGGTAAAATGGGCATGGTCTCTCTTGAAGAGTCTGATGACGTAGTAGAAGATGTATTCCTTGCAAAAAATCATGACGACGTACTGTTCTTTACCTCTACGGGCCGTATATATAGCATGCGCGTATTTGAGCTTCCCGAAGGCTCTCGTATGTCAAAAGGACGCGCGCTGGTTAATGTTATCGCATTACAACAAGGCGAAAAAGTAGTAAAAATTCTCTGTGCTCGCGACATGGAACAAGCCTTTCTTGTTATGGTTACCAAAAAAGGCGTCATCAAACGAACTCCTGCCTCAGTATTCACCAAGATTCGCTCAACAGGTATACGAGCAATAACGCTCCAAGAAAACGATGAATTAGTATTCTGCTCTCTGAGTTCTGGAACCGATTCAATCGTTATAGCAACCGCAGGTGGTTATGGAATTCGCTTTGTCGAAACAGAAGTGCGTTCCATGGGTCGACAAGCTGCCGGCGTTCGCGGTATTCGTATTCGTGGAGATGATTTTGTTGTGGGTATGGTTGTTGTCTCTGAAGATAACGATATTTTATTTGCAACAGAGCATGGCTATGGAAAGCGCGTACGCATCCAAGACTTCCGCGTCGCTCACCGTGGCGGCATGGGTGTGCGAACCATTCCTGCAAATGAGCGTAATGGACAGGTTATTGGTCTTGTTATTGTCAGCGATGTATCAAAACTACTGCTTATCGATAGCTTTGGTAAGATTATTCGTCTTTCCTCAACAGAAATTCGTACCATGGGCCGTCAGGCACAAGGTGTTCGCCTCATTCGCCTTGAGAACGACCAGTTGCTTGCAGGTGTTGTAGCCTCTGAACATGATTATGAAGGTGATGCAGAAAAAACTGATGAAACTAATAGTACAGCAGAACTATCTACTACAGCTGAAACATCTGAAACAACTATAGAATCAGACAAAGAAAAAGAAATAAATAGTTCTGAAAAGACTGAAGAAACAATCAAAGACAAAGCAATACGTGATTCGCAAAAGACTGAAGAAACAAGTGAAAAAGAATAAAAATAATATAAAATAAGCACATACAAACAGGCTCTCACGTGTTACCAGTAGATCGTTTTTTATTACATTGCTCTTTAATTGATGGGGTTGGACCAGCAACGGTCCAACCCTTACTCGACAACCTTCGCCAAAACGGTGAAGGGGCTGTTGAAGCATTATATCATTGCTCAATGAAAGACTTTGTATACCAATACCATATCCAAGCACGATCTGCAGCATTATTGGCAAGCGGTCTCGAAGATATGACAAAGCTTGAGGGAGAATGCATTGCACTTGAGCGTGAACATATTGCATGGATCAGCATTCTTGACCCCAGATACCCAGACTACTTGAGAAATACCCATCTACCACCCATTGGACTGTATGTACAAGGCAATGCAGAGCTTTTATGCAAACAATGTCTTGTTGCCTGTGTCGGTTCTCGTGATCTGAACGAGTATGGTGAAATCGCCGCTCGTCGCATAGTAGGAGAACTGGTTACATTGGGCGCAATTGTGGTAAGTGGTGGTGCACGCGGTATCGATACTATTGTTCATAGGACAGTGCTGCAGGCAAAAGGGCAAACTATTGCTATTTTGGGCAGTGGACTGTGTGAACCATATCCAGCGCAAAATAAAAATTTATTTGAGTCTATTTGTGCGCATGGCGGTGCACTCGTATCGCCCTTTCCACTCTATATGCGTGCCATACCAGGTAACTTTCCTGCGCGTAATCGCATTATAGCCGGCATCTCTCATGCAACCCTGGTTATTCAGGCAGCACTGCAAAGCGGCGCCCTTATTACTGCCGCATATGCACTTGAAGCAGGACGAGAAGTAGGAGCTGTTCCCGGACGCATAGATGATCCTCTTGCAGCCGGCTGTCATCAATTATTTACTCAGGGCGCACTAGTAGTAACTTCGGGCAAAAGTGTCCTGCAAGCACTTGGTCATGACATTGCACTGTATCGTCAAAAAGAAATTATACCAACGCGAGATCAGTTGCTTATAGTGGATCGAGTAGAAAAAAATATCAAAAAAGAAATACCAGCGAAATCTATTGCTATCGATACAGGCACTATCGATACAGGCAATCTAATCTATATATGCAAGCAACCACGCCTATTTGATGAATTATATACTGTTGGCACATGGTCGAGCGAATCAGCATTACGAGAAGAATTATGGAAGCTTTGTATACAGGGTGAAATTGAACAAAATTTTATGGGGCAATGGTGCTCAATCATAAAGAAACCTCTATAAAAAGACTGTTTAGTTTTAATAATTCGCCTGTTTAGAGGCGTTGTTTTTTGCTAAGAGCAGCAAAATATTGTATGCTTTTTAACGTATTTTATTTTAAAATTATGTTGTATTATGTGTTTCGAATTAATGGAGTTATAGGCTATGCCAGTACCAAAAAGAAAAGTTTCCCGTTGTCGTCGTGATTCTCGTCAAGCAAATAAAGGCATTACGCCAAAAGGTTTTTATTTGTGCCCTGAATGTACCGCTCCTCTTTCACCACACCAAGCATGTATGACCTGTGGTTACTACAAAGGCCGCAAAATATTTAACACAAGCATGGACCGTGCATTAGTAAGAACAAGCGCAAAAGCAGCAATACAAGAAACTAAAGCAGCAAAAGAAGCAGCAGCCGAAGTCGAAACTAAATAGTAGCTTATTTTTTCAACAGATCAAATCAAGAGAATGGAGAGCTTTCGAATGATTATGTTAACGCCAAAACAGCAAGAATATGCAAAATATGGTGTATACGCAGCAGCTAGCGTGCTTTTTCTCGTAATAATTGTCGGTGGATATGTTATGTATCATACGCGACGCGAAGAACAAGCTCATCTTGCTTTTGTACGTGCTATAGATGTATACGAAAATGCAAAGCGTGCACAAGGTGATGCTAAGAAAGCATCGCTTGAAATAGCACATGATTTATTTGTTGCCGGTGAAAAAAAACATGCTCGAAGCTCTTTTGGTCCACTCTTTAAAGTCTATCAATCATTAGTTGTGGCTGATAGTGGTGATCTTGAGCGCTCACGCGATCTTCTATCAGAAGCTCTCAAAGGTATGTCAACAACCTCTGATCTGTATTATGTATATGCAACAAGGCTTGCGCTTATGTTGTGTGACAGTACCACTGAGATTCTGCGTGGAAGCGGCGAAAAGCAGCTTGATGAACTTGCAAACAACAAAAAGAACCCCATTCGCGATATGGCATTGTATTATCGTGGAAAAATGAAATTTGATGCACTTGATTATGATGGAGCGCTACTCTACTGGAAGCCGCTTATAGAGCAATTTGCTACGGGCAATGAGCCTTCAGCATGGGCAAAACGTGCACAAGATACGCTGGAATATCGTATCTAAAGAATTCAAGTATATAGAATTTATAAAAAAACAAACCTCGCTTGAGAGCACACCTCTGCAGCGAGGTTTGTTTTTTATATATAATAAAAGCTCTTTTTTTTGTTCTCACTTAAATGTGTTACGCTACAAGGGTAATTGTATAATTATTTTTTTAATTTTGCGCATTGTAGTAAAAAATTGAAAGCTTTTTTAAAAAGCATATCAGCCTCCTCCAACCAGAAGGGCGCAGTATGCAAAAAAAAATATAGTGAATACTATATAACGAAAAGACTTGATACATATCTCTATAGAAAAATGAATAGTGTCGATACTATTTAGCAGCATAGGTAAAGAAAAATGGAATCAAAAAAAATAGAAACAGTTCGCGTACGATTTGCACCTTCCCCAACGGGTCATCTGCATATTGGCAGTTTGCGCTCAGCGCTCTTTAATTGGCTATTTGCACGCCATACTGGCGGACAATTTTTGCTACGCATAGAAGATACTGATCTAGAGCGTTCAAAAGATGAATATACCAGTGGGTTGCTTGATTCGCTTGCTTGGTGTGGTTTATCTGCTGATGAGCCTATTATGATACAATCCAGTCGCAAAGATGAACATCAAAAAATTGCTGATCAAATGGTAGCTGCTGGCACTGCCTATCGCTGTTATTGTACCGCCCAAGAACTTGATGAACGTTTGGGTAAAAGTTCTCAAGCAGGAGGAGAATACCGTAAATATGACCAGCATTGTTGCAAGTCTCAGCATGGTACAAATCAAATAACATCTGTTAAAGACACTGAAAAACCATATGTCATTCGATTTCGCATTCCACAAACAACCCAAGAACAACAAATAGGCTTAATTTTTAATGATAGCATTCGTGGGCCCGTGCACTTTAATGCTGATCAATTTGATGATTTTGTTATTATTCGCTCTGATGGTATGCCAACCTATAATTTTGCGGTTGTTGTTGACGATGCATATATGAACATCACGCATGTTGTTCGAGGAGAAGACCACCTGATTAACACCCCAAAACAAATATGGTTGTATCAAGCTCTTGGCTACCAGGTGCCACAGTTTGCACACATTCCCCTTATTCTTGGGCCGTCGGGACAAAAGCTCAGTAAAAGAGATGGCGCGGTATCTGTTGGTGATTATCAGGCCAAAGGCTACCTTGCTCAAGCGCTCTGCAATTACTTGGTACGCCTTGGCTGGTCTCATGGTGATCAAGAGATTTTTACCCCAGAAGAATTGATAGCATCATTCTCGCTTGATGCCGTCGGCAAAAAAGGAGCAATTTTTGATATCGAAAAACTAAATTGGGTTAACAGTGTGTATATCAAAGCAAGCAGTGCAGAAACTATAATTGATCTTTGCAATACAGATATTGGCATTGAATGTAGCAAGCGCTATCCATTATGGACTGCAAGTCGTATTGCCAAAGCGATTACTCTGGTTAAAGAGCGTTGCAACACCCTGCTGCAGATAGTAGAAGAAATTGATAGCCTATACAATAAACCACACTATACTCGCGAGCAGCTCTGTGCATTGCAGCAAGATTATTCTCTGCAAGCGCTCTGTGTGCAAAAGATCATTGCACTGGAATTTGACCAGGAAGAAAACAAAGAAGTGTATCAAAAAGCTATCAAAGCCGTTATGGTTGAGTGCACTATAACTATGCGCACGCTTGCACCGCTCATGCGCTATGCATTGCTTGCAAAAACAGATAGCATTGGAATTTTTGACTGTATTGAAATTATAGGATGGCAAGAGTGTCGCAGTCGACTAACTCTTTTTATAGAGGAAATTATCACATGTCAGTAAATAGAGTCGAAATTATTGAACGATTAACAACAATTATTGCAGATCAATTAAGTAAAGACGTCGAAAAAATTAGAAACATAGTTGCAATACAGCCGGATGCTGAACTTGAGCTGCTTGGGATAGACGAACTTGAACACTTTGAACTTATGATGAATATCGAAGAAGCATTTGAGTGTGAAATATCTGACCAAGAAGCTGAAGGCCTGCTGCATTTTGGAGAACTTGTTGACTTTGTTATCGAGTGCAGGGAAAAAAATCCATAAAGACACCAGGGTAGTTTTTTATTATTAAACAAATTAATATGCAATAAATACCCTTGTAGCGGTACCTATTAAAAATGTGAATCTAGAAGAAAAATAACTTTTTTAAAAAAACAATCTGAAAGCATATATGAAATACAATATAGTTTTTTGCGTATTGATCAGTACATCATGTTGTGCAATGCAACAAAGCATTGAGCACGTGCCAACAAGTGCAGCAAAAATCACTATAGACACTTATGATAGTGCTGAACGAATACCAGACGCTGCATCCCCCGTAATAGCAACACTGCGACAAGACTATTTACTACTGGGAGCAGCTCAGCAAAATAACTTTGAACGAATTAAAGAGCTTATTGAACGCTACAATGTTTCACCAACGGTTCGAGATATTACTGGTCACATGGCGATTACACTTACCACTGATCCACTGATACGAGAGTATTTGCACACTAAAATGCTCGAGCGCAGAGCGCGTTGCCATTAAATTTATAAAAAATATTGTTACAGTTTTTTTTGAAAAACATGAACATCAAAATAACTGTAACAATTATAGCTAGATATGATAGGTGTTCGTACCCGTTCGACTACATTCGCTAAGAGCTCATTGCGCTCAGGACGAACGATTTATGAAACTGCTATGCAAGCTTTAGATGAATTTTGCACACCTAAAGAAATCTAGCTATAAGCGCTCTTGTATAAAAAAAACACTAAAGACCTGGAACAAAAACCCAGGTCTTTAGTGTTACAACTATTCAAACAATTAGCTAATAAAAATTAAAAACTGATTCCACCCTTGAGCCACAAGCCCCATTGTTTTGCAGAACAACAATCTTTTGATCCGGCAAGATCCCACTCTACGCCAAGATCCAGAAAAGGCTTCCAGTCGCATTCGTTCCAACTATATCCAAGAGTACCAAAAAGTTTTGATACCATTTGACGTGCAGCTGCACCAGAATGCTTATCAAGAAGACTAGCATTTATAAGTTCTGGGGCAAGAATTAATCCTTCGACCAAACCAGTTTGAAAAATAACGGCGGTGCCTGTTGCTGATTGAACTGCCTCAAGACTTGGTATAAGAGGAAACGTATATCCAAAGCCAGGAAGTAGCGCTGTTGATGCTTTCCACAATGGCACTGCTCTATCAGGCAGAGTGCCTTCTGCAGGACCATATATGGTAGCATCGCTTTGCGTAGAACTTAAACCATACCCATTTATCATGCTATGTGATGTCGTTGGCGCCTCGTCTACTGGTATAGACGTATCACCTGCAGGAATTACATAGCCAAGCGTATCAGCTGCCGCAATACCCTTAAATCCATACAATCCGGTCAAATTGCTTGCCGTTTCACCAATACATACTTGCTCTCTACTGCTGCCATAAAAGTTATACCCAAGGCCAAGGTTCCAGTTGCAGTTACTATAGACAAGCTTTAATGCTGCATCACCTTTGACACCAATAGATACGCGCGTGCAACGAGTTGCATAGTCGATAGCATTGACAAGGTGCCCACTGTATTGATTGTTTGTATTAAATTCTTTGAGCAGCATATACCGACTCATAGCCCCTTTGCCAGTAAAGTCGAATGAGCGAACTTGATCATTCTTGAGCATATGCGTCAGATTGCCTTCGAAATACATAGTGAGCGACTCTCTATCTTCGCAATTCCACAGTTGTGCATGCGCGCTCACCCCGCCACCAAGTTCCCAATGCTTGCCATTACCAATGACCGGGCTAAACACTCTATGTTGAAATTCTGCATCAATCTTGGTACCGGTAGGAACAATAGCTTGTGCATATACGCCTACATGATAATCATCACAATGCCAAAAATTCCAGCCCAGTATCAGATCAACATCTGCTATCTTCCAGTCAGAGCGATCAGTACAAGTACCAAAGCGACCAAATACCCAGGGACGGGTTTTATCGCCAAAAGCTGTTTGTCCATCGAGTGCAAGTTCAAGGGTTGAAACTGGTGCAATCGTTTGAGGCGCCTCTTGAGTAGGAAGAGCGGTTATAGTATTCATGTAGCCTGCAGGAAATACCGTATCATCAAGTGTTGTTGTTGCCGGCACACAGCTATCCGAACAGCGACATGAACAGTCTGACTTTAGACTCCACTGCGTCCAGGCAAGCGGTGCATGCACACGGAAGTAGAGACCGTTTAGACATTCATCAAATCCCAAGTAGAGATTAAAATCTACTATACAGTTTTGTATATGTGGCTTGAATGATATCGATGCCACTGAGTTGGTAGACATGCCAAAATAATCTGCGAGCAATGATGTTGTATCGTCGGCGCGATCATCAAACAAACTACCTTTAAAGGTTATTGTTTCACGACCAAAGAGACAGCGCGCTATACGTGATCCATCATAGGTTCTTTGGTATCCAACGCTTGCACCAAACCCGCCGTTAAAGCAGTCAGTGAACTGGTGTGCATAGGGGAGCATTTCGCGTGCAACATTTGCACCAACTGAGCGGGGAAGAAATATAGTATGCGGTGTACATTTGCATGATTTTGATCGTGTTGACGGCGCACAACACTCACCATTGACGCTTTGTACCAACGCTATACCACAGAGTAGTGTGAGCGAGAGTACTGACTTTGCAAAACATTTCATAAAGAACTCCTCGTGTTTGACGCTTTCTTTTTTTATCAATAATACATTCTCAAAGTTTTTTACGGTACGCACTTCTCAATTTCGCCTACTTCTCAGTGTTTATATTGTGCGTACAATCTAGTCAAACTATTTTCATATTACAATAGTTGATTAGGTGAAGCTTTGTATTATCTTTAAAAAAATACCGGTATAGCAAGTTTCTCTTAGTTTTATACAAATACCACAATGGTGAAATATGCTACTCAACAGTTTCAATACTATTTTTATATATGTACGACTTAGCGAAGACTGCTATATGAAAATAATAAAGCAATACATAGCTAAAAGGGCCTGAGGTAATTACCTCAGGCCCTTTTAGTAGTGCTTCTTGAAATCTGTCATTTGTTGGAGCTGTTATATATACTTCTCTTAACAGACAACTAATAACTGCTTAGAAGGAAATTCCACCTTTAAGCCATAGACCCCATTGTTTTGCTGAACAGCAATGTTTGGATCCAGTAAGATCCCACTCTGCGCCTAAATCAAGGAAAGGCTTCCAGTCACAGTCATTCCAGCTATATCCAAGGGTACCAAATACTTTGGATACAATTTGGCTTGATGCTGCGCCTGAATGTTTGTCAAGATCAGCTGATGTTATAATTACTGGAGTATCGGTAGCAGTTACTAAACCTGCATCAGAAAGTACAAAACCTGCAGCTTCTGCTGATTCATACGCAGCCGTTAATGTTGAAGCATCTTTAGTAGCTGCTGAAGTAATTGTTTCAGCAGTTGGGCATACATATATAAATCCTGCATCTGGTGATACACCTGCACGATACAACTTGATAGGTGCATCTGATTCTGAGCAAATTACACCAGAATTGATTGTTGCAGTGCTTTGTGTTGTGTCTAATCCAAGAGTAAAGCCATCATTTGCAAAGTTTGCTTTGACATATGATGTTAATGGAGTTGCTGTAGTAATGTTGGCAACTGTTGTTGTGTAACCAAGAGCATCAACTGCTGCTGTACCCTTGAATCCGTAGTATCCGGTCAAGGCGCTTGCTGTTTTGCCAATGCATACTTTTTCTTTGCTGATGCCGTAGAAGTCATAACCAAGACCCATGTTCCAGTTACAGTTGGTGTAGACAAGCTTTAATGCTGCTTCACCTTTAACATCAACGCGTACCGTTGCGCAACGAGTTGCGTAGTCGATAGCATTTACCAAGTGGCCCGTGTAGGTAATTTGGTCTGCACCAAATTCTTTGAGCAACATGTAACGGCTCATAGCACCTTTACCGGTGAAATCAAATGAGCGTACTTGGTGATTTTTGAACATGTGTGTCAAGTTACCATCAAAGTACAAGGTAAGTGATTGGGTGTCTTCACAATTCCACAATTGTGCATGTGCACTCATACCGCCACCAAGTTCCCAATGTTTATTGTTACCAATAACTGGGCTGAATACATGTTTTTGATGTTTTGCATCAATCTTGGTACCGGTAGGAGCAACAGCTTTTGCGTAAATACCTACATGGTAATCATCACAATGCCAGAAGTTCCAGCCAAGCATCATGTCAACGTCTGCCAATTTCCATTGTGAATGATTACAGCCAGTTCCAAAGCGACCAAATGTCCAGTTAGTGGTCTTGTCACCAAAACTTGTTTGACCATCAAGTGCGAGAGCAAGTGTTGAAACTGCTGGAGTTGCTAATGCGGTTAATGCTTCTTGTGTTGTTGGAGTATCGGTTCCAATCTGGTCCATGTAACCAGCAGCAAATGGAGTTGTAACAAATGTTGATGTAGTGGTTGGTGTTGAACAACTTGTTGAACAACCTGATTCCAAGCTCCATTTTGACCAAGCAAGAGGAGCGTTTACACGGAAGTAAAGACCATTTATCCACTCATCAAAACCTAAGTAGAGGTTGAAGTCTGCTATAAAGTTTTGAATACGGGGCTTGAATGATATTGAAGCTTCTGAATAAGATGACATACCAAAATAATCTGAAAGTAAATCATTTGCGCCACGATCTGCAGCTGCAACTTTGCTACCAGAGAAGTTCAATGTTTCTGAACCAAAGATGCAACGTGCTATACGGTGTCCATCAAATGTTCTTTGATATCCAACGCTGACACCAAAGCCGCCATTGAAGCAGTCAGTGAACTGGTCTGAATAAGGAACCATTTCACGTGCAACGTTATCACCAACTGAACGAAGAGAGAACATTGTGTGTGGTGTGCAGCCACAGCTTGTTGAACAGCTTGATGTTGAAGTTGATGTAGTTGATGTACCACAACAGCTATCACCAGCTTGCACTAATGCGACTGTCGAGAGCAATGCTAACGACAGAAAGGATTTTGCAAAATGCTTCATAAAAACTCCTACGAAGGGTTAAAAAATATTGATTGTTTATGCCAAAGCAATCAATTGGAAGTTTCACTACTTTGATAATTTCTTATCAATACCGATTTGAAAGATGCTTTTAATGTGCTTGGTTCCTCCTTACGTTTCGTGGTGTCTATAATTCGTGTATACTCTAGTCAAAACATTTTTATATTGCAATAGTTGATCAGGTGGAGTTTTATTAGAATCGTAAAAAGTAGCTTATTATCGGCATTTTTTCGTTAAAAAATATTTATTTTTTATGTAAAAAAAGGGTTAAAATGTGCACATTTTGGTATATTCTTATGCAAATAATTTTTGAAGTTTTCCCTATTAGTAGTTCGGGGCACGTACAACTATTAGAACGCCTCGGGCACTTTGCCACTGCACCAGAATGTATTTTTTATATGATGCATATACCCATGCTCGCTATACTAGCTATAGCTGGGTGGCAGAAAATTCAACAAAAAAACAGTTCGTACACAGAATGGGCATGGTACGGCTTTGCCATGATATGGTATGGCTTTTGTGCACTGTGTGGCACTCTCTCTGTATACGTATTGTTTCACCATGGTATCGATCGCCTGCAACTGCCATTAGTATTTGGTTTTATAATAACTGCTTGTATACTATTGTCTTTGCGCTTTATCCCCAAAGATACCGACGCGCCCTTTACCTGGTGGCGCGCACTGAGCATAGGGTTATTACAATCACTAGCATTTTTGCCCGGCGTATCACGTCTTGCAACAACCTACGCTGCCGCTCGACTATGTAAACTTTCGCCCGTAAAATCATTCTGGTTTTCATGGTGGATTAGTATACCTATTATGCTGTTTGGCATAGCAAAAGGGTTTTTTGATGTTTTTACCGATGTGTGCGCAAAAGACGTCGTTATCCAGTTTTTTATGCAGCCTTGTATTTGGGTTGGTATCATTATATGTACCGCTATTGCATATGTAGGTTTTGTATGTATTGAATATGCAGCAAAAAAAGAACTATTATGGTATTGCTCTCTCTACATGATGATTCCTATTATATGTACGTTATTTATTGGAGTAGTAAAATAATGAATAAAAAACAATATGCTTTCTTTATTAGTATCTCTTGCATGGTCATAGGCTTTGCAATGTTATGTCTGCTAAGCGGGTATCATTATAGTGATTCATCAATAATTCATCGGTCTCTGCATCCATCAATTACCAAGCACTGGATGGGATCTTTTGGTGCTAGCTTGGCAGGTATTTTATTGTATCTTTTTGGCGGTATTGCTTCCTGGATTATTGGATTATTTCTTCTTGGTGTTGGCTATGTATGGTTGCAAGAGATATACACAGACCCTCTGCATACATTCAAACTGCGAACAAGAGTCGCTAGTTTATGGTGTGTTATTTTTTCTTTTGCCGCTCTCTGCTCGTTTGCTCGATGCGAATTATACCACAGAGTTTCTCCTGGCGGATTATTTGGACACTATATACAAAAGCTATTATGCGCATTGTTTAGACCAGGAATATCTGTTGCTATTATCAGCACCTGTTTTTGTGCCGCTATCGTATTAACAGTAGGGCTCTCGCCGGTTAAAGAATTATTACGTGGACTCCACAAAAGTCTTGTATGGACAGCGCGCAATCTCTATTGGGCAAGCAGAATACTTGTACGCTTTATTACTCGCTCCAGTGGCCCTCTGGTATATGATTCACTCTCCTGGCTTGTAGAGGACACTATCGATCCTGATTGTATGAATGTTGAGCAAAATATTTCTGCACTCAAAACACCTATATCAGGCACAGGCACCGTATATGCTACGGCAAAAGTAGTTGACAATACAGAGGCAGAAAAAACAGTAGATAGCACAAACGATAGCGCCAAAGAGAATGAATACAGCTTACCGCCACTCGATCTCTTTAAAAAAAGAGTTGAAAAAAAATCCCTATCGTTCAAAGAAAAATATGAACCACTTGCACGCATTGTTGAAGAAAAGCTTGCCACTTTTGGTATTGACGGCAAAGTTACCTCAATTACCGTAGGACCGGTGGTCGTTGTCTATGAATATGAACCCGCTATATATGTCAAAGTAAGCAGAATAGTTGCCCTCGAGGATGATCTCGCGCTGGCCCTACAGGCCCATAGCTTGCGTATTATAGCACCAGTGCCCGGCACAGCCGTGGTGCGCCTTGAGGTGTCAAAGCGCGAAGAAGAGCGAGATACCGTATATTTTGGTTCACTATTTTCAACAATGAATGATCAGGCGCTCTATAAAGAAAAATTAATGAAAAGCGCATTGCCACTGGTAATAGGCAAGGGTGTACGAGGAGAACCACTATGCATTGATCTTGCATCACTTCCTCATATATTAATCGCAGGATCTACCGGCTCAGGAAAGTCGGTGGTAATACATTCATGCATTATGGGATTGCTCTACACCAAAACACCACAAGAATTAGGCTTGATATATATCGACCCCAAGCAACTTGAAGGTGCTATGTACAAGACATTGCCTCATATGATTTTCCCTCCCATTGTCATCGCGGCAAATGCTATCAAGGCGCTCCATTGGACAGTGTCATGGATGGAGAATCGATATAGCGAGCTTGCCGCTGCAGGCGTACGCGATGTATACGAAATGGCACAAAAAAGTGGTAAGCCGGTACAAAGATTGGTAGTAATAATTGATGAACTTGCTGACTTGATGCTTGTCGCAGGAGATGAGGTTGAACGTTCCCTTGCGCGTCTTGCTCAGATGGGGCGTGCAGCAGGGATACATCTTATTGTTGCAACGCAGCGACCATCAGTTGATGTTATAACGGGCGTTATCAAAGCTAATTTTCCTGCACGTATTGCGCTTCGTGTTGCAACAAAAATGGACTCTCGAGTAATCATCGATACCTATGGAGCTCAGGCATTACTTGGCAAAGGCGATATGTTACTACTTAACTCTCAGGGCGATTGCATACGAGCTCATGGCGTGTATGTATCACAAGAAGAGATTTCTAGCGTTGTTTCGTGGATATCACTACAGCAACAAGCACAGTACAGATCATTTGATGAATTTGAACAAATTAGTACAAAAAATCAGGTTGCTATAGAAAACGAAGAAGATAAGCAACTCTACGCTACCATTACACAATATGTCGCAGAGCAGGACGAAATATCTATATCACTGCTGCAACGACAATTTCGTATCGGGTTCAATAGATCGGCACGTATCGTTGAGCAACTTGAGCGAGATGGTTTTATTGCGGCAAGCAGCGGTGGTGCAAAAACACGGAAGGTTTTAAGATAATTTTTGAATTTTTTTTACTTTTAATTTGTATTTTGTTGACAGATGATAAAAATAAAGAGAAATTAAGAGTATAAGCATGATTGTTTCAATACGCTTAATTATTTTTGGAGATTTTTTTATGCATTTTTCTTGTGATTTTTTTTCTACCGCACTACCGTCAATTGAATTTGATGGAGCTATTAATCGCTTAGTTTCAGCATCTGGATTTGCTGTTGATTCACGTAAAATAGCATCAAATGAAATATTTGTAGCTTTATCTGGCAAGCGTTCTGATGGACATGATTTTATAAAACAAGCAGTAGAAAATGGCGCTTGTGGATTGCTGATTGAAAAGAGCCGTCGCAATGCGCTAGATATACTGTCTAAGCAAGAATTAAAAAATATTTTTATACTGCTTGTTGACAATGTATATGAATCATTTCTGACCCTTGCACGATCTCGTCGTTCGCAATTAACTATTCCCGTTGTTGGCATAACTGGATCAGTGGGCAAAACAACAACCAAAGAAATGCTTACCGCTTCTCTGCAGCGTGCGGGCATGAAATGTGTCGCCTCAGTAGGCAATCAAAACACCCTTCTTGGTGCTGCTATGACATTGTTACGCGTACGCTCTGATGATGTAGCGGTTATATGTGAAATGGGCATTAGCAAGCGCGGCGAAATGGCTGAACTTGCAAAACTGGTTCGACCAAATTTTGCTGCTATTACCACTATTGGTCATGCACATATGGAAGGACTTGGATCGCTTGTTGATATTGCCAATGAAAAGCGTGCAATTTTTTCTCAATTTAATGAGACAAGCGTTGGCGTTATTAACGGTGATATGGCAGTACTGAGTGCTGTTTCCTACCAGCAACCAGTAATTCGTGTTGGCTGCAAAATGGCTAACCAAATTCAGGCACGCAAAATTCATCATTATCCTCACACAACAACCTGTGTTATTAAGATTTATAACGAACGATACCAAATATCTCTGCCAACAGGCCATGCAGGACACATAACCAATGTATTGACCGCTATAGCGCTTGGTCATTTGCTTGGTATTCCTCATGCATTACTAATAGATGTTGTACAAGAAACCCATTGTGTTGCAGGACGCTTTGAATCGCGCCAAGCAATAGTTAACAATGGAACTGCAACCTTTATTAATGACTGTTATAACGCAAGCCCCGAGAGTTCAAAGTCAGCATTGCTTGCATTTGAGCTTATGGAATCACGCGGTAAAAAAATTGCAGTCATTGGCGATATGCTTGAACTGGGCGTCAAGGCACCCTTTTGGCATCGTCAAATAGGTCGTTTTTTGCGCAAAGTTCCCTCATTGCAGCTCGTAATATTTGTTGGAACTCATATGCAATGGGCAGCAAAAACTAAGCCGTATGGATTAGCTATGATAGCTGTTGCAAATTGGCAAGAAGCTAAAGTTGTTTTAGCAGAGCATCTCGAAGCTGATTCATTTGTTTTGGTTAAAGGTTCACGTGGTGTTGGTCTAGATAATATTATACATTCATTTTGCTCTACAGATGCACCACTGATTATGACAAATGAACACAATATAAGCGGTGTAATGCATGTCTAAAGCTTTTGATAATTCTTGCTACCATAAATCAGTATTAACGGCTGAAGTTGTAGCAAATATGAACATACAACCTGGTGGAATATATATTGATGCTACCTTTGGTGGTGGTGGACATACCTGTGCAATTCTTGACGCAGAGCCTACAGCAAGCGTGATAGCAATGGATTGGGACGAGCGCGCTATCGAAGAAAATAAAGAGTTAGTTGGCGAAGAACGATTATCTCGCATAAGATTTGTTCGTGGTAACTTTGCAAAAATACTTATGCATATGAAAAGAATAGGCGTTGAGGAAGTAAACGGCATTATTGCTGACTTTGGCACATCGCAACAACAGTTAGTGCGTAGTGCCGGTTTTTCTTTTGCATCAAGCACACCTCTTGATATGCGCATGTCACCTCACCATGGCTCAATAACTGCTGCAGATATACTAAACAGAGCGACCGAAAAAGAGCTGGTGCATATATTTTCTGAGTATGGGGAAGAGCAATATTCGGGACGAATCGCGCGTACTATTGTCGAAAAACGTGTTATTCAGCGTATAGTCACCACTGATCAATTGGTAAAAATTATTTTTTCCTGTGTCCCCTCTCGCAATGAGCGATCACGCATCCACCCTGCAACTAAGGTTTTTCAAGCGTTGCGTATTGCCGTGAACAAAGAACTTGAGAATATAGAGTTTTTACTCAATCAATCTTCGCAACTTATTGTTCCGGGTGGCCGCCTGCTCTGCATTAGTTTTCACTCGCTCGAAGATCGCATAGTCAAGCAGTATATGAGAGCGTATAAACACCTCTGGGAAGAAGTAACAAGAAAAGCAACAGTACAGGCATCTGAGGCAGAATTGCTTGCAAATCCATCTGCACGATCGGCCAAAATGAGAGTTGCAGAGCGAAAAAATTAAAAAGAACACAATAGTGCATATTTTTGTGTTGACAACTCTTTATCAGCATTGTAATCTAATGATCAGTTGTTAAGCTGGATTGTCATTTAAACATCTATTGAAAGCGTATAAGCATGATCACGGTTTCTGAAATTAAAATTTTCCCTGTCGCCGGAGCAGGACGCCTTAAAGCATATGCAACCATCGTGTTTAATGATAGTTTCATTGTTCGTGATCTTAAGATTATTGAAGGTCACAAAGGTTTATTTCTTTCAATGCCATCACGTAAACGCAAAGACGGCACCTTCAGAGACATCGTACATCCGCTTAATTCTGAAATGCGTCAAATGATTGAAACAAGTGTCGTTAATGAGTACAATACAGTAATCACTTCGGGCACATATCAAACAGTAAGCGAAGAATATTAAAAAAATTAGTTGGGGCGTCGCCAAGCGGTAAGGCACCAGGTTTTGGTCCTGGCATTCGGAGGTTCGAATCCTTCCGCCCCAGCCAAAAAATATAAAAGGCATTTGTGAAAACAGGTGCCTTTTTTTGTTTTATTTTTTTTAAAATAATCCTGGCTATTTTCTTTACTTATAACAAAGACAAAAATAATACGTAGACAGCCTAGATATAAAGGGATTTAATTATGTTCACACGATTGTATATGTTTTTTCTTCTTGCAATAATGGCGGGTATTAACAAACAAGCGGCCGGTGTTTTAGGTAGCCCTCAAGAGACTATTTGGAACAAGCGGGCAGCATACTCGTTTGTTAAGCACTCTGTCGAGAGCGGAGTCTACCATTGTATAGGTGGACATAATAGATTGATGGAGCCACCACTATCTCAGGTTCCACGTGAATTATTTTCATCTATGGTCATTCTACATCTTCTTGTTAATTTAGAACTTGATGAACAAGTAAAAAATAAGCTTGTTGCAGATCTTCAATGTGCTGCTGATGGTGAAGGTTGTTATAGTTTTTTTGCCGAGAGCACACTGCTTCCTGCAGATGCTGATTGTACAGCCCTTTCATATGACGCTCTACTACAGGCTCGTATAATTGCTTGCAAAGATGTATTTAAGCCGCTCATTGCGATGATCAAAAATGTGAATCGTGAAGGGATAATCGAAGTTTATTTTAATCAACAAAGACATGGACGAATTGATCCTGTAGTATGTGCTAATGTTTTGTATCTTGTAAATCTCTTGGATAAGCGAGACCAGGCTATGGCAACTGAAGAATTTCTATATCGAATTCTTCAAGAAGAAGCTTATAGTCAAGGCACTCGTTATTATCCGTCAGAATATATGTTTTTCTATATGGTAGCGCGTTTATTAGATTTTCCTCTTTTGCGAGAAAAATTTGCACCACTTCTCACCGAGAAGCTTCTGAAAATGCCTCCTATTTTACAGGATCCTCTTGATTTGGCCATACGTATTATTTGTCTAAAAAAGCTCGGATTAGCGTATGATGGTGAAGCGCACCAATTGGCATCTTTGCAGCAAGCAGATGGCGGTTGGCCATTATGTGCTTTTTTCAAAAAAGGTAGAAGTGAAGATTTTTTTGGCAGCAGGGAAATTGTAACCGCATTTACTATCAAGGCTCTAACGTAAAAGAAGCAGTAATGCCAATTTTTAACTATTTATATATTGCAAAAAGGATGAATCCTTCCGTCCCAGCCATACTACACATAAAGTTTCAGACTTCGCCTCTTAGCTTGTACTTCGAAGTTTTAACGAAGAAGTAGCTATGACGGACAAGTCGTATGGCAGGCCAAAAATATAAAAAGCACTGGTGAAAAAAGGTGCTTTTTTTTGTGCTCAAGAAGTACAATCTATATAAAAGTACTCACAATTTGTATATTACTTAGCCTTAGCATGCCATCAATAAACTGTATTTAGGGAAGGCGCCTATGAAAATTGCAATTATCGGAAATGCTGGATCAGGAAAATCAACACTGGGATTCAAACTACAGAAAAAGCTCGGTATTACATTGTACCACTTGGACCAATATGATTGGAAAGCCAATTGGCAACATGTCGAGATGAAAAAATTTGAGAAAATTCATAAAGACCTCTGTGATCGTGATACATGGATTATAGAGGGTCAAGCCATGGAACAACTAAACTACCGCATAGTAAAAGCTGATGTTATTATTTTTCTTGATATAGCAATAGCTACCTGTCTGTGGCGTGTTATAAAGAGGGCGATATTCAATTGGGGCAAAGTTGTTCCAGGTCGTCCAAAGGGATGCAGGGAACGATTGTTTAGTTTTAAATTTTTTGAGTTTTTGCAAAGAGTATGGACTTTTAATAAAAGCTCACGTGAACAGATTTTATTGATGCTTGATGGTGTACGTAATAAAAAACGAGTATATGTGGTTAGGACACAAAAAGAGATTGATGCTGTGATAGCATTATTGTAAAAATTAGATCTTGAATACAAAAAGGCACTTGTTTTCACAAGCGCCTTTTTTTATGTCGGAAAATAAATTTCATGAGCAAAAATTCTACAGCAATGCTTTGATCACCATCTCTTTATTTTGCAGGGCTATTTGAGCTACTGCATAAAGGTTCTATGAGTGCATATTTTCGTAAATTATTTTTTTATTATGGTTAAATTCCAAGGTAAAAATATATGTATGTTGGTCAAATTCCAAGGTAAAATAAGGATAAGCTTGGTTAAAATACAAGGTCCATACGCTGGTGCAATCAAAAAAATAAATTTTTAAGTCGAACAAGCAAAAAGATGATTATTAAATTTTTGTCCAAAGAATGGTAGTATTAATCAAATGTTTTTTTAGAAAATGGCGCTCATGTTATTTTTAAAAACAATAGTATTAACAGATTTTTTAGCAGTAGAGGTATATGTATATTTTTTTATTATTAGTTAAGAGGTTTCGCTTATGATTACGTTTCTTTGCAAAAAGCTTGCGCGTGATAAAACGCAAGAAAATTTTAAATCTCAAGATATTTCTATTACCTGCAAAATGTTGAGCGGTGATGCTTTGCAGAATGAGCTTAAGAATAAGCTAATCGAAGAATGCACTGAAGTAAAAGACGCGGGCAACAAGCAAGAACTGATTGCAGAGCTTGCTGATGTGCTCGAAGTTATTGATGGGCTATGTAAGGCGTATGACATTTCTGCACAAGATGTTCAGAATATTAAAGCACAAAAACATACTCAGCGTGGTGGATTTGAACAAGGGTTATTTATTGATACCATAATAATGCACGATGATAATCCAAATGCACATCACTTTCGCCTTTCTCCGGATCGATATCCAGAAGTAGAAGAGGTGAAGTAATAACACTGTTTTGCTTAGATTGTAATAGTCTATTTTTATGTTGTTGATTGAGATGGTACACGTGAAAGCGTGTATTTTTTTGCACTTTTTTTAAACACAGGAACTTGTTAAAGAACGTATATAACTGGATTTTTGTAGATACAGCAAAAACGTATGTATTAAAATAAATTGCCCCTGCGCGTAACCATTGAGCAACAATCTGCACAACTTAATAAATCTTGCTATAAAAAAGAAATGAAAAAAATTATTTAAATACTACCGGCAAATGCTTTGGCACATGATAATGTCCACAATTTGTACAAATCCCACGCTTGCAATCTTGTGGATACTTATGACAGGGACAATTGCAACGTACATAATGTGGTGTTTTATAATCAACATGTACACAGGGTAAACGTGGCGTGCGGAAGCAATCATAATTGGAACCATGATAACTGCATTCCATACAACCATCTTCCCCTTTTGCTGGCACATACCAAAACAAAAATAACAACAACACACAACTTGACGATATCAAAAAGATAGTCAGCGGATGACGACTATCTTTTGGAATGTTGTTTGATTTATTAGTATACTGAGTATTCATGAGTAATATCCTTCCCCTTTTTAAATTAATACGATTTTATTATTTCATGTTTTAGTATACGCGCATGAAATTCAATTTGGCAATATTTGGATAAATAATTATGAAAATAGCTGTTCTTATTTCTGGAGGCGTTGATAGTACCCTCGCTCTGCGATTGCTCAAAGACGGTGGGCACGATGTTGTCGCTTTTTATCTCAAGATTTGGCTTGAGGATGAAGTTTCTTTCCTTGGCTCATGCCCCTGGGAAGAAGATCTTTCTTATGTACAAGCAGTATGCACGCAAGCACAAGTTCCCCTTGAGATTATTTCACTGCAACGTGAATACTGGGATCATGTTGTTGCATATACTATTGCCGAAGTACAGGCAGGACGCACACCAAATCCTGACATTCTGTGCAACAGTGCCATTAAGTTTGGCGTCTTCTATGACCACATGCATACACGCTTTGATGCCATTGCCTCTGGCCACTATGCACAAACCGCCCATATTAATGACACTACATATCTACTTACCTCGCCTGATACGATAAAAGATCAAACCTATTTTTTGGCCAACGTACCCCGCGAGCGATTTGCAAAAATGATCTTTCCTATAGGACAATTTACCAAGAGCCAAGTACGAGCCCTTGCACAGATATACAATGTTCCAAACAAGAACAGAAAAGACTCTCAAGGAATATGCTTTTTGGGCAAAATACAATTTTCGGATTTTATACGTCACCATGTTGGCGAGCGTATTGGTGATTTGATCGAGTGGGAAACGGGTAGTAAAGTTGGCGAACATAAAGGATTTTGGTTTTATACCCGTGGCCAACGCCAAGGCATAGGTTTATCAGGCGGACCGTGGTATGTCGTCTCAAAAGACGCAACACATAATATCGTATATATTTCCCGTCACTATAGTGAGCTTGATTGGCAGCGCAGTGACTTTGTAGTCAGCAACATTAATCTACTAGTAGATCAAACGTACTTTGAAGAATCACTACAGCAACAATTAATAGAGGTTAAAATTAGGCATGGCGCACAACTATACCATGCACGAGTTGAAGCGCTGCCTGGCAATACGTACAAATTTTATATCGATCAAAAAGATCAGGGAATTGCACCTGGACAGTATGCCGTATTGTATCGACAGGGTATTTGTTTGGGCGGTGGAGTGATTCAATGAACGTAATAATACAGATCCTGAAAAATAGAGCTCGGCTGTTGCATCTTCCACTAGTGCTGACAATTACTCGCCTGTTTTGCATTCCCTTTATTTTTTATTACATGATACATGCTCAATGGATTACCGCCTGCATTCTCTTTGTTTTTGCAGGAATAACTGATGCGCTCGATGGCTACCTTGCACGACTATTGCATCAAGAAACAGTACTGGGATCCTATCTTGATCCTCTTGCAGACAAAATTCTCAAGATAGGGGTCTTTGCATTATGCATGTATCAAGGCTTTACAACAAACCTACTACCATTCTGGCTTGTATGGTTTATATGTATTAAAGAAAGTATATTTTTATTGTTTTATACCGGCTACATTATGTGGACTACCTACAAAAACATACCACGCGTTAGCGTACAACCTCATAGGTGGGGCAAGATGGCTGGATTTGCTGAAGTAGTATTGATTAGCGCTATTTTGTTTGTCATGAGCATACAATCGATTTGTAGTAGCATGCCATGTATTAATACACTCTATGTTGAACAGTTCATTTTGTATCTTGCCTATATTGTTGCCATACTTAATGCATGTGCAATAATTTTTTATAGTAAACGAATGATATTGAAAGTGCTGCAAATGAAGAACAATACAATCTTTTTTGGTATACTCATACTTATTACTCCTCTGTTTTGTACCTATACGCAAGAGGGAGAAATATCAATTTTAAAGAAAAAAGAAGTTAAGGCAAAAAAGAAAAGCAAAGCTGCTATTGCCCTTGAATATGGTGAAAATATTGAGCAATTACTCGGCTCTTTGCGCAGTGAAATGAAAGCATTGCTACAATACGAAGAATTGCTCTTTGATGAATTATCTTCTATTGTGCATGAACACGAAAATAACACTGCATCTCGTCTTGATGCAAAAGAATTGCAAGAATGCGCACAAATAATAGCAACACAGACAAAAGAATCGAAGCAACGCGTAGCACAGATACAAAAAAGTAAAAATTTGTAGATAACAATTTTTAGGCAACAATAACATAATTTTTTAAGAGGAATTTATAATGGCAAGTTTAAACAAAGTAATCCTTATCGGTAACTTAACCCGCGACCCTGAGAAAAAACAACTTCCATCAGGCCAGGTAACTACTCGTCTTGGATTGGCAATTAACAGACAGTTTAAGAACAAACAAACAGGTCAAATGACCCAAGAAGTGTGCTTTATTGATGTTGATGTATGGGGAGCTCAAGCAGAGAGCGCTCACCAATATCTTGCAAAGGGTAGAATGGTACTTGTCGAAGGTCGCCTTAAGCTTGATAGCTGGCAAGATCAAGCAGGACAACCACGCAGCAAGCACTCAATCGTTGCCGAACGCATAGTATTCTTGGGCGGCAATCAACCAGCTGCTGGCGATCAATCAATGGATGCTGATGCATTTAGCGATTTCGCTGCAGAACTTGATGACAAACCTGCTGCAAAAAAAACAGTAAAAAAAGCATCACCAAAAGCTGCTGGTGAGAATGATTTCTCGTTTAAGAACGAACCAGCTTTTGAAGATGAATTGCCCTTTTAACAACACAGACAAGTAGTTTTTAACAAAAAGAGCGTCTTTAGAAATACCTAAAGACGCTCTTTTTTTAACATCACGCCGTACATAGCGGCAATTACAGATAACCAATACAAAAAACCTCTCTTTGCTTTATACAAATAAAAAAAATTTGACAGCACCCGATGACAAGAGGTACTTTAAAATAAAAAACTATATCAATAAGGATTGATATGAAAACAATATGCTGTTCTGACAATAGTTGTCATGAAGAATTAGTTCTTTTAATTACCTTTTTAAAAATAATAGCCGATGAAAATAGACTAAAGATTTTGTGCATTCTGCTAAAACATGGTGAAAAATGCGTCTGTGAGATATGGCAATACCTCGCAATTTCTCAAAACTTAGCATCACATCATCTCAAAGTTTTAAAACAGTTTGGATTACTTACATCACGCAAAGATGGGTTAAATATTTTTTATTCTATTAACCATCAAGGCATGAATACCTATAAAGGATTGCTCAATCGCATACTCACAGAGGAGGTAGTCGAAACTATAAAATAACTACGGGCTTTTTAGATCAAACGGTAAAATTTTTCTATTTTTTTTTAAAAAAAGGAATTGTATGAAAAAATTATTAATAGTATCACTTTTAGTGAGCATTCAGGGTATAAGCGCTACATCCTGTTGTAATGAGAATAACAATATGAAATCAGAAAAAAAATGTTGCTGCAGCCAGGGTTGCTGCAATAAAAAAGCAAAATCAGCTCCCCAATCTACAAGCAATCAAGAAACAAAAGATATAATCAAAGAAGCCTACAGCGAAGTCGTTACTAAAGGCGGATCTGTCTGTCCAATGGGAGGCTGTTGTGGTGGTGGAGCACAACTTTCGCAAGATATTGGCTATAGCAGAGAAGAGATAGAAGAGCTCGCCGATGCAAACCTAGGACTTGGTTGTGGTAACTCAGTTAACCTTGGAGATATTCAAAAAGGTGAAACAGTATTAGACCTGGGCTCGGGCGCAGGACTCGATTGCTTCTTGGCAGCACGTAAAGTTGGTCCAGAGGGCAGCGTTATTGGCGTTGATATGACACAGGCTATGATCGACAAAGCACGAAAAAATGCACAAAAATACGGTTTTGATACTGTTGAATTTCACCTTGGTGATATAGAAGATTTACCAGTAGAAAGTAACTCTATTGATACTATTATGAGCAATTGCGTCATTAGTCTTGCTACGAGCAAAGAAAAAGCATTTAGTGAGGCATTTCGCGTATTAAAAAATGGTGGCAAAATGGCTATCTCTGACATGGTGCTTACCGGCACATTAACCAAAGAGCAAAGAAATGATAAAAAAATTATGAGCACATGCGTCGGCGGCGCAATCTTAAAAGAAGATTATCTGTTGTTATTAAAAGAAGCCGGTTTTACCGTAACTATACTAGGAGAAGATGCAAACATTTCGCAAAAAAAATTTGGTAATAATGACGTACCTGTATCAAGTTTAAAATTTATTGCATATAAAAAATAGACAAACTTTCTAACCATTTTTATAAAAAAGGAATCGTATGAAAAAATTATTAATAGTGTCTCTCTTAGTGAGTATTCAGAGTATAGGTGCTACATCGTGTTGCAATGAGAATAACAATATGAAATCAGAAAAAAAATGTTGCTACAGCCAGGGTTGCTGCAATAAAAAAGCAAAAGCAACTCCCCAATCCACAAGCAATCAAGAAACAAAAAACATAATCAAAGAAGCCTACAGCGAGGTCGTTACTAAAGGCGGATCTGTCTGTCCAATGGGAGGCTGTTGTGGTGGTGGAGCACAACTTTCACAAGACATTGGCTACAGCAGAGAAGAGATAGAAGAACTCGCCGATGCAAACCTAGGGCTTGGTTGTGGCAACTCGGTTAACCTTGGAGATATTCAAAAAGGTGAAACAGTATTAGACCTGGGCTCTGGAGCAGGACTCGATTGCTTCTTGGCAGCACGTAAAGTTGGACCAGAGGGTAGCGTTATTGGTGTTGATATGACACAGGCTATGATCGACAAAGCCCGTAAAAACACAAACAAATATGGCTTTGATAACGTTGAATTTCGCCTAGGAGATATCGAAAAATTACCGGTAGAGAGCAACTCTATTGATATTATTATGAGTAATTGTGTTATTAATCTTGCCCCAAACAAAGCAAAAGTATTTCAAGAAGCCTTTCGCGTATTAAAGTCTGGCGGAAAAATGACTATCTCTGATGTGGTGCTTACTGGAGAGCTAACAGCAGAACAGAAAAATGATAAAAAACTGTTGAGCGCTTGCGTTAGTGGCGCAATATTAAAAGAAGATTATTTAACATTGTTAAAAAATGCTGGCTTTAGTGTAACCATCGTTGACGAAGATACCAATATTTCTAAAAAATGGTTTGGTAATAATGATCTACCAATATCAAGCTTAAAGTTTATTGCGTACAAAAAATAAGCATGTGTTTTAAACAGATTATAAACATGTTTATTAATGCAACATTAAAAACATAGCATTCATATAAAAGAGAGCGTCTTTAGATTTTTTATTCTAAAGGCGCTCTCTTTTTGCACTTTTTCCCCATAATTCAACCAACAACTTCCCTCATACCAATACCCTCACAATTCCCATAAAATTATCGATCCAAACCGTAATAACAACCTTTTTACCTAATTTTTACAAAATTTTATATACAGCGCTTTTTATTAAAATTGACAATTTGAAATTAATGTATAAACTATACTATATAATAGTTAAGTTTTAAAAATAGTATATTTTCACCTATCGTTAACAATAAAAGGGATATAATAATGAAAAACAACATATTAAAAATCATTTTTGCATCTATATTCACGACAATAACAATTCCTATGTTTTCTATGGATATTGTACCCAAAGCACCAAGAATCAACCAAGTCACACGCCAAGAATATGCAAATATTCTTCCACTATATCATGAAGCATTGGTACTTATTGCTATAGCTAAACAAAAAGCAGGTACATTAGAAACCTCAGAAACAAGCTCTCTCCAACCACTAATAGACCTATATAATCATCTAGAAGAAAATGCACGCGAGGCAAAAGTATCTTTTGAATATGCACGTGATTGTTACAACGCTCAATTCAGTAATAAAAATATGTTTGTATCCGTCGATAATGAATTATGTATAAGCGGATTTCGTAATCACAAAGCAGAAGCAATACACTTTCTACAAGTAGCTCGCCAAATAGCCACACACCTCAACATAAACATTGAACCAAACCAGCAAATAATAATACCTGCTTTTTCTGCAGCGCCAGCTGCCCCAGTAACTGTTGATGATAATCAAGAAGAAGTTATTTTGACTGCAGAACTAGCCCCAAAAACAACTACAGCGATTCTTCATCCCTCTATAGCTTCAAGAGCAAAAGCAGCCATATTAGGTAAAAAAAATCTTATTAAAACAGCATCAAAAATATTTATCGCAACATACAAAGTGTGCAAAGCAATTAATTATTGCACCAAACATCCAAAGTTGCTATTAGCACTCACCGCCATTTCATTTGCGACAAACCAAATAGGATAATGCTAAGTAAAAAGTCACTACAAATGCAATTCAATATCTTTTTACATAAAAACATATAAACAAATAATATTTTTAAAAAAAGACACCTATATGAAAAAAATAATATACATTGTTGCTTTACTTGGATTGATCATATTCTCAGGTCAACTTCTTTGCATACCTGATGCTAAAGCTGAACAAAGAAACATAATTGTCACTAATGCTTTAAACGAAGCCATAACAATACATTACGACCCAATCGCAATAGCTGCCGAACAGCAACAAGAGCGCGTTGATGCAATAAAAACAAAAATTATACTGGTTGCGGCGATACCGATACTTATACTACTAACACGATTTCGTTAACACAATAACATATGCCGTTTCAGTATGCATCAAAGTTTGGAGCATTTATCCCGCTTAAAAGCATAATTAAGTACCGATAATTTTATCATTAAGAGAGTGTCTTTAGAAAAAAAGACACTCTCTTTTTTTGTTTGTATCTGCTATTTTTCACCACTATGATAGTAATGGAAAAATAACGCACACTTTTTTAAACTATGTATCATGGTATTATCGTACATTCAGGTATCGTGAATTCATGTATAATGTAATAATAGTTTGATACATATCAAAGGATACACACCCCTATGAGCACAATAAAAAACATAGTATACATAGCACTTTATACACTATTCATTATAGTAACCATCCTACTAGTGAAAGATTTTATGCATACAAAAAAATCAACAATCAAGCCAGGTACCGTTATAATCCTCAACGGCCCGTCTTCAGTTGGCAAATCAAGTATTATCAAAGCACTTCAGGCCAAACAAACAAGCCCATGGCTCTCGATTGGTATAGACAACTTTTTTGTCGGCGTCATTCCACCCAAATTTTATCTCGAACCAAAGCCTGAGCACTTTGCCGTAATGCAAGGTGTTGCCAGTGTTGATGCACAAGGCAACAAACTATTTACTCTGCATGTTGGAGCAGAAGGGCAAAAGATAATTAAAGGCATGCATGAATCCATCGCCGCATATGCACACGCAGGCAATAACGTTATTGTTGACTATATACAATATGAACCTGCATGGCACACTGATTTGCAAAAAGCATTAACCGATAATCCTGTCCTCTGGGTTGGTGTAACTGCTCCGCTTGCGGCTATTGAAGAACGTGAAAAAAAGCGCGGCACATCACCAACGGGTCATGCACGTAGTCATTACGACAGTGTACACCAGGGAATGGCCTACGATCTCATGCTTGATACCGAAAAAATAACACCAGAGCAATGCGCTGATAAAATTATTGAATTACTCAAAAGAAAATAAGATTATTATGATACAACCGTTTTTACGTTTACACACACTTTCTAAACAATACTCCACGTCAGACAATCGTCAAAAATATGCTCTTGACAATATTTCCTGCGATATTTATCCCGGCGAAATATTTGGCATCTTGGGAGTAAACGGAGCAGGAAAAACAACAATGTCCTCACTCATTGCTACCCTGCAACCGCCAACATCCGGAGATATTTTGTTTAATCAATCAGGCATATTAACTTCTGTGTATGCTGATTTGATGACCTATCGACAAATTATTGGATTTTGCCCTCAAAAACCAAACTTAATTGATACATTGACCGTTGAGCAAAATTTATTTTTCTCAGGCAGATATTATGGCCTTACAGCTACGCAATCAACACAAGGAGCTGCTGAACTGATGCAACGATTTGGGCTTGATGAATATAAAAACCAAACTACCAATGAGCTCTCGGGTGGATACCGACAACGTGTAATGATTGCTCGCTCGCTTATGCATAAACCAAAGCTCCTTGTTCTTGATGAACCAACCGTAGGACTTGATCCCCATATTCGATTGCAGCTATGGGATGAGATAAAAATGCTTAAAAAAGAAGGTGTTACGGTATTGTTGACAACTCACTATTTGGATGAAGCTGATGCACTTTGTGATAGAGTCTGTATCTTGCACGATGGAATGGTACGTCTTATTGATACGCCGTTCGCGCTAAAAACATTGCACAAAAAAGAACGACTAGAAGATGTCTTTTTAGCACTTATGCAACCAGATAATTCAGCATGCACAGAGGGGAATTAATATGTTTATAACTCAATTAAAACGCTACAGCTCAGTTGTCTGGCAACTGGTACTTACCGATCTTATGATTTTTCGACCTGCTGTCTTTGGAAGCATGATTGATACAGCTATTTCTACATTGCTTCTCGTTGGCACTATGACCTATGTTATGCCTCTTTTGGGCATGACACAGGATTATGGACCCTTTGCAGCCTGGGGATCAATACCCTCAGCATGTATTTTCGAACTATACGGACTTATTATGGTACTTGTTTCTGACGTGCGAACTGACAAATCAATTTTCAGTCGCTTTACCCTTCCTATTCCAACGCACTTAGTGTTTGTCGCAAAAGCTCTTGCATATGCATGCAAAATAACAGCAAATGCATTAGTAGCTGCACTCATTGGTGCCGGCACACTCGCGATAGGAGGTCGCCTTGATCTTGCCTATTTTTCGCTATGGAAATTGCTTATAGCAATAGTATGCATAACGCTCTTTATCGGCTTTTTTGTTCTTTTTTTAACAAGCTTCGTAAAAGACATTTATCGCTTAAGTTCTGTATGGACGCGCATTTTGTATCCACTATGGTATTTAGGTGGAGCTCAATTTTCGTGGCAGATAACTGCTGCATTTTCACCAATACTGGGATATATCTGCCTGATTAACCCCATTATGTATCTCACAGAGGGTATTCATGCAGCAGCGCTTGATCAAACAAAATATCTTAACTTTTGGGTGTGTATGGCGATGATAGTAGTTCTAACATTTCTTTTTGGAGCTATAGGCATACACTTTCTCAAAAGACAATTACAGTGGGTATAGAATAGTAAGTCGCTCAAAAACAAGTAAGGCAATTATGATACAAAAAAATATTATCGAAGAAGTAAAAAATCGCTTGGTAAAAGCATACAACCCCGTAGCAATCTACTTGTTTGGTTCATATGCATGGGGCAATCCAACCGATGATAGCGACTTGGATCTATTAATTGTCATTGATACATCTGATGAAAAGACGTATGACCGTCCATTAATTGGCTACGATGCTTTGTTTGGCATGGGAATAGCAAAAGACCTGATTGTATATACCAAAGCTGAGTTTAATCAACGCTCAAAAGATGTAACAACATTATGTTACAAGATCGAAAAAGAAGGCAGGGTGCTATATGCAAGAGCATGAAAAATGGTTAAAAATTGCTAACGAAGATCTTCTTGCAGCAAAAACGTTACTTACAGTTGATCTATTTTCTACCGTCGTTTATCACGCTCAACAAACTGCCGAAAAATCATTAAAAGCATATTTGATTTTCAAAAAACATCCGGTCGTAAAAACACATGATCTCATACAATTGCTTGAACTATGCATGAGATTCGATAGTAATTTTAAAAATTTATATGAAGCCGTAAGACTATTAAACCCATTTTCAACACAATTTCGATATCCTTCAGAATTTGATATTCCAGATACTGCAAAAGCAAAAATTGCTATTAAATATGCACAAAATATCATGAACTTTGTTGTTAAAAGTTTTGCTGCTCCAGAAACGGGACAAGTTGATATCTTTAAGGGTCATAATGAATAAAATATTCACACTATCAATAATCTTTATTGGTCTACTTATAAGCACACTGCTTGTGGTAAAACATGTTGATAGATTTGGACCAATCAACCTAACAACAAAAACATGCTTGATTACCGGCGCTTCATCAGGCATTGGTAAATATCTTGCTATCGAAATGGTACAGCGTGGATGGAAGGTAATCGGTATTGCGCGACGAGCTGAATTGCTCAACGAACTACAAACACAACTCGGCGAGCAAAACTTTATTTCCTTTGTGTGTGATGTTGGTGATATTAAACAAATTCATCTGATATCTGAAAGTATTAAAGCAAAGGGCTTGCAGCCAACCCTCTTTTTTCTCAACGCAGGCACTGGCGAATCAACACAAAAGTGGCAGCCCTTACTCGTAAATCATCAGCAAACCTTTGCAACGAATTACTTTGGCACTATTGCGTGGATCGATGAGTGGCTATTGCCCGTCAAAAGTTATGGCGGCGGCACCTTTGTTGCTACATCTTCCGTCGCTGCATTATATGCAATGCCAGGCGCTGACGCGTATGCAACAAGCAAAGTGGCGTTATTGCATAGCTTTGACTCACTGCGACGACAGTATCTCTACGACAATATACAGTTCAGCATTGTATTGCCAGGACCTGTTGATACCGACCTGCTCAAAGGGGTTGTTGCGCAAAAGCTTCCTTTTATTCATAACGCAGAGAAAGAAGCACACTCTATCGTCCGGCACGTTTTTGCAGGAAAAAAGCACATTGAACCATCATGGTTTTATGCTGCCATGATGCGCCTCATGAACATTTTGCCAGATGCTGCTATCATGAAGTTTTTGTAACTACATTCTCTAAAAAAAATTAATTACTCCAAAGCACGCACACCACTTTAAAAACAAAGTAGAAAAGCATATCATTCAACGCTTTTCTACTTTGTTTTTAAATGTATAAACTATCTTACTAAATGCATAAAAGTACTTTCTTCCATCGGACGCTCTCTTTGTTCTTTTTGCGCTTGTATGAGTTCTGCTCTTCTAAGCTCTTCATTTCTTTTGAACTGTTCTCGTGATCGTGTACTTTCTGCATATCTTTGAGCCTGACTTCTTTGCTCAGGTGTTGCTTCATTACGAGGCCCGCTAGAAAGAGCTTCAGCCAAAATAAAACCATCCTCTTCTACAGAAACATTCTCTTCTGTAGGTTTTTCAACAAACTCCCAATCTCTTGGTTTATCTGCTTTTCTAACACCCAACCGACGTGTTTGCGGACTCATTGTTTGCATAGCTTGAGCTATAAGCTCTCTTTTTCGCATCTCTTCCATTTGTTCTTGAAGCCTGAGTTTTTCATGGACGCTTCGTTGACCAAAAATAGCTAATCCGCCTTGTGGCTGAACTTTTTGTACTATCATTTTATATGCAGCTTCTACATCACCCTGAAACTCAGTATCTGCAGATAATAATGATAGATACTTTTGATCTAGTGCTACTTTATCTACTCTTTCTCCTGACCCAATCCCAAGAACTCTATACGCTTGCTCAATGCTCATTTGCCCCTCTCTATCGAGTTGAGATGGTACTGCAGGCGAACGCTGCATTGCATACACAGAATGTGTAGTAACTGACAACACAACAACAACTAATAACATTCGTATTGATATATATTTTGACATAAAAA
>CAIKXM010000041.1 GCA_903831405.1 uncultured bacterium
AAATAGAAAAAAATAAAGTTTATAAAAAGAGGATTTACTATGAATACTAAAAGTATACGAATTCGCGGTGCGCGGGTTCATAATTTAAAAAATATATCGCTTAATTTGCCCCGTAACTCTCTTGTCGTTATTACCGGTGTTTCCGGTTCGGGCAAAAGTAGTTTAGCCTTTGATACACTGTATGCCGAAGGCCAGCGTCGCTATATTGAGAGTTTATCAAGTTATGCGCGTCAATTTTTGGGCGCTCTGGAAAAGCCTGATGTTGATTCTATTGATGGGTTAAGCCCTGCGATAGCAATTGAGCAAACAGCATTGCTCAAAAATCCTCGTAGTACGGTTGGTACGGTAACCGAAGTATATGATTATCTGCGTTTGTTATTTTCGCATATTGGCGAGCCTCACTGTCCCGATTGTGGATCATCGGTTGAGCCAAAAACGGCACAGGAAATACTCTCCTATATATCAGCCCAGATTAGTGGCGAAGTAACTATTGCAGCACCACTGGTATTTGCAAAAAAAGGCACCCATCATGATCTTCTCTCGCAACAGGTTCGTGATGGTATTAATCAATGGATTATCGATGGTGTAATGATATACAGTGACAAAGCTCCGGCTCTAGATAAAAACAAAGCACATACGATTATCGCCATTATTGATACCCTTGATGCTACCGACACATCACTGCTCGAAGATGCAATTAAAAGAGCATTAACTCTCTCTGGTGGTATTGTCGAGATATACCAATCTGAAAAGAATGGCAAGCTCAAGCGATTGCAGCGTATGTCAACCAGTCGTGCCTGCATAGAATGTGGCGTTTTTTTTGAAAAATTTGAGCCACGTTTTTTCTCATTTAACACACCGCTTGGTGCGTGTGAAAAGTGTAGCGGCGTTGGCGAGTTGTATATCTTTCACGAAGATCAGGTCGTTCCTGACAAAACTATTTCGATTGCAGATGGTGCTATCAAAGGATTACGCGCAGCTCTTGGCGAATCATTTCGCATTCAGCGCGTTGGCGAGTTTTTATCGAGCTGTGGTGCGTCAATATTTACACCATTTAATCAATTACATCCATTAGTGCAAAAAGGGATTTTGTATCATGTTGATGATGATCTTGAAAAACAGTTGCGTGCTGCAAAAATAATTACAGACAAAAATTGTGCTGAAATTCGCTCATACGAGGGCGTTGTTCCATTGTTAGAACGATTATATAAGCAGGCAGATACGGCATGGCGTAAGCGTGATTTTGAAAAATTTATGCGCATCAGTCATTGTGGTGAATGCAATGGTGCGCGACTAAGTAAAAAAGTTCGTGCGGTAACGGTAGATAAAAAGTCTATTGTTGATATTGCTGAGTTATCTGTTGATCGTGCAATAGAGTTTTTTAACACCATACAGCTCTCAGAGCAACAAAAAATTATTACCAGCCAGATCATGCGCGAGGTCGTTTCACGATTACAGTTCTTGCAAGAAGTTGGGCTTGGGTACATAACGATTGCCCGTCGTATGGAGACACTTTCTGGCGGCGAGTCGCAACGCGTCAAGCTTGCAACACAAATTGGTTCAGCATTAACCGGTGTCATGTATGTGCTTGATGAGCCGTCTATTGGACTACATCAGCGCGATAATGAGCGACTTGTGCAGACATTATTAAAGCTAAAGCAATTAGGCAATACCGTGATTGTTGTTGAGCATGATGAAGATACTATGTATGCCGCAGATCATATCATTGATATAGGTCCTGGTGCAGGTGTTCATGGTGGCTATATTGTTGCAGAGGGAACGGCAAAAGATCTTGCAGACAACGAAAACAGCATAACAGGCCAGTACTTGATTGGTGCAAAAAAATGTGCGCCACAAAAAACTGAACTGCGAGAATTATCAAAACCATTCACCATTGTTGGTGCGTGTGAAAATAATCTCAAAAACCTCACCGTGCCGCTCTATGCGCATGCGCTTAATGTGGTGACCGGTGTTTCTGGTTCAGGCAAGTCAACGCTTATTAATGATATTCTTGCACGATCTCTTGCGGCTGAGTTATCGGGTAGCACTGATACTCCTGGAAAACATACGCGCATTGAGCATGCTTTTAAAAATGTTGTTATTGTTGATCAATCACCTATCGGGCGCACGCCGCGTAGTAATCCTGCAACGTACGTAAAGTTGTTTGATGAAATCCGTCATTTATTTGCCTCTACCCGCGAATCTCAAATTCGTGGATACAAAGAAGGTCGATTCTCGTTCAATGTGCCCGGTGGTCGATGTGAAAAATGTTCGGGTGACGGTGTGCTCTGTATGGAAATGCATTTTTTGCCTGATGTCTATGTAACCTGCGAAGAATGTGCTGGCAAGCGGTATAATCAAGAAACGTTGGTTATCAAGTACAAAGATAAAAATATACATGACGTATTGAATATGTCGGTTGACGAGGCCTATGAATTCTTTAAAGCAGTGCCGACGATTGCAAAAAAATTACAAACACTGCGTGCCGTTGGTCTTGGGTATATTCTTCTTGGCCAAAGTGCAACAACTCTTTCGGGCGGGGAAGCGCAGCGTATTAAGTTGAGCCGAGAGCTTTCTAAAAGAAGTGCAGAAGATACGATATACATTCTCGATGAGCCGACAACAGGACTTCACTTTGAAGATATACACAAACTATTGCTTACCCTCGACTCTTTAATTAGTCGCGGTGCAACTTGTGTGGTTATTGAGCATAATCTTGATGTCATTGCGCATGCTGATTATATCATCGACCTTGGACCAGAAGGTGGTGAAGCTGGCGGTACTATTATTGCATGCGGTAGACCCGATGAAATATGTGCCTGTGAGCAGAGTCATACCGGTAAATTCTTGAAGGCTTTTATAGAAAAAAATAGAGAGAGGAAAAAACAATATGATTCAAGAGTCAAAAAAACAAGCATTTGAGCTTATTAGCAATTTACAGCCTGCCGGCGATCAGCCACAGGCAATAGAACAATTAGTTACTAAATTACAAACATCTGATGATGGTAGTAAACATATTTTGCGTGGTGTTACCGGCAGTGGTAAAACGTTTACTATTGCGAACACTATTGCTCAGGTTGGCAAACCAACCCTGGTACTCGTGCATAATAAAACACTTGCCTATCAGGTGTATCAAGAATTGCGTGCACTATTTCCACATAACAGTGTTGAGTACTTTATTTCGTACTTTGATTATTATCAGCCAGAGTCTTATTTACCAACGACTGATACCTATATAGAGAAAGATTCACGAACTAATAAAAGCATAGAGCGTATGCGTCTGCGTACAACCGCAGCGCTGCTATCACGCAATGATGTTATTGTGGTAAGTAGTATTTCGTGTATCTATGGCTTAGGCAATCCAGAAGATTGGCTTGCTATGGCATGCTCTCTGGTAGTTGGTGAACGATTTAATCGAGTTGACCTATTTTCGCGACTTGTTGAGATGCAGTATACGCGTAATGATGCTATGCCTCTTGAGAGTGGTCATTTTCGGGTGCGCGGCAATGTCGTTGATATTGTACCGGGGTACGAAGATAAAAAATATATTCGTATTCGGTATCAGGGCAATCAGGTGCAGAGTATCTCTGAGTGCGAAATACTCACTGATACTTGTATATCTACCACTGATCGGTATGTCATATTCCCTGCGCGTCACTATGTATTGCCTTCGCAGCGTGTTGGCGTGGTATGTGAGCGGATAAAGCAAAATCTAGAAGAACATGCAGCAACGCTGGGGCCTCTTGAGCGTTCGCGTCTGATACAGCGTACAACCTATGACATTGAGATGATCCAGCAGAGTGGCTATTGTAATGGTATTGAAAACTATTCAATATATTTTGATGAGCGTCCTGCAGAGCGTGCGCCGTATTGTTTGCTTGATTTCTTCCCCAAAGATTTCCTTATGGTAATTGATGAGAGTCATCAAAGCATCCCGCAAGCCTCTGCCATGTATCATGGCGATCGTATGCGTAAAAAAAATCTGGTAGAGCATGGTTTTCGCCTTCCCAGTGCATATGGCAACCGGCCGCTCATGTTTAGCGAGTTCGAAACGTATTTAAAAAATGTGATATTTGTATCAGCAACGCCTGGTACATACGAGTTTACACAAACAGATTCAATTATTGAACAAGTGGTCCGTCCGACCGGTTTAGTTGATCCGGATATTATTGTACGTCCTACCGATGGACAGGTTAATGATGTTATTATTGAGATTCAAAAAGAAATAGCAGCTGGTGGTCGCGTGCTAATAACAACGCTCACCAAGCGTATGGCCGAAGATTTGGCAAAGCATCTCATGCTTGCCGGTATCAGTGCACGCTACATGCATAGTGAAATTAAATCGCTTGAACGTTCAGTAATTATTACTCAATTACGCAAAGGGCAGTATAATGTTCTGGTAGGGGTTAACCTGCTGCGCGAAGGTCTGGATATACCTGAGGTAACGCTTGTAGCTATTCTTGATGCTGACAAAGAAGGCTTTTTGCGTAATGATCGTAGTCTTATTCAGACTATTGGTCGTGCTGCGCGTAATGCTGCCGGTCGAGTTGTTATGTATGCAAATCAAATGACGGGTTCAATGCAGCGAGCAATTGATGAGACGGATCGTCGACGTGCAATTCAAAAGCAGTATAATGTTGATAAGGGTATTACTCCGAGAACGATTCAAAAGCCAATAGAAGAGGTTGATGAATTGATTTCTGCGACGGCAACATTGCGTCTATTGCCACCACAAGAACGGGCTCAGAAAATTGAACAGTTAAAAAGTCAAATGATGGTTGCTGCAGAACAAATGGATTTTGAGAGGGCTATTGAGTTACGCGATTGCATAAAGGTGCTCGAAGATGAAAGTAACTGATCACACGCTACTGCCGCATGCAAGTGGGGTATATATACAAAGAGATGCTCATGATGCCATATTATATATTGGCAAGGCCAAAGATTTGCGCAAACGGGTAGCGAGTTATTTTTGCGAGAATCCTACTGATCCAAAAGTACAGTTGCTTGCAAAAAAACGTGCATATATTGAGTATGTTGTAACAGAAAGCGAGCTCGAAGCGCTTATGCTTGAGAACCAGCTTATAAAGCTTCATAAGCCTCCCTATAATATACAGCTCAAAGATGCCTGCAAATATGTATATATTACTATAACAAACGAAAAATACCCTCGACTAAAAATCACTCGTCATGTTGGACGCGGTGATACCTATATTGGGCCGTATAAAACGGCATCGGTAAGAACTATTATTAGATCCATTAATGATATTTTTAGACTGCGCCACTGTGATGGGTTGTTGCCAAAAAAAGCATGCTTATACAAAAATATTGGTCTGTGTTCTGCGCCCTGTGAGGGTCGTGAATCGACGAGTGCCTATCGCAAACGCCTTGATGCTGCTCTTGCCTGCTTGAATAATGGGTGTGAATCTCTGCGAACAGAGTATCAAGAACGTATGGAAACGTGTTCTAATAAACTAGCTTTTGAAGAAGCACTTGTATGCAAAAAACAGCTTGATGCCATAGAGGTTCTCAGAGAAGGTTTAAGAATTTCGACAACCTCTCGCTATGATATGGATAGTATTGTTGCTATAGAAACAGCAGCGAACAGTATTCATATTGTGGTTTGTCATATAAAAAATATGATTATTTTAGAAAAAGAAACATTCACGTTTGAGTCCGGTGCTGATGTTCTCGAAGATTTTATCAAGCAATATTATGCGCGCTCAACTCCACCAACACATATCATGATACATACGCCTGTTGATAGTTGCATTAGTCTTTATTTACATCGATTATGGAATCAAGAGGTACGATTTTTTGCACCAGAGACCGTACAGCAAAAAGAGTTGTATGCGGTTGTGCTGGCCTATTGTGACGAATATAGAGAGCATGCTGATATTCATCGAGAGGTACAATTATTTTTGGGTCTTGAGGTATATCCAGAGACTATTGATTGTTTCGATATATCAAACTTCAAAGATAGCGTGCTGGTAGGCTCTTGTGTGCGCTTTGCCCTTGGTAAGCCGCAAAAGGCTTTATGGCGAAGGGGTTTGATGAAGACGGTTACCGGGCAAAATGATATAGCCTGTTTACAGGAATGGGTATTGCGTCGATACGAAAAAATTGATCTGCCTGATCTGATTATTGTAGATGGTGGGATTGGACAGGTTGCCTGTGTTGTTGCCCAGTTAAAAGAAATGGGGTTATCATCTTCTATGAAAAAAATTCCTGTTGTAGGTATTGCAAAGCGCGAAGAGACTATTGTTTTTCCCGATGGCAGTGAAAAGAAACTTGTTCCTGCAAATGCCACTGGTAAATATATTCTATCAATTCGTGATGCAACGCATACCTTTGGTATTACTTATTCGCGCCGATGCATGCAGGCGCGCATGCGACCAATAAAGGGTAAAAAAGAAAAAAAATAAAGAGTAAAAAAATGTTTCAAAATGGGGTTGCAGAGCACCCTCTTTTTTGTTAAGGTAATTGTACGTAAATAAATTACTGGTTTTTGAAATTTTTGTGCGGAAGTGGTGAAATTGGTAGACACGCAGCCCTAAGGAGGCTGTGGGAGAAATCCCTTGGAGGTTCGAGTCCTCTCCTCCGCACCAAATTATTTTTTTTATTGTGATGTTTTTGCTCAGTTTTGAGCGCGTCTTTTAGGTTCTTGCTATTTTTGAAATAAAAAGGAAAAAAAGCATGTTTGATCCACGTTTTCGTAATACGTATATTCTTTTTGGCTTACTTATTTGTGGCACCTTTATTGGTATCTATTTCATCGCAAATCTTAATAGGTTTATGAAATTTGGTATCGATCTTGTTGGTGGAACGTATATTACGCTCGAAGTTCAACATAAAAAAGCGTTTGAAGAAGAAGCGGTTAGAAAGGTTCGTGCATTACACTCGTATGTAGCTGGCCAAGAAGGCGCACAAGCTGTTGAGCCCGTTAAGCAATTAATCGATGGTGCAAGCGCAACAATTACCTATAAATCACCACAAGAAGCATCTCGTGTTGCTGAAAAAGTTACTGACTCAGGCGTAGGATTCGAAACAGCAGTAAATAATGATATTGTTACCTATACCATTCCTGCAAGTGAAATTAAACAAATTACCAAACAAGCGGTAGAAAATAATATACATGTATTGCGTACACGTCTTGACGGTATAGGTGTTGGTGAAATACCTATCACGGCACAAGGTGAGAAAGAAATCGTTGTTGAATTGCCTAATGTTGATATACAGCAAGCAAAAGCAATGATTGGCAAGACAGCAATGTTAGAATTTAAGCCGGTAGAAGATAGTGGTAGCAGCCGTGAAGAAATAGAAGATCATTTTGGTGGTACACTGCCTGATCATTTGATGGTTATTCCTGGCAAGCGTGATGCAGGAGCAAGTTTCTTTGCAGTGCCAAAAATTGCTGAAGTCTCTGGTCGCATGCTAAAGAATGCCCGTGGTGATATTGGTGGTAAAACAGGTGCTGAGCCTACCATTCTATTTGAACTTAATGCTGAGGGTGCACGTGCGTTTGCTAAGTTAACGCGTGAAAGTATTGGCCGTCGCATTGCAATTATCATTGATAATGAAATTCTTATGGCTCCTGGTGTTAATGAAGAAATTGGTAGCGGTAGTGGTATGATCACCGGTGGATTTAGTGTTAAAGATGCTTCTGCTCTTGCCCGTATGTTAAAGTCAGGTGCATTTTCAGCCCCTGTTAGTTTTGAGCAAGAACGCCATATGAGTGCTACTCTTGGTGGCCAATCAATTAGACAAGGTTTGATTGCCTGTCTCGTTGGGCTTTTATTACTGTTTATCTTTAGTGTTGGTTTTTACAAAGCAGCAGGTTTGGTTGCCTTTATCGTATTGCTCTATAACTTGCTCTTAACATTATTTGGCCTATGGATGATTGGTGCAACATTAACGTTGCCCGGTATTGCAGGCATGGTGCTCTCGATCGGTATGGCTATCGACGCATCAGTTCTTATCTATGAGCGCATTCGTGAAGAGCTTGCAATTGGTTTGTCACTGGGCAAAGCAATTGATACAGGCTTTAGTGATGCATTAGCAGTGATCTTGGATGCGAATATTACGCACTTCTTGGTTGCTTCAGTGTTATTCTACTTCGGAACGGGCCCTATCAAAGGTTTTGCAATTACCATGATTATTGGTATAATTGCTACATTGCTTACGGGGCTGTTGTTACTTAAGTTCTTACTTAAATTTATAGTAAACGTTTTGGGTCTTCACAACCTTCGTTTTTAACGATATAATAATTGATATATTGGCGATGTAGCTCAGTTGGTTAGAGCGGCAGAATCATAATCTGTAGGTCCGGGGTTCGAGTCCCTGCATCGCCACCAAAAAAATAAATACAAAGAAGTTGGGAAAGTGTAAAAAACTTTCCCAACTTCTTTTTTTATTCAATTTTTAATACAACATTCTCAGTAGTTATTTTCTGTAGCAAAACGTTCTCGATGATATACAACTAACACAACGCATATAATATGCTGCTCAGATCTTAAACATTGTTTTATTGTGTATGTCTTGGCGAAGACTTTTATAGGTAGAATTTGTAGAAGCGCAGTGCATATTGTATGAAATTGACAAATGTAAAATTATGTATA
>CAIKXM010000042.1 GCA_903831405.1 uncultured bacterium
CCATGTATCTTTCCTGTGTTACAAGAAAAAAATCATGCATAGATAGCAATCCTTTGTACGTAGCTACTATTTCAAGATCTCCATTTTCTATCGACGCTGTACGAATTGCATCAGCCATAGTTGTTGCTTGATCTAGCCAATCTTCGATATATGGAAATATTTCCTGTAAATACTCTTCTGAATGATTATCAGACAATAGTGTTCGTAAAAAGAGGTTAGCACTAGCAGTTTTTTGTTTTTGATTATTTTCTTCTTCTGCTGAGTGCATCTCATCTACTATTCTCAGTTGATTATTTAAATCATCTATTATTGTTTGCATACGCTCGCATGTAAGAAAAGCTTGAAAAGATGTTTCGTTATTATCTGCGGCTCTAAGTATTTGGCTTTCTTTTTCTAATATAGATTGCATGCAATCTATAACAAGTCTTTGTTCTTGTAAAGCGGTACGATTAGCTTGATAGTCAGCATCGCTCATGCAAAATGTTTGCAGGGTTGTGAGTAAGCTGAGAGCCATACAGAGACATGATATATATTTCATAACAGATTTCCTTGGTTTTTTTAAAAACAATATGTTTAATATTTATTGATTAAGAATAATTTTTTAGGCACCTGGTTGTGTTGGAGTATTTTCCTCTTGATGTGCTTCTTGGATAATAACATGGGCAACAAATTGATGATGGTTGGTTATCATAAAGGTTTCTTGAGCTGTATTAAAAAATTTCTGCATAGATAAAACGCCTTCGTAAATAGCTAATGATTGAGGGATTCCCTTTGCTACAAGAGCTCTTGTGACCGCATTGCCCAGGTCAGTTGATTCTTCGATCCATGGATAAATATATTGACCTATTACTTGCAGGTAATTTTCTGAATGATCGTTTGATAGAATTCTTTGTAGATATTGTTGTTCATAGGTTTCGAATTCTTGCTCATTTGCATTTTGAACAGCACTGTTAAGGTTTCTCAGTAATAGTAGCCGATTGTTTAAGTCATCTATTAATGGTCGTACACGTGCACGTGCATAGAAACTTTCCAGTGCTGCATCTTTGTCTTCTAAGTTTCTAATGTATCGTCTTTCTTGGCGAAAAAGACCAAATAATGTTTCTAATGCAGTTTTTCTTTCCTGCAAAATAGTAAGATCAGTCTGATATTCAGATTCGCTCATGCCAAATATTTGCACTGTTGTTAATAAGCTGAGAGTAAGAAGGAGGGTTGAAAAATGCTTCATTATTTTACCGTTTTTTATTGGTGTTTAAAAATAATTTTAAATTGTATTATTTTAAAAAATATAATTATAGCTTCTATAATTAATAGTATAAGTATATTGCCTAATATGTCGAATATGTTACTTAATAAAATGGCGTGCGGTTACTTCGGCAAACCTACGATAAGCCTCGCTTGAATATTTTTTTGGAGTTGCGTCTTCGCACCATATTGCGTCATGTGTTATCAGGCCAAGTTTTGGATTATGTATCCAATCATCATAGTTCATGACAATTATGGTTAGATTAGATAAGTCTTTTGCACTATAATTAGCTTCCATGATACGCGTTATTACTATTGCTGCAGCTTGTTTAAATACAATGAATACATGCGGGGTGGTAGTATCATCTATTTGATAATATACATTGGTAAATAGGTCTCGTGTACTTGCACAATCTATTTTATTGTTTTGTGAATATTCTTCGCATATGCGTGGAACTCGACCAACACTGTCAAAAGCAGCTTCAAATTGAATTTTGGCAAAAGATAGTTTGTTTATTATCCATAAAAAATTATCAAATGTGCCACAATACGGATCAAAGCCTTTTTCAGCGCCATGTGGATAGAGAAGATCTATGCTGTCTCCATACATAGTATCAAGAACTTTATATAATACTTGTGAGCGATTAATGCCAGCCTGGCAGATAGGAAAGACATGTGCATTATCAGGTATTTTGAATGGCTCATTTTGAATGAATGTTTTTTCAGAATCATAGCCATACAACTTAATTGTTGCTTTTTTGGTGAGTAACCAATTATATACATCTTCTATTGTGTTAATATCGTTGTTAACTATTTCTGTAGTTGCTGGTAGTGATTGCTTTTGTATATGTTTTAATATTGATTTGCATTGAGAGCGAGCCTGTTTTATTGCACATATATTGCTACAAATATCATCTCGTATATCAATGGGTTCTGAATGTAGCAGTGGTATTAATCCACATAAACAAGTGAGAGTGGCAGCACGAAATCTGTTCATAGTTATAATTCTTTCTATATAGTATTTTTATGCTTTGTTATATTGATACTATATAGCGTATATTAAATTATATATTTGTCAATTTAAAAATATTTATCGCATGTCTGTATGTATCGATTAATTTTTTTGTACAAAAGATGATTCAATTTTCTTTGTTGTCTGTCCAAATTTGATGGTAAGAAATAGCTTTCCATCAAATTTTTGCTCAATATTGTGCACAATGCCTATTCCAAAAGATATATGCCGAACAATGTCATATTTTTTAAATTGAGTAAATGCTGAACTCTCACTCATGGTCGTTTTTTTTATATGAGTGTTGTTATTGTTAAGTAATAGCTCTTGCTTATGTGCATGTAACAAAGTCTTTTTAAGTGCATCTTGTGGTGATAAGAGCGGGCTTTTTACGGTTGCTGCTGTGCTTGATCTGTACGAAGATGTCTTTGGTGTAAGTGATTTTGATACATGTCTTGATTGAGTAGTATTGTTGGATGTTATTGCTGCGTGAGTCTGTGATGTATTCTTTTTATATGTATTAGTAGGCGTATGTATATTTTTTTCTTTAGTACATATATCAATATTGGCCGGTGTTTTTCCCGCAAACCATTCAGCAAAGTACATCTCAGATGATGAATGAGTCCAGAAGCGTGTATTTGTTTGATTAAGTAGCGTTGTCGGTATTTCGTTTAAGAAGCGCGAAGGCTTTTGTTCTGTAGTATTGCCATACAGGGTTCTTGATATGCTATTGAGTAGTAATGCATGCTCTCTTGCGCGCGTAATGCCAACATAAAGAAGGCGTCGCTCTTCTTCGAGAGCTTCACTGTCATAGAGAGACCTGCTTGCAGGCATAACTGTTTCTTCAAGTCCTGGAAGGATAACACAATCAAACTCAAGGCCTTTTGCTGCATGAAATGTCATGAGAGTTACCGGCTTATTATTGTTTTTCCTTTGATCGCCCATTTCTTCTAGGAGACTTATTTGTTCAACAAATGTTGCAATACTTATACGTTTGCTTTCGTCATAGTCAAAAGAGCTTATTAATTCTTTTACGTTTTGTATCTTTGTTTCAGCCTCATCTGCTTCAAACACTTGATTGAGATACTGTATATAATTAACATTTTCAATAATTGACATAAGCGCGGTGAGCGCAGGCGTCTGAGGTGTTAGTTCTTCAAATATATGTAAGAATTTTTCAAGGGCGCTGTTTTTTGATTGGACTAATGTATTTTGTTCAATCATGTTTTTTACTAGTTCAAAACATGATAAAAAAGGATTCTGCTGCCAAGAATGTAAAATAATTTCTTCGCTTTTTTCGCCGAGACCTCGTTGTGGTGTATTGATAATACGGCTAAAAGATATTTTATCAAATGGGTTAATAACAAGGCGCAGATATGCAACAAGGTCTTTAACTTCTAGTCTTTTGTAGAACTGAATGCCACCAATAATTCGATATGGAATCGTTTTTTTAATGAGTGCTTCTTCTATTGGTCTTGATTGATAGTGTGATCGATAGAGTACGGCAACGGTCTGTAGTGGGTATTTTTTTCGATAACTATTAATGCAGCTTGCTATAACATCAGCCTCTTGATAAGGAGATTGTGTTTGCAGTACGCGCACGCGATCTACCCCTAGTTTCTCTGACCACAGTTGCTTAGGATTTCTGTTGTCATTATGTTCAATAAGTGCATTTGCGCATGACAATATATGTTGTACTGATCGATAATTTTGATCAATAGTAATGAGCTGGGTGTTAGGAAAAGCTTTTTTAAATTGAATAATATTATCAATAGTAGCACCTCTCCATGAATAAATTGATTGGTCTTCATCGCCAACAACACACAGAGAGTCGACTTTTTGCTCACCAGTATCAGAGAGCGCAAGTAATTGTAATAGTTTATGTTGAATGCGGTTAGTGTCCTGATACTCATCAACAAGGATATGTTTAATACTATTTTGTAGAGAGCTTCTAATATAGGGCTCTGATTGTAGTAGCATAACGGTATTGATTAGTAAGTCGTCAAAGTCATAACAGCGGCAAACTGTTTTTTCATGCTCATATAACAGCGCAATTTCTCGCATAAATGGATCTTGCATGGTGCTTATAGCTTGAGCAACACTCTGAGTACCATTGAGGGAGTTTTTGAGTCCAGAGATAGCTGAGAGTATTCTGCTTGGTGTTGTTCTCTTGCTTAGTTCATGGGTAGAAATGATCTTTTTAATTAATTTTTCTTGATCATCATCATCAAGAATAGAAAATCTTGGAATAGATATATGGTCAGCATATCTTTTTAATAGCAATAGACAGTAACTATGAAATGTGCCCACAAATGGCTTTGAAGCACTATTATTCTGATTAAGGCTATTTAAGATAGTGTGTACACGTTCAAGCATTTCTCGTGCTGATTTGTTGGTAAAAGTGAGCGCAACAATAGATTGCGGCTCAACGGTATATTCTGCCACCAAATTTGCTATTCGTGCGGTAATGATTCTTGTTTTGCCTGAGCCTGCTCCCGCGCAAACTAAAAATGTCCCTGATGCTTTTTCGACCGCACGTTTTTGTTGCTCATTAAGTTTTACTGTTGCGTATATGCTCATTGTGCCGATTCTTTTTGCTTATTCCAATCATCCAAAAATGCAATAAGATTGTCGAGCCCATTAGGTGTTATTGTAGAGGTAAGTGCATAAGGAGTATATTTTTCGATATTTTTTATACGATTTTGCAATTCATCTTCTGAGAGCAGATCTGTCTTATTAAACACATGAACGATTGGTTTTGATATACCCATTTCATTTAATAGATTATTAACAACAGATATATTTCGTTCATAGTTTTTGCTTGATATATCAATAACATGTATAAGAAGATGTGCATATCGCAGCTCATCAAGCGTTGATTTAAACGCATCGATAAGAAGGTGAGGTAACTGTTGAATAAAGCCAACGGTATCAGAAATAAGTCCTTTTTTCTTACCATTAATGAATAGTTCACGTGTGGTTGTATCAAGGGTTGAAAAAAGTTTATTTTCAACAAGTACGTTACTTTTAGTAAGAGCATTCAGGAGGCTTGATTTTCCAGCGTTGGTATACCCAATTAAACAGATAAGTGGTATTTCGTTCGTGAGGCGTTGTTTTCTTTGTGTAGTGCGTACTTTGTCAAGGTGTTCAAGGTCACGCTTAATACGCAAAACGCGATCTTCAATGCTTTGTATCTCTTTTTCTTTTTGTGTTTCGCCAGGTCCTCTGCCACCGATAAATCCTGACTGCTGGGACATCGCCATTCCTCGACCGACAACACGTGATTTTTTATGCTGCAGGCGTGCTAGTTCGACTTGGAGCTTTCCTTCAGCAGAGTGAGCATTTCTTTCAAAAATATCGAGAATTAATTCATTGCGATCAAAAATGTCGGCATGAAGGATTTTTTGTAAATTACGAATTTGCTGCATAGCAAAGGTTTCTGAAAAAATAACTTCATCAATTTTTTCTTTTTCACAGAGTGCTACAAGTTCAGCTAATTTTCCCTTGGTAATAAAGTATGCTGCATCAATGCTACGTAATTTAATATAGCGCTCTTCATGATACACAATGTTATTTGCTGCAATGAGATTGCGAAATTCTTCATAATATGACTCAATGTCGATAGCAAAATTTTTTGGAGATTGAATGCCGACAATGAGAATTCGCGGAAGAAATGTTGACTCTGGTCCTTGTATCTGTATCATGTTGATTCCTAAGAATGGTAGTAAAAGTGGTGTAACAATTTTTACACCTTCCAATAAAACAGTATAGCAAAAAATATTGTTTTATTTACTTTTTAAAAAAAAGACAATGCATCTATTTTAGATTATACTGTTTTTCAAATGTATCATGATTATACAATGTCATGATTGTGTTGAACTGAATATTTTTAATAAAAGTTTATTTTCGAAAAATATTACCGTATGTTTGATAGCCTCTCTTCAGCCTTTACATCACTTTTTTCTTCACTTGGTTCAACCTCAATTGTTACCGAAAAAACAATAGCGGATGTGTACCAGTCTGTGCGTAATACTCTTATTGACGCAGATGTACCTCTTGATGTTGTTGATCCATTCTTATTGGAGATCAAAAAAGAAGTTGTTGGAAGAAAAGTTATAGGATCGCTTCGTCCCGCAGAACAATTTACCAAAGTGGTATATGATACACTGGTATCATTTCTGGGTGGCTCGAGCGGTGGCTCTGATTTTTCATTTTCAATCCCTTCAACCGTTATGGTCATGGGCTTGCAGGGAGCAGGCAAGACAACAACTATTGCAAAGCTAGCTCATTATGTACGCGATAGCGCCGTGCGTCGCAACAAGCAACGATCTATTTTGCTAGCTTCTGTCGATTTTTATCGACCAGCCGCTATTGAACAACTTAAAATTCTTGCAAAAAATATACAGGTTGATTTTTATGAGTCTGCACTTACGGATCCTCTCAAAGCTTCTATTGATATTCAAGAATATGCAAAGAAGCATTGTTATGATGTACTTTTTCTTGATACAGCAGGTCGACTGCATATTGATCAAAGTATGCTTGATGAATTAATAAAGATAGATAAAGCAATTAAACCAAAGTATAAGATTCTTGTTATTGATGCCATGGTTGGCCAAGAGTCTTTAGCAGTAGCAAGAGCGTTTGATGTGCTTAATTATCAAGGCGCTATTATAACGAAGTTTGACAGTGATAGCCGATCAGGTGTTGCGTTTGCTTTTCGTTATGCCTGCAAAAAGCCAATATTATTTTTGGGAAGTGGAGAGCGTCCTACCGATCTTGAGCTTTTTAGACCTGAGCGTATTGCAACACGTATTATTGGCATGGGTGATGTTGCGACACTTGTTGAACAAGCACAAGATAAAATTGCTCAGAAGGAGCAGGATGATATTCAAAAGACCATTAGTAGTGGCCGATTAACATTTGAAGATTTTATCAAGCAAATGGATATGATGAATCGTCTCGGATCACTTTCAACGCTGGTGCGATTTTTGCCGGGCGCAAGTTCGCTTAACCTCACTCCCGAAATAATTTCCAAAGGGGAGGTTGAGTCACGCAAGGCTCGTGCACTTATTCAAAGCATGACTCTCAAAGAACGTAAAATGAGTAAACTTGCTGAAGTTTCTCGTAAACAAAGAATAGCTATTGGCTCAGGTTTGAGCCTTTCGGATGTAGATGATTTTTTAAAGAGATTTGAACAAAGTCAGCAATTTGTTAAAATCTTTAAGAAGATGGGACATTTTGGGGGAATATAAATACTGTATTCTCAAATTATTTTTTTTGTGATTATTTTAAGGAAGGTGTTATATGGCTGTTGCAATTAGACTTGCTCGTATTGGTAAAAAGAAAGCGCCGTTTTATCGTATTGTTGCTATTGATTCACGTCGTAAGCGTGATGGCGGTTCTCTCGAAAATTTGGGAACATTTAATCCTCTTACCTGTGAATTTATTCAGTATCACCAAGAGCGCATTCAAGCATGGGTTGCATGTGGAGCGCAAATGAGCGATGCGGTTAAAAAAATTGATAAGATGTATAAAAAGAATGCTCAGCAAACCGCTTAACCTATGCAGAGTTTTATGATTGTTCAAATGATTGAGTATCTGGTTAAATCGATTGTCGACAAACCATTACAAGTTAGTGTTGTATGTATTGATAAAGATGCAAAAAAAATTATACAAGTAGCAGTTGCTGCTGCTGATTTGCCACGGGTGATTGGTGCCGAAGGTAAAATCTTTCGCGCTCTGCGCGGTCTTGTTTCTTTGGTTGGTGCGTCAAAAGGTACTATCGAGTATGATCTTGTTGTAGATGTTGTAGCATAATAGTAATGAAGATATCTGTATTAACGCTTTTTCCTGATATATATAAGCCTTTCTTTGCAACAAGTCTTATTGGTAAAGCGGTAGAAAAAAAAATAATAGACTATTCTATTAACGATATGTTTACCGCCTGTCGCCCTAAAGAGCGTATTGATGCGGCTACCTATGGTCATGGCGCCGGCATGGTTATTAAACCTGAAGCGGTTGAGTCTATGATTAATACGGTTGAAAGCGTTCATGGACGTGCATATCGTATTTTTTTCTCACCGCATGGTATTAAGCTTGATCAAAGAGTATGCAGGGAAATTGTCGAAAAAAGTGCTGCGCATAACAATCATATAATGACCATTGCTGCTCGCTATGAAGGCATGGATGCGCGCGTCGAAGAAGAGTTTGCTGATATAATTCTCTCGGTTGGTGACTTCGTGTTGATGGGTGGTGATTTGCCCTCTATGCTATGTATAGAAGCTATTTTGCGCTACGTTCCCGGAGTTATTGGCAATGAGGCTTCTGTTGAGCATGATTCTTTTACCGGCGCATTGGTTGACTATCCTGAGTATAGTGCACCACTTGTATGGCGGAATCGTGAAGTGCCCGCGATATTGCGTTCTGGAAATCATGCTACGATAGCGCAATGGCGACTGCAAGCTGCTGCCAAGAGAACCATGCAAAATCACTTTGAGTGGTTTCGCTCAGCATATCCAAGTGAGGCAGAAGTAGCAGCAATAAAAAAAGAAATACCATCACATTATGCTGTGTTGATGCATGATGAAATTATGCTTCCGCAAGAGCGAATTGGAACAACATCAGTAACTTCTCTTGATCTACATGATATTGCAAGATCCGCTCGAACATATGGATTAAAAAAATATTTTATTGTGACGCCGCTTGTTGACCAGCAAAGAATTGTAAAAACGTTACTTGATTTTTGGAATATTGGTGCCGGTGTTACCTATAACAAAGAGCGACATGAAGCTGTTTCGCTTGTTGAGCTGTATAGTACTTTTGATGAAGTAAAAAAAAGAATAGTAGAGCTCGAAAATAAAGAACCTTTAGTAATTGCAACGTCTGCAAAAGCTGGTTCTGATATCGATATTATTACATACAAAGATCAGGGCATGATATGGAAATTTGAACGCCCCGTTCTGTTTGTTTTTGGAACCGGTCGTGGACTCGCCAATGCTTTTATGAGCCTTTGTGATTATGCACTAGTGCCATTAAAAGGTATGAGCTCATACAATCATCTTTCTGTACGTTCTGCTGCTGCAGTAATTTTTGATCGATGGCTTGGTCTTCAGCCGCGAAGTAAAAAGTAGTAGAAAAATAAAAAATATAATAGAAAAAGATGAAAAATTTTGACGATGTGGTACAATAAAAAATAATTTTTATCTCGAAAAAGATTTTCTCGAAAAGGAATTGATGTATGAAAGCAAAAAAACTGACCAAAGAAACTATAAGGGATTTAGGTATCCCTACACAGCATTCGATTCCTGCTTTTGAGATAGGCGATGCTATTCTTGTTGGCCAAAAAGTTGTTGAAGGCGAAAAAGAACGTATTCAGTTTATTGAAGGTGACGTTATTGCTCGTAACAATAATGGCATTTGTTCAACATTTACCATTCGTCGTATTGGCGCAAATGGTATTTCGGTTGAACGCGTATTTCCACTGTATTCACCGATTATTGATTCAATCGAAATCAAACATAAAGGTGATGTACGCCGAGCAAAATTGTACTATATGCGCTATCGCATAGGTAAAGCAGCTCGTGTTAAAGAAATGGTTTTATCGAAAAAAAATGACAAAAAACAATCAGTTGAATAATATACACTCATGTATGGCTACGATATTTTGTATGGTAGCCGTTTGTGTTATTTGTAGCGGTTGTGCTTGCAAAAAGCAAAAGGAAGCTTCATGCCATCACACGGCTGTGAAGCTTCCACTCTCTTCTATTACTGTAGCGTTGCATAGTGATTTGCCGCTACTGCCTTCTGTTAAAAAATCTTCTCAATGTTCTTTGGATCAAAAGCGAACCGTGTATCAGATGACTGCTGCGCTTGATTTTGTGCAAGCGGTAGCATATCTCAAAGATACATCAGAGTCCTTAGGCTGGCGCTTGATCGATGAATTTGTTATCGATGATCAGTTTTACGCAACACTCGATCGACCTACCAAAAGAATGATGATCCATGCGCAAAGTAAGCACTCTGGATCACCATCAGTAACTGCTCGTTTATGTATTAGCCTGCGAGATTAAGTTGTAAAATTATTTTTTACTTTTTTGTCTGAGCTTGTATGAGCAAATCTTTTATTTCTTGATTTCTTGGATCGCGACTTGCGTAACGATCATCCGTAACTTTAAGGTTGAAGACCATCAACGCTGTCTGATCATTGTTATCTTCAGGACTTACGCATAAACATCTCCAAAGATCTGATCCACAGGACTTACGCATAAATGTGTTGATTAGCGCTTATGAGTCGAGTGAATCTCTTTATTAAAAAGTTAATGCTTTTCGTCTTACAGTGTCTAATTGCTTTTTCTGGTGTATCTAGCCTGCTTATTTTCATCTCTAGTTGCG
>CAIKXM010000043.1 GCA_903831405.1 uncultured bacterium
GTATGTTCAGCAAAATTTAATGGCGCAAAAGGATCATGCACCAACACATTTGCATCCAATATAAATATTTTTTTAGGTTCCATTGCGTATACCCTCCTTAACAGGTGTGAGCAAAATCAAAAAAATTCAACACCAAGCTTCACTGGTTAATTCATAGCATAGCTCATACAACAAGTGCACCAATTTGTGCAAATATTTTTAGGCATCACAATAAATAAAGCATATAATCTTATTCTTGCCTTTTTTAGAATTACATAAAACTATAGTTTATTCTCATTGAATATGTTATTGTTAAAGAAATATACAACCTATAGAATAATTTAAAAAAAAAGGTTTTTATCCATGAATATTCGTATCTATCTTATATTGCCACTTATTATGTTCTGTGTATTTTTCAAAAATGTTCACACTATGGAACAAGAATTAGGACCAGCAACAGCCGCAGCTATATCTGTAGCACCACATGCACCGATTGCCGCTGCAGCAAGCAATCAGCGAGAACAAAACAGAATACTCTTAGACAAAAAAAATAGACAACCAGCAGCTTTTCCAGCGGCAGCGAGAGCCCCTACTACTCATACTATTAAAATTGTATCAAGCCAGGGCGAAAATAATCCTGTATTCGAGATTCGCCCCGAAGCTATTCAATATTCAAAGGTATTGCAAAGCATGCTTGACGTTCTAGATAGTATTGCAGCGTCACCATACCCAGAAGACAAAAAATTACCAATATTCAAAGATATATACAGAGAACCAATATCCTTTGATTTTTCTAATCATGAAATTAAATTTGTCGCAGATGTACTTAACTTTCTTTCGAATGAGCAGGACCATAGAATTGTTAGAAATTTTATAAATGACGCTGACCAGACTCTTTCTTTTGACCAGGCTCTTCGTACTATCTATTTTTTTGACATACCAATTGCTTTTAATGCACTTATCTCAATGAGAGCACCTCATTTGCCAAGATCACAAGCTGCAGAAATTATATACAACCAGATGCTCACGTCTATATTTACCCTCGCAAAACCATCCACTGTTGGAGATTTTGGAGCAGCTAGTCAGATTGGTGACACAGATCTCTGGGAATTCTTTGGCTCAATACTTTATCCAGGATGTTTACAATATCCAGAAATTGCTCATATGATCGATTTTATAACCGCAGAGCGTGGTGGAAGGTTTACAAGGGGCGTACGAACTTTGGGTCGAAAAATAAGCTCTGTACTTGATAAAACCTATCAAGGGCCAATTGAACAAAAAACTATAGAACATATAGTACTTAGTACGTATATGCTACAAAACCCAGAATTATATTCACACCCACTAGAAACAACCAAAAGCAAAGATCGTATTGTTGATGCTGATAATTCTATAGTAGTTGCAAAAGCCTATAATCATGAAGATTTATGGGCGACTGGAAACGATGATGGCACATTTAGCCTTAGAAAACGCTCAGACAAGTCAATAATACGAAGAATAACAGGACACGCCGATATTGTTACCGTTCTTACATTCAGCAGAGACAACAAGATAATTGCTTCAGGATCAAGAGATCACACCCTTCGGCTATGGAGGGTAGCCGACGGTTTACTCATAAAAACTTTTGCCGATATTCCAGGAATTATTTATTCAATCAGTTTTTGTCAATTGGACAAATCCATAGCAATAGGACTAGATAATGGCATCCTTCAAATTCGCAGTGTAGCTGATGGAAGAATCCTAAAAGTATTTATCGGACTTCCACATAGCGTTAGAGCAATTAGCTTTAACAAGTTCAATAACTTAATTGTATCAGGATTAGATAATGGTGTTATACAACTTTGGAGAATTGCAGATAATTCACTGATAAAAACAATAATCGGACATAAAGGAAATATTTGGTTTATTGGTTTTGCTGATGCGACTATATATTCACTAACAACTGACGGAACAAGACAAATATGGGGGTACAAATCTCTGCGCGAAGCATTAATGGCGCCAATTATTCAGGAACCAAGATCTTAATAACATTATCACTTTTTTCGGACACGCGCTTTCCAGTCTTTGAATCAACATGTACAAAAGAGAGTCCAGGCGCATAGGTAAATTCTTTTTGCTTTTCTTTATATGCTTTCATAACACTCATCCACAGTGGCAGCGCCGTACTCATTGCGTACGTATTAAGCCCCATAGAGACGTTATCATCACGACCAAAGTATACCGTTGTCGTCAATGTCGGCGTTGAGCCTACAAACCAACAGGTACGTGCATCATTTGTTGTTCCCGTTTTACCCGCACATGCACAATCTATCCATGAGAGTGAACACATACTATGCATGCGATCCATAGTCATCTGCAGTGCAGCAAGCGTTTGGCTACAAAAATTCCACTGTGCCACCGCCCTGCTTACTCCACTATGTCGCCATATCTTATGGCCCCATGAGTCTTTTATCCATTCAATATAATAAGGCTCAACGTATACGCCATGATTAGCAATAACGTTAAAAGCAGCACATACTTCGATCGGGAAAGCATCAACGCAACCAAGAGCCAGCGCTGGGCATGCTTCAAAGGGTCCTTTTATACCACACTTAGAAGCACAATTAATAACATTATTGGCGCCTACCTTGAGCAATGTTTTTACCGCTATAATATTATTTGAACATGCAAGCGCATAGGCGAGCGTCATCGAACCATCAAATTGACGATTAGCATTACGCGGCTCCCAAAGGCCCTGAGATGTTTGAATAGCAAGAGGCTCATCAATGTCAGTCTCAACAAATGAGTGGCCTTGCTCAATAGCAGAAAGATATAAGAAAGGTTTTAAACTAGATCCCATTTGACGCTTTGCATTATATACTCGGTTAAACTGTGATTGCCGGAAGCTATAGCCACCAACCAATGCACGTATAGCACCAGACTGGGCATCAATTGATATAATGGCACCATCAACAGCTGCTTTTTGCTGATTTCTCAAAAAAACTACATAATCATGAAACGATTTTTCTGCTTGTTGCTGCAACGAAAAATCAATTGTCGACTGCACCACATAGCCCTGTGTATATAACGCCGAACTACCAATAACTGTTTCTAAAAACTGTCTGATCATTTCTTTGAGATGCGGAGCCATATGACTGTCTGTAATTCGTTCTTCGTTGATAAGCTCGCTTGACTTCCATGCTACACAGTCTTGTTTTGATATGTATCTTTGATTATATAAAAGATCGAGAACCGTAGAACGTCTTTTTTGAGCATTCTCTGGATTAATCAGTGGACAATAGCGCACGGGCGAGCGAACAATACCTGCAAGCATTGCAGCTTCTCTATACGTAATTTCACGAACAGACTTACCCCAGAATCGTTGGCAGGCAGCCTCAACACCATAAATGCCCGACCCAAAGTATACATGATTAAGATATGTTTCTAAAATTTGTTGTTTACTCATGCGCCACTCGATAATAAACGAGTAAAATTGTTCTTTGAGTTTTCGCTCCATGGTTCGCTGAGCATCAAAAAAAAGCAACTTAACGAGCTGCTGCGTAATGGTGCTTGCACCTTGTGCAAGACGTCGTGTACGAAAATTTACAAAAACAGAGCGAACAATACCTTTGAGAGAAACACCATAATGAGAAAAAAAAGCACGATCTTCTGTTACCAGAAAAGCATCTACAACACATTGTGGAATTTCTGAGAGCGCAACAGAGGCGCGCCGATCAAGTTGAAACCTCGTCCATTCATGCCCATCACGATCAAGCACAACCGTAGGCTTATCTGGGGTATAATTTTCGAGAACCGAAAGATCTATAACGGTTGAATGCACCATATATACAAAGATACCAATAAAGATACATATGCTGCATAATACGGTTAAGAAAAATGAAAATAGTAATAATCGTGCTGTTTTTTTCACTGCTTGCAACTCCACTCACACATATAATAATTTTTATAAATTTTTATTTTCAAAAAAAGAGTACTATGCAATAGCATACCACTTACATACGGGGTGTAACAAACTGTTCAAATTCTTGTACCATTGAAATCATAGTCGAGAGTGGCATAGCTAAAGGAACATTGTGTCTCAGCAACAAAAGACTTAATGATAACTTGTTTCGAGCAACAGTAGTTAAAAAATTATACTCATGAGGACGTTGTTGTTTAAAAACATCACACTTGCGAGCATATGCTGCATCATCCATTCCTTCTTTATTAAAAGGCATTATAGCACAGTTACAATCAGTTACTATAGCTATTGCTAGCTCAAAAGACGTACGCATCAACTCTCTAACCATATTATGATGAACATTGCCACGACTTAGTCTATTAGCTGATCTCATATAGTATAATACATAAAAGAATATTGACTGTACCATTGTTGTATGTTCTTTAGCGTCTTTTTCTTGCAAAATATCTGTATATTCAAACAACAGCGTATGAAGCATATCCCTCAAAGAGGGGCCATAAGCATATAAGAAAGGCTCTAGCTTATATTCCATTATAAGCATTTGATCCAGAGGTATTAATGAATTTATTTCTTGATACACAAATTCTTCTAATTGATCAAAAGAAGCATGCTGTATTGTATTAAAAGCATTTTTCATTTGAATGTCCTGCAAAGCAATCTCATCAATCGCTGGCATTGCCGAAACAATTTCTTTTCTATCAACTACTTCGACCGGCATTGCTTCCATGCCCATGCACGGCAATATCCATAACAAAATAAAAACAAACAGGTATATACCAATGCATTGTTTTGTCATTTTTTTTGACACCTGCGCAAGACTACCTGTTAACAATACGATACTTCTATGCAATGCAAACAATATAGATTTAATCATGATAAAAC
>CAIKXM010000044.1 GCA_903831405.1 uncultured bacterium
ATATTTTTAATGTTCACGGTTTTTTTTAGATCAAGACTCACCGGTGATACTTGTGCATAACGCTAAAAACTTACTACTCCGCAAACAAAAACACTGCGAAGTAATACGCATAATTGATAAGCAGTAGGTGTAGCCAGCTTCTTTTAGCTTTGCAAAACTCACTACTTTTAAAATTACTTCTGAGACGTACTTTTAGATTATGTAAAAAATGAAGGGCTAAGTGAATCTCGCTATACAAGCAATTATCACATACGAAAAAGTCGAAAAATTTTTGTAAAAAATATATATAAAAAAATAGATTGACGCCATTGCAATGCGTATGGGCAAAAAAATGGTGCCGGGAGACGGAATCGAACCATCGACACGAAGCTCTTCAGGCTTCTGCTCTACCACTGAGCTACCCCGGCACATAACTTAGATTTCAACTGATTACATCAGTGAAGATGTAGTTTACAATACAAAAATAGAAACTTTTTGTCAAACATTTATCGCAATATAAATTTCTCACTCTTGTGTAAAAGCTGTTATAGTAAACATATAGTTTGAACATATATTGGTAGACTCTTACCTTAGAACTGCAGAAAAACAGGATATCATACAATGGAACATGTTTCGCCACTTATCATCCGACTCAATACACTACACCAAGAACTTGCAGCGGAATTACAAGCAATCAAAACTATTGCTGAGTTTGAAGCAATACGTAATAAATTTATTGGCAAACAAGGCTCCATTACCATTGAGTCAAAAAATATAAAAGATCTCTCGCTCGAAGAAAAACGCACCACTGGCTCTATCGTTCAAGACATTCGTAAAAAAGTTGAAGAACTAATCGAACATACTCAGCAACAATTAATTACCCGCCTGCAGCAGGAAGTTGAATTACAAAAACAATTTTTTGATGTTACCGCGTATACTACTAATGCACTCGAATCATCGGTACATCCCTACACTCGCGTTATTCAAGATCTTGAAGATATTACTATGAACATGGGGTTTGAGATTATATATGGCATGGAACTAGAAACTGAATTTGCAAATTTTGAAGCACTCAACATACCAGTCGATCACCCTGCACGAGAGTCGCACGATACCTTTTGGCTTACTCTACCCGGCAAGCTATTACGAACGCATACCTCAAATGTACAATCTCATATGCTCCAGGAACGCAAACCGCCCTTTGCTATAACAACAATGGGTCGCACCTATAGAAACGAGGCAACTGATGCAACCCATGACTACATGTTTATGCAATTCGAAATTATGATTATTGATACAAAACAGTCTTTGAGCAATCTTATTGCTATAGCACAAGAAATTTTCCGTTGTTTTTTTAAAAACAATGAACTGAAGTCACGCATTCGCCCCGGTTTTTTCCCTTTTGTTGAGCCAGGTATTGAAGTTGATATCCAATGCCCATTCTGCCAGAATGGCTGCTCTATATGCAAAAGAACAACCTGGATTGAGGCTGGTGGCGCGGGACTTGTTCATCCAAATGTGCTCGAACTATGTGGCGTTGATAGCACCAAATATACTGCCTGTGCGTTTGGATTTGGCCTCACGCGTTTGGTGATGCTCAAGTATGGCATCAATGACGTTCGCCTGCTCCATGGCTGCTCTCTCGACTTCTTAAAGCAATTTTAAAAAAAATAACAAAACAAAAAGTGTATATTATAATGAACACCAAACCAATTTTCAGTGTACTTGCACAATTAACACAGATTATTAGCGAGTTTGCCCACAACCATGCTATACCAACAGCAACAATAGAACTCGTAAATACTACCCTGTTGAGCGATCATCAAAAGCATGAGCTCGGCGACATTACTACTAACGCAGCTATGGTGTTTGGCAAATACCTCAAAGTTAATCCTGCGACCATAGGACAAGAACTTCTTGATGTCATTGCTGCAAACGCAGACGCGCAAGAATATATCAGCACAACAATGCTTATTAAGCCGGGCTTTATCAACATTACCCTCAAAGAACATATTTTCTTGGAGCAAGCACGATACTTCTTTGCCGCTCAATCTACTCAGCCATTTGCAATCGTAGAGATAGAGCAAAAGCCGTATGCGTACAATATTGAATTTGTATCAGCCAACCCTACCGGACCACTCCATCTTGGTCATGGTCGTGGTGGCATTATTGGCAATACTTTGGCACACATATTGCGCTATTGTGGATACCAGGCTACTCAAGAATTTTATATTAACGACGCGGGCAACCAAATAAACAAGCTTGGCCAGTCGCTCAAAATTCGATACCTGCAAAAAGTACATCCTACAGATATATTACCTATGCCTGAAGACGGTTATCAAGGAGAATACTTAGTCACCATTGCAGAACAACTTGTCCAAGAGTATACAGACACACTTGTCGACAAAGATGACTCCTATTTTGCACAGATCGCCAAAGATCAAATGCTCACCTATCAACAAGAAACACTACGCAACTATGGTATCGAGTTTGACGTATGGTTTTCGGAAAAAACATTACATGCAAGCAATGCAATACAGCAAGCAATCGCATTGGTCGTCAAGGCTGGACATACCTATACAACCGAGGACGGCACCCTCTGGTTCGCCTCAACAAAGTTTGGCGATGACAAAGATCGCGTACTGCGCAAAAGTAATGGCGAGTTAACCTACGTTGCCGCTGACTTTGCCTACTTGCAAAACAAAAAAAATCGTGGCTTTAACAAGCTGATTATGATTCTCGGTCAAGATCATCATGGCTATGTCAATCGAATGAAAGCAGCTATGCAAGCGCTTGGCTACAATCCAGACGACCTTGATATCATTCTCTATCAACTGGTAACGCTCAAGGAGTGTGGCGAACAGGTTCGTATGTCTAAGCGTGCGGGTAAAATTGTTGAACTTGCTGATGTCGTAGAAGCAGTAACGGCTGATGTTGCACGATTCTTTTATCTAAACAAAAAAGCTGACGCTCATTTGGAGTTTGATATTGCACTTGCACTTAGCCAGAGCGAAGAAAACCCAGTGTTCTACATTCAATATGCATACGTGCGCATCGAAAGCATACTAAAAAAAGCTGCACAACTCTCCCAATTAACTACAATAAACAGTGAAGACCTACAGACACTATCTTCAGATGAACGTTTAATTATTAAGAAAATACTAGAGCTGCATACATTGCTCTGGTCGATTACGCATAACTATCAAACACACCTGCTCTCATACTACACCGCAGAGATTGCACGCCTATTGCACAGCTATTACACCAATCACAAAGTTATTGATACAGAGAATATAGCAACGTCACGTCATCGCATAGCATTCTTAATGATTATACAGGCTACCTGTGGATTATGTTTAGATCTGCTTGGTATTAGCAAAAAAACATCCATGTAACAATTATTTGTACAAAATTTATTAAAAAAACAAGCAAGAAATTTAAATATTTCTTGCTTGTTTTTTTGTTTTTTTAATTTTCTCATATAGCAAAATTCACTTAGTCTTTCATTTTTTGCATAATCTAAAAGCACAGTTCAGTAGTAGTTTTAAAAGTAGTGAGTTTTGCAAAGCTAAGAAAAGCTAGCTATATATCAAAATAGCATTACAGGGGCAAAGAGCTTGTATTGTTTTTATATTTTCACCACAAAGCAGCACATTGCCGACATTACTTTTTTTAAAAAAATTATATATGTATTGACTACGCTTAACACAATCGTGCATTGATAATACTGTTGCCATCTTATTAATATTTGCATATATAACAATGAGAACAAACCATGAACAAGATACATACAAGCATACGCTGCATGCTATTACTTTTATTGTGCACACCATTCATAGCACCTACAGCAAAAAAAGACATACAAAAAACTGTCTCCAAAAGCGCTAAAAAAACTACCATCGATCTACTCGTTCACAACGGCACTCTGATTACCATGAACAAACAGAGAGAGATGCTGAATCATGGTGCTGTTGCAATTACCAATGGACGCATTGTCGATGTTGGCATCATTGCAGAAAAATACCGTGCGAAACAAACAATAGACGCAAAAAATGCGATCATTATGCCCGGATTAATAAATGGCCACACGCATGCACCAATGGTTTTATTACGTGGCATTGCAGATGACCTAGCAACAAAAGATTGGCTTAAGTACTATATTTTCCCTATTGAGGCAAAACAGGTCAACAAAGATTTTGTCTATTGGGGGACGCAGCTTGCCTGCCTGGAAATGATACAGGGAGGAACGACCACCTTTGTTGATATGTATTACTTTGAAGATACTATTGCGCAAGCAGCAAGTGATATTGGCATGCGTATTATCGCAGGCCAAACAACAATGGACAACTCTACACCAGATAGTAAAACAGCAGAAAACAGCTTAGCTCTTGCAGTATCTCTTGCAAAAAAGTGGAAAAACAGCGAACTTGTCTCTCCTGCTATCGCGCCCCATGCACCCTACACGGTCTCTGGTGCAACGCTGCAAAAAGCAAATCAAATATCAAAAGAGTACAACATCCCTTTTATCATTCATCTATCAGAAACAAAAGCAGAAAAAGACACTGGGGCTACGTATTTGGAAAGCCTAGGCGTATTGTCAAATCAGGTTATTGCAGCACATGTAGTACATCCAACAGCATCTGATATTACCGCATTACAACGGCATGGCGTTGGAGTTATACACTGCCCTCTAAGTAACATGAAGTTATCATCAGGAATTAGCCCGGTAACGCGCATGCTCAAAGAAGGCGTATTAATTGGTCTTGGTACTGATGGCGCAGCAAGCAATAACAGCCTTGATATGTTTGGCGAAATGAAAACAGCATCGCTGCTGCAAAAAGTAGCAGGTGTACCAACAGATTTGTCTGCACTGCAAGTTCTTGAAATGGCTACCATTAATGGCGCACGAGCTATTCACAAAGAGCATGAGATTGGCAGTATCGAGAAAGGCAAGCGCGCTGATATACTACTAGTCAATATAGACGCAATACACCAGGTGCCTGTTTATAACGTGATATCCCAGTTGGTATATGCAACAAAAAGTTCTGATGTGCAAACCGTTATTGTAAACGGCAAAATACTGATGCATGATCGCATCTTTGCAAAATCAATCAGCGAAAAAGCAATAAGAAAACACGTCAAGAAAATACAACAACACATTCAAAAAACAGTATCCAAAAAAACAGCGTCGACAAGTATTCGTTAAAAGCTCTTTCAGCTATATAATAAACAGCACCAAGCCAAAGAATGCTTAGACTGTTCTACTATAGAGAGCTGTAAAACTATGAATTTACGAATACTATGCGTCACTTTCATATTATTTATGAGCAAAACATATGGTATGGAGATAAAACAACAACACATATGTCCTGCTGCTGCTATGAGCACACCAGTAATAACTGACATATCAACAAAAATATATATTGCTGAAGAAGAGCCTGTCGTATTACCTGCAGAACTTCCAACACTGCCATCAATTATTTTAGTCTCAAAACAAGATCGCTCAGGATATGCTATTAACCCTAGTGCCATTCAACACTCAGGCTTTTTAACCAGTTTTATTGATTTTAAAACTGCTCAGGAGCCAGAGCAAGCTTCTATGCAAAAGAAAAACCCTGTTAAACATATTGTCATCAATCTTCCTAGTAAATATCTCAGGAATATCGTGCAGTTATTACAATTTCTCCATGCACTCTATCCAAGCAATCCATCAATCGAAGAAATACAACAGTATATACAGCATAGTACCAATAATTTTTCTACTATTACCATTGCACAGCTATACAAGACTCTGAAGTATTTTATAATGCCAGATATAATTCTGCACGCACTTACTTCGATGCAACAGCCACTTCCTCTACCAACAAGCAGCGTAGAAGAAATTGCATACAACCAGCAAATCTCAGCAGTATTTCATCTCGCTCAGAGCTCTTGCAGTAGGGCCGAAGATGGATCTCTTTGTGCTAGCAATATAGCCTTATGGCAATTGTTTGGCCATATGCTGTCTCCCCATTGCCTGCACTATCCAGAAATTGAACAAATGATTACCTGCATCCAACAGCAAAAACCTATAAAACAAGCCGCGCTTGATGCATATATGCAGTCTCATCCAGAACTATATAAACATCTTCTAAAAACATTTATCGCACCTGAAAAAATTTGTTCTATTGCATGCAGTCCTGATGGAAAAAAGCTTGCAGCAGGAACATGTCATGGAGCTGTATTATTATGGGATATTGAAAATGGTTCATTAAGAATAGTGAGAGAAGGTGAAAGGAGTTCTTTTCTGTCCACACAAATTACATTCAGCCCTGACAGCAGAACTCTTGCTTGTGGCTCATGGGATGGCACCATACGTTTATTGACTCTAGCAGACAACTCATCAAGGGAGCTCGCAAGATACACTGATTCAATTACTGCCCTTGCATTTAGCACTGATGGAAGAATGCTTGCCTGGGGATCATTAGATCACACTATACAGCTATGGAATATAGCCGATGGACTCCTGTTAAAAGAACTTAGAGGTCATGCCTATGTGATTAATTCGATTGCATTCAGCCCTGATGGTGAAACGCTTGCTTCACTATCAGGAGGCAAAAGTGTATGGCTATGGAACATAGCACAAAGTTCATCAAGAAAACTCTTAGAACATATGGACTATATTTCTTCTATTGCGTTCACCTCTAGTGGCAAAGTACTTGCTTCAGGTTTATACGATGGAACTATACAGCTATGGAATATACCAAATGGCTTATTATTAAAAGAAAGCAAAGGATATACAGGCCGTACCACGTCAGTCGCATTCGGCCATAATAACAGAATAATTGCCTCAGAGACAGAGAATACTATAATAAAATTATGGGGCTTTATATCGCTACGCGAAGCTCTGATAGCATTATCAACAACTCCCCGCTAAACACAGCAAACATCCAAAAAAATCAATCTCGCAATTTCTCTTTTAATGACCATAACACCTCTAATGCTTGTCGTGGCGTAAGATCATCGCAGTTACAATTCTTTATGTGCTCTATGCTCTGTCTATATACAAATAATTCTTTTTTATACTGTTCACATTCTCTTGCAAGACGCACAATATCTTCGTCGTATCTCGCTGGCTGCATATTTTGCATTGTCATAGATGATAGTGCGGCAGGCTGCAAAACAGATGGTGACAACGAAAGCATCTCACTAGTATGTATACCAGCTAGTATCTGCTGAGCGCGTGCGATAATTGCCTGGGGTAGTCGTGCAACACGAGCAACCTCAAGACCAAAACTTCCCTCAGCTATCCCGGGAATAATTTTGTGCAAAAGAATAATCGAATCATCACGACGAATGCTTGCCGCATGATACATCTTGATTGCTGTATGCTCATGGGTAATACTCTCAAGCTCATGATAATGTGTTGCAAATAAACAGCGCGCCCTCAGATGTAAAAAGATATACTCAACAATAGCATATGCAAGCGCAAAACCATCATAGGTGCTAGTACCCCGACCAACCTCATCGAGAATAACTAAGCTATTCTCTGTTGCATACAGGCAGATAAGCGCAGCTTCCTCCATCTCAACCAAAAAAGTACTCTTGCCACTCGCAACATTATCCGATGCGCCAATACGGGTAAAAATACGATCAAGAATAGGCAGCTCTGCAGACGTTGCAGGTACGAATGAACCTATCTGTGCCAAGATACAAATCAGAGCAACCTGACGCAAATACGTTGACTTGCCACCCATGTTGGGGCCAGTCACTATCAACAACGACTGCGCATCAACAAGCATAGTATCATTTGCGATAAAAGCATGCTTAAGATTGTACGCAATAACGGGATGCCGTCCGCCAGTGATACTAATATCATGCCCATCATGCATGCGCGGCTGAACAAATTGATTTTCATACGCAGCCAATGCAAGGCCAATATAGGCGTCATACTCAGCGAGCATAGTTCCAGCTGCTTTTAAGCTACAGATATACTCATCAACACTTTTTTGAGTTTCTCGATAGAGAGCTTGTTCAATTACAACGCTATCAAGCGCAGCTCTACTGCGATCATATTCAATGTCTTTAAGCTCCTGAATCGTATACCGCTCTTTATTTGATAGCGTTTGCAGTCGAATATAGTGAGCAGGAATACTATTTTTATACGTATTGGTTATCTCAATAGCGTACCCATGCACTTTATTATAGCGAATTTTTAATGATGATATACCCGTTTTTTGCACTTCACGCGCTTCAAGATCAAGAACAAGCCGATCGCCTTTCTCAACGATAGTACGCAGTCGATCAAGCTCAGTGCTAAATCCTTCTTTTATCAGCCACTCCTTGCTTTCTCGACCATCAGACAAAGAAGCGTCATACAAAGAATTTTCAATGATAGTAATTAGCTGGGGGAAACATATACAAGAATTTTGCACAAGATTACTAATAGCGCTGCTTTTGTATCGATCAAGCATGTCTTGCATAGCAATACAGTGTTGTAATACAGTTTTTAACTGGCAATAGTCAGCAAGACGAGCGCGACCAAGTGCAATTCTACCAACTAGCCGCTCAAAGTCGCCTATCTGCTTCAAAAAAGAAATACTTTCTTCGCGCAATAGCATGGTAGCAATAAAAAGTGACACAAGCGATTGACGCGCTTCTATTTTTTGTCGATTCATCAGTGGTCGCAGTAACCATTTTTTGAGTGTACGAGACCCCATAGAGGTAGCTGCACGATCAATAATTGAAAAAAGCGTTTGTTTATCGGTTCCATCAAAACAATTTTTTACAACTTCCAAGCTGCGCTGCGTAGCGCTATCAATCATCAAGCAATCATGTGATTGATACAAAAAAAATGTCGTTATTCGCTTCCACATCTCTCCACTCTGCCGTTGCAATACATACAACAACAAACAAAGAACTGCTTTAATCGCTCCATTATTTTTGGCAAAAGAAATTATTTCCAGTGGAGCATGAGCAATCCACTCGCTCAGCATACTTTCAAAAGAATCATCTAGTAAGCCGTAATTCCATTGCTGAACACTGACACAATAACCAGCATGAACTAAATAGTCATACAAAGACTGCAGAGAGGTACCCGAAGGCAACATAATCTCATCTGGCTGAAAGCGCCCTATTTCTAACAATACACTATCGAGCGAAGCATCAATAATGGTACTTACATATACATGACCGGTTAACAGTTCGACAAAAGCAAAAGCAAAAGAATTTTTGAAGGGATATATAACGGCAAAGTATGACGCATCTTTGTCTGCAATCATGCCAACATCAACAAGTGTTCCGGGAGTGAAGACTCGGCTGACGCCACGCTCAACCATCCGACCGGGAACAGCTGTATGCAATTGGTCACAGAGCACAACGCGAAAGCCGCCTTTAACTAATTTTATTACATAATGATCTATAACATGAAGCGGAACCCCGCATAGAGGAATAGGCTTACCCTCAAAGGTGCCACGCCCGGTAAGGGTAATGCCCAAAAAAGAAGACGCAGAAACTGCGTCTTCAAAGAAAAGTTCGTAAAAATCACCGATCTGAAAAAATAACAACGAATCAGAATATTGCTTCTTGATTTCCTCGTACTGCATCATTAAGGGTGTTTTGCTCATATTTCCACACATGCTCACATATAGTAGTAATTGACTGCACTATTTTTTCGATTGATTGCATGCTATCAAGCTTTCTGCTCTGAGCACCATCGCCATGTATATTATCAATATGGCAGGCAAGATCAAGAGCATATTTTTGAATAGCGACACGCATTATAGTATATATCGATCCAAAGCTATTGCCAGCAAATATATCAGATTTTTTCTGTTCTTTATATGAAAGATATGCACACAAATTAACAAGTCCCTGTACATATATTTCGCTATTTACTATTTCAATTACATCTTCTGAAGATGCTAATGATGAACAAATTTGCTCACCCTGTTCTTCGAGAATCATCTTAGCCGCTGCCAAATACTTTGTAGCAAACTGCTTTTTTTCTGTAAGCCATGCATGATGCTGACTCAAGACATACGTTCCAATTGCTGCTACTACCGCAGAACACCCCTGAACCGCTGCATATCGAAATATACGCTTAAAAAAAGCAGGTCGCTCTTGCCAGGTAAATTCACCGCCACGATTTTTATACAGCTGCTGCAGAAAATCTTTGTAATCAGCCTGCTCACTCAAATCAGGACCAGCATAATGTTTGTAAAATTGATATGCACCATATGCCAGAGCAGCTGCACCTACTATATTTTCGACAGCATACACATAGGCAACCTGTGTATCAGTATTCTGCAATTTTGCACGCTCTTTTGTTATTGCTTTTTCGATAGATATTTCTTCAAATGTATCTCTCAATAGATTTTGCCTATAAGAAATACTTTGCACACGTATCGCTGCGAGAGGATCTTGTTCGCCACATAAAAAACTGCTCAGACTAAACAAACAACATAGTGTGACACGACGAAAAAAATACAATGACATAAAAAACCTTATTTTAAAAAAGAAAAACCTATATACTCTGCTTAAGAGTAGTGTACCTATAAAAACCTTGCTGCAAAACTATTATGTTAAAAATATAATTTTTATTGCAAATCTGCACAACTTTCTTTTTTAATTATTTTTGATACAGTAGTAACGTCTGCAGTCTTTTGGAATGTATAACTATTTTTCGCATTATTTTTTACCCATAGATATTCACCTAAGTAGTGAATGTAGCTACATTTTTTACAATAGCGTTTAATGCAAATTTTACAAAGGGGTTTTCTACTCATGAGTACCAACCATGACACATCATCAGGGTTACACAATATTATCAAGGCTATGGGACTCGTTTTTGGCGACATTGGAACTAGTCCGTTATATACATTGACGGCACTTTTTGTGTTTATAACTCCATCGTATCAAAATATTTTTGGCGCTCTTTCTCTCATCTCCTGGACGCTCATATTGCTTGTCTTTATTAAATATGCTGCGCTGGTAATGAGCTTGAGTAAAAATGGAGAAGGCGGAACAATTGTTCTCAAAGAAATTCTTCTTCCTTTTTTAAAATCAAAAACAACAATCTCTATTGTTTCGATTCTTGCGATCATTGAAACATCACTGCTTATAGGCGATAGCGTTTTAACACCGGCCATGAGTATTTTGAGTGCGGTTGAAGGATTATTAATTGTTCCAGGACTTGCAAACCTTTCTACAATAACCCTGGTATGCATTGCTGCGCTTATAGCTATAGGTCTATTTTCATTGCAAAGTCGTGGATCTGATCGTGTTGCAAAAGCATTTGGCCCCATCATGCTCGTATGGTTTGCTACCTTAAGTATTTTTGGACTACTTTCAATCATCCATTATCCTGCTATCTTAGGCGCACTCAACCCCATACATGGTATTACATTTTTATACACCAATGGCATCCAAAGCTTCTTTATTTTATCTTTCATTATATTGTGTGCCACCGGCGCTGAAGCTATGTATGCAGATATGGGACACCTGGGACGCAAACCGATTCTACAAGCATGGTATTTTGTTTTTATTGCCTTGATTATTAATTATATGGGACAGGGAGCGTTCTTGCTACAACATCCGCACATAGATAATGTTTTATTTAGCCTAGTGCTTCATTACGCGCCACTGCTTTATTTGCCATTTCTTATATTGAGTATTTTTGCTGCAATTATTGCATCACAAGCACTTATTAGTGGTGTGTTTTCTATTGTGTATCAAGCAATTACTACCCGTATCATGCCGCCCTTTCGTGTTGATTACACCTCTACACACCTGCGCTCGCAAATCTATATCAGTTTTGCCAACTGGTTTTTACTGGGATTTGTTTTGATTATTATTGTTGTATTTAAACAATCTGTGAATCTAGCTGCAGCCTATGGTCTTGCTGTTGCCGGCGGAATGCTTATTACCGGTACACTGGCAACAATGGTATTCTACCTTCGCAAAGAACTCTTTAAAATGGCGCTCATGTTATTTTTAACCGGTATCGACTTATGCTTCTTTATTTCAATGTTGCCCAAAATTCCTCAGGGTGGTTATTGGTCAATTATTATCGCATTGTTTCCGCTGCTCACCATACTTATCTACACCTCAGGGCAAAAGCGTATGTATCACATACTCTATTCAATGCCACTGACAACATTCTTAAAGCAATTTAACGATACAACAGCAGACACCCACAAAATAGAGGGCTGCGCACTGTTCTTTTTGCGTGAAACAAAGCTCATTCCTTCATATATAATTAAGACAATGCTTACCGATACCATTGTATATGAAGATAATATTTTAATTACCATATCGCTACTTGATGTTCCTTATGGCTACAGCGCAGAATTCGAACAAGAATTGTGTCCTGGCTTGCGGGTATTTAAGATTAGTGCTGGATATATGCAAATTCTCAACATCGAACGCATTCTCAAAAGAAATGGTATCAATGAAAAGGTTATTTTTTATGGCATCGAAGATGTAGTTACGCGCACAACAATATGGAAAATATATTCGATCATCAAAAAATTAACCCCATCATACGTACAGCTCTACAAATTGCCCGTGGACAAATTACATGGCGTTATTACCCGCGTAGAACTATAAAAAATATATATCTTCGCAAAACACAGCAAAACATACTGCAAAAAAATATACTCTCTTGCAATTAGCTTTATTAAGCCAGCTACAAGAGAGTATATTTTTTTTTAAAATACTTAGCAGAACAGTGACGCTGACAAGAACATTAAAACAGGACTTCCGCAAATAGATTAGAGATCTGATCTAGTCGAATTTTTAAAAAAAAGGTACTCTCTTAAACTGATCTAACCAATCTATTTAGGAGAGTACCATGTGTGATATCAACACTATTATAAAATATCCGTTGCTTAC
>CAIKXM010000045.1 GCA_903831405.1 uncultured bacterium
ATGGGTCGCCTTTTAGGCGACCCATTCTTATTATTATTTTTGCTAACAAATAACTATATCGTTAATACAGTGTGCAGAGCATGTTCTTGTGTTCTTTTAAAACGTTTTGCTAAACCAGGTGTGTAGCGAAGAGAACCATGATGCGTCATGCTCAGGAGCTTTTTTTGCCCTTGGTGCTTTTGCAGCCACTTCAGCTGCAGCTGCTGCAAGCTCTGCTTCTTTCTTAGCCTTTTCTTGTGCTTCTATCTCTTCTGCCAACACAATACCCTGTGTCTTAAGGTCTGTAATGCTTGTTTTTACTTTTTCTATAGATTCGGTAATAGTCTGAATAGTTTTTTGTACATATGCAGCAAAATCACCGTACGCATAGGTGTAGTTTGCTTGCAAATTTTCAAGAGCACTTTGTATTTGCCAGTACAGTTCTTCGGCCTTTACATCGCTTAACAGCTCTTCCATAGAGCGATAATTATTCCATGCTCCTTGCTCATATGATCGCGAAAGCTCTTCTTGTTTGAAAAATATTTCAAGACCTTGATCAAATGATTTATCAAGTTTGTTTATGGTATCAAGACTTTTTTTGAGCTGAGCAAGTGTTTCTTTCTTTTTTATTAAACTCTCGAGTTCTGCTGTCTCTTCGGCTGCAGCTTCTTTTGTTTTTGGTTGCAATTCTTTAATTTGATTTTCTAGTTTATCAAGAATGGTATCAATAGAATCAAGATCGAAACTGAAGTTAATATAAAAGTCGTTTAATGTGTTATTGAGCTTTGTTCGCTGTTCAATGAATGAATCTTTTTGCTTGGTGATCTTCTCTTTAATGTCACGTATTTGGGTGTAGAGCAGACGTGCTTTTTTTACCAGTGTTTTTTTTACGAACCAATTGCCACTTGCATCATCAACACTTGTGGTCAGCTTTCCCTCTTGATCACTTGTATCAGTTGCCCACGAAGCAGTTGATGTTTTTTTGCCCGTATTGCTGCTGGAATTGGTAGGTGCATATACTGGTGCTTGAGCTTGTGTAGCGAGCGTTGTTGGTTGAGGCGAGCTAGCAACAGGTTGACCAGATGATGAGGTAGGATCTTCTAGAAAAGACTCCAACTCAAGACCTACAGAGTCAGCTCTTAGGCAATGTTCTGTTACTGTTGAAAATAGACATAATAATAAAAATACGTCTTTTTTAATCATTGATTATCCTATAACGTTTTTGACAATTCCTTAAGTTCATTCATAAGGGCTGTATTAAGCTCCTCAGCCTCTGCTGAAGTATAACTCCAACGAACGCCACTATCAACATGTGAAATTACTGATCGATCGCTTTTTATATCTATGACATCGATGCGAGCTATATTCATAAGTGGATGAACTAGTGAGGGGGCGCGCACAACTCCAGCGCGACCAAGAATGCCATATGCAACGTTATTTGCATCAAGAAAAGAGATCATTACTTTTTTTTGCCAAGCCATATTATGATACCCGGTATGATCTTTATGGATGCTAATTAAAATACTTTCATCTCCTTTTGGATATAGGCATTGGATAGGAGTGGTGTGGGGTATGCCTTTTTCGGAAAATGTTGCAAGAATGGCAACAGTTTTTCCTTTGAGGATAGTATTCATTAAATCTTCGGGAATTTTAACGCCAATATGTTTAGCCATAGTAAAAAAATCCTTTATCATTGAGAGGGTTTTTGAAATAAGCGAGATAGTCTCACTTTTTTATATTTTTTTTAAAAACAACATGCAAAAACGAGTTGCAATTTCATTTTCTAAAAGCATTCCCCCCGGTGTTAATACAACAATGTCTTGAGTTGGGCACACTACGAGTTGCTCATGTAATAATGTATCAACAAATTCTTTTATAGCAGGGTTTATGCTGGTACCGCTGAGATTGAATTGCTGCAAATGCAGGCCTGTATTCAGCCGTAGTGAAAGCATAATTTTTTCGGTTAAAATCTGCTCTTCTGAGAGTATTTCTTGGGATTCATAGGGCTTAGAGTTCTGTTCAATTGCTGAGCAGTAGTGGGTGAATGATGAGGTATTTTCCGAGCGAGTGACTCCATCAAAAGAACAGGCGCCAAGTCCAAAGCCGAGGTATGGCTTATGGCTCCAATACTTGAGATTGTGACGTGAGCGGTGTCCTGGTTTTGCAAAATTTGAAATCTCATATTGTTCAAACCCATTAGCCTGCAGATATGATTGAGTGCATAAGAACATGCGAATAGTTTCCTCTGTTGAGGGGAGTTTTATGTTTTTTTGCTTGAGTTGAAAGTATAGCGGCGTGCACTTATGAATAGTCAAAAGATATATCGAAATATGCTGTATAGGCCATGAGCATACTTCTTTGAGTGTTTTTTCCCACTCAAGACACGAAACGCCAGGTAGGCCAATCATTAAGTCTATTGATATTGACTTAAATTTGCCTACAAGCAGTGCCAGTGCATTTTTTACATCGTCATATGTATGCAAGCGATTAAGCAGCGTTAATGTCTGACTATTCAAGCTTTGCACTCCCAAGCTTATGCGATTGATACCAATTTTTTGCCATGTTTCACTATGCGAAGCAGACAGGGTTCCCGGGTTTACTTCGATAGTAATTTCACACTCATCATTGAAGCTGCAGACTGTAGATAGTATAGCAGACATGTCAAGCATAAGATTTTCTGGATAGGTACTTGGTGTTCCGCCGCCAAAGTAGAGGGTTTCGAGTTCATATTTTTTGTCTTGTTTCCATAGCAAGAGCTCATTGCATAAAGCAGTATGGTAAGTAGGCATTAATTCATCTTGTCCAGCAAGGGCCGTAAAAGGACAATAAGAGCAACGATAAGGGCAAAAAGGCCAGTGAATGTAAAAAGATGTGTACATACTGGCCTTACTTTTTTTAATCGATATGTATGGTTACAGATTTTAGTACATCTGGTATTTGTACAGAACCGTCAGCTTGCTGATATGTTTCGAGCAGTGCTACATAGAGACGAGGCAGGGCGAGTGATGAAGCATTAAGGGTATGAACAAGGCGAGGTTTCTCGCTTGCTTGTTCACGATATCTAATGCCACTGCGACGTGCCTGAAAATCGGTACAATTACTTGCCGAAGAAACTTCTTTGTATTCATTTTGTCCGGGCATCCATACTTCGATATCATAGGTTTTTGCCGAAGCGAATGAACAATCGCCGGTAGCTAGTTTGCTAATTTGATAATGCAGTCCCAATTGTTTGAGTGCATCTTCTCCACAGGCAACCATACGTTCAAGTTCTGCGTTTGAATCCTCTGGCGCAGTTATGGAGTAAATTTCAACCTTATCAAATTGATGGATGCGAATTAGTCCACGCTCTGTTGCACCATATCCACCAGCTTCACGTCTAAAGCAGCTGGTAAGGGCAGCATGGCGAATAGGAAAATCTTGTTTGCTGAGTATCTTATCGCGATACAGCGATGTTAAGTTAACTTCTGCGGTCGGAGTTAGATATAACTGATCTTTTTCGATTGCATATACTTCTTCACGGAACCGGGGGAAATTACTTGCGCCCTCAAGTGTTTTTTCGTTTATAAGAAAGGGAGGAAGTACTGCTTTGTACCCATGCTTTTGTGCATTGTTAAATAAGAACATAGCAAGGGCAAAATGGAGTTGAACTCCTGTATTTTTATACAAGGCAAACTGTGAGCCAGAGGTGCGTGCAGCTGCCTCAAAATCAAGCCAGTCAAGCTTTGTACCAATGTCATGATGGTTTTGTATAGCAAAAGAGAACGTTGGTTTGTTGCCCCATTGACGCACAACAAGATTGCTTTCTTTGTTGCCGATAGGGAGATCGTCCATGGGAAGGTTTGGACAGCGAAGATAGAGGTCTCTAAATTGTTCTTCAACAGAGATAAGTTCTTCTTCTTCATTTTTTATTTGTATTGAGAGTTGCTTAGATTGCTCTTTTATTTCTTCGGTAATACCGCTGCGTGCTTGATCTGCGAGTTTATTTTTTGCTGCTTGTTTTGCTTCGATAGATGTTTTGAGCGAACGGGTAAGCTCATCTAATGCAATCAGTGTATCTGTTTTGTATGAGGGATCTTTTTTTGCAATTTTTCCCTTAATTTCTATCGGATATGCACGAAGCATATTCAAATCTATCATAATTTTAAACTCCTCTTGCGAGCTGTACTTATTTTATTGTTGAAAAATGTAAGTGTATATAAAAAGAATAACAAAAAGACGAAAAAATAAAAGTATAAAATAATTTTCAATAGTTTTTGTTGTTAAATAATTATAGTAGTAAAAAAATATAAAAACCGCTCCAAAAAGAAGCGGTTTTAAAAAGGGTAAGCTTTTTTAAATAAAGAAATTCTTACTAACGAATAAGTTGCTTAAGGGTTTTGCTTGGTCTAAATTTTGGCACATGCGTTTCTTTGAGGTTGATTTTTTCTTTGGTTGCTGGATTTATTCCTAAGCGTGCGCGTCGGTGGGAGAGAATAAATGTTCCAAATCCCGACCACTGAAGCTTGTCTCCCTTTCGTAGTGTCCGTATGATTGTTCTGGTAAGAGCGTCGAGCAGTCTAATAACATCCTTTTTGTTTAAGACTACCTCTTCGCTGAGTGACTGTATCAACTCAGTTTTGTTCATAAAATACTCCTCATTTTAAAAAGCATACAAACGCTGATTATGCTAATATACTATATTTGCTGTTTGTCTAAAGATGATAAGCAATGATAGCATAGCCTAAAGTTATTTAATTGTTTGTCAAATGACCTTGTGTAAAGATTTATTGCTATACATAAGTCGGTTTTTTTTTGAAATGTTTTTTTGACTAATAGAAGAGGTTTGTATGCTTATAGACACTCATTGCCATATAGCGCTTATGATAGGCAAGGATAATGAAATTTTATTTTCTGATCACGATATGCAGGCAATTGCAGAGATGCTTGATACTATGATTAAAAATGGGGTAGGCACCTGCATTACCATTGGTACTACAACTCTTTCATCACAGGCTGCTCTCTGTATCGCAAAAAATTTTCAAGCAGTATATGCAGCAGTAGGCATTCATCCAAATGATATAGCAGATAGCTGGCGCAAAGATATTGTTGAGCTTGATAAGCTTATTATAGAGAATAAAGATTCTGGCAAGCTTGTTGCCATTGGAGAGTGTGGCCTTGATTACCATTACCAGCCTTTTGATAAAGAAGCGCAAAAAGAATTATTTTGTGCGCATATTGAGTTGGCAATAAAACATCAGCTGCCACTTATTGTGCATTCGCGTGATGCGATACAAGATACTATTGATGTTATTGATAGATATAAAAGTGATGATAGGTATAAAAAAGAAGATTTGCGTGGCGTTATGCACTGTTTTTCGGAAAATGCTGAGTATGCAAAAGAAGTTGTTGATAGGGGATTTGTGCTTGGTATTGGCGGGGCAGTGACGTATCCAAAGAATGAATATTTGCGTGATGTGGTGAGAGCCGTAGGCATTGATGCTATAGTGCTCGAGACAGATGCTCCGTATCTTGCGCCACAAGGATATCGTGGTAAGCCAAATACGCCTGCGTATATACCAATTATTGCCCAAGAGATAGCGCGTGTGTTGCAAATGGATGTTGCAGCTGTTGCTGCAATAACAACAAAAACGGTCGAACGTATTTTTGGCATAGTGTTGGAATAGTTTATAGAAAATTGTATGCAATATTTTTGTTTATTTGTGATTGTCCTAGAGCATGCTTATTCGCAGGCTGTGTTTTAGGTGATTGCTATTTAATAGCGAGATTTGTACTGGTATATCGTGTATATGAGTATAAAAAGTTAATAGTCTGTTTTTACACGTTTTTTTTGCACAACAGTTTTTGCTGCCTTATTCTTTGCTACTGTTATCTGTTATTGATGCATCGCAATGACAATAGAAGCCTCTTTTGTATCCAAAGCAGCGGCCCTTTTTTTGTGCATGATCGTGGCTCTTTTTTTGTATATGATTATGGCATGAGCAGGGTTGATCTACTTTTGTGCAGACATCATTAGCTCTGATCAATTGTGTTGCTGTGACAATTGAGAGTAGTGCGATCATCGACAATAATAACGTTTTGATTTCCATAACAAGCTCCTTGAAGTGTTAAAAAACTAACAATTCACAAATACACACTCTGTATATTTAATTACAAGTATAAAATAATTAAAAATAATAAAGCAATAGTTTGCAAAAATTTTTATCAAAAAGAGTTTTTGCCTATACTATTTTTTGCAAAGCTTCGCGCAACGACATATATCCACATAAGCGTAATGTATTGTTATGAAAAAATGTGAGCAGGTTGCCCTCAGGGCTAAAAATAGGCCGACAGGCATTGGTAGAAAATCGAATAGCAGTCCCATCGTGCAGGGCAATAAGTTTAATGCAACTTTGATCGTGAGTGGAAAATACAACTATTTTTTGTCCATCAGGACTGAATGTTGGATGGCAGGCATTTTCAATTGTTCTGATAATAGTATTGGTGCGAATATTCATAAGCGTAATAGTATTGTTGCTACAGTTTAGTGCAGCGATATTTCCCTGTGGGTGAAAGGCAATGGTATGTGCGTTTTCAAATGTATTGATAATTGATCCATTGTGCATGCTGCGCAGTTCAATATGATTGTTTATGCATAGTGCAATATAATCTTCATTAGGATGAAAAACGGGATGAAATGCGTTGGGAAAGGTTTTGATAAGAAGTCCATCCTGCAAGCGCACCAAGCTAATGCCACTAAACGAAGAAACTGCAACAATATCTCCGCGAGGATTAAATATAAGCGCGTTTGCATCAGCAAATGTTCGCACGATAGCTCCATCATGTATGTTGTATATAGTGACGCTATTGTTGTACAGCGTAAGGGCAATAGTTTGGCCATTGGGACTAAATACAGGAGAGCTCGCATGAGTAAATATACTTAATACAGCCCCATTATGTATATTGATGATCTCTATGTTGGCGCCTGTGCATAGTGCTATCATTTCTCCATTCGGGCTAAATGTAGGCGTTAGTATGCTGTTGTTGAAAGTACGCAAAACATGGCAGTAGAGTTTTGGATATTTTTGTACGTACGCACCAAGAACAATTTTTTCGATATGTTTGTGCTGGGTAATAAAATGAATGATAGGTTGAAGCTCTGGGCTGTGTGCACAACCGGGATAAAAGCTTTGTCCTAATTTTTTCCATAAAAATATACTGCCAATGCGATCGGCACAATCTTCTTGACTATTGTATGCGTGTTGCGCTTCGTTAAATAATCTAAACAGTTCTTGATTGCGAGCATTATTTTGAGCAATGTCTGAGGGTGTTTGATTTTCTTGCAGAGAAAGCGCATTCATCAGAAGGGTTGTTCTGGTAGCTCTTGCAGCATTTTCATGTGTATGTATAGGGATTGGTTGTATAGAGAGTGATGGATGTTGCGTAGTACTATTAACCGGCCGACTAGCCGTTTGTTGCATGGGGCAGGTAGTGTTGATGCATGATAATAAAAATAGTGTATATCGCAGATGTATATTCACGAGTCCCGCATATGTATTCACGAATAGCCTTTATCAAGAGTGATTATATGTACAATGCTTTTTTAATTATAGTGTATTTTGATGGGTGATACAGCTGCTGTTTTTTATATCATATAATAGCAATCATACAATAACAAAAGAGTAGCTTTGAAAACGTCATTCTTTTGTTATTGTATGATTTATGTACAGTGTCAAAAGTATTTAATCACCTTAAATATTAATTTCTTTAATAGCTCTTAATTGTCTTGGCAATGGTATAAATGAATCATTGCACTATTTGCTGTTTAGCATTGGCAGTAGAACCCTGCAGCATCTGTAGCTTTAGTACAGGTTCCATGGGTGTAAGGACTGCAAGTGCAAGTTTTGCCCTCTTCTGTTTCTTGTTTGCAGTCACCAAAACTAAATTCTTTTGAATATATATCATAGTTATTATCTGCTTTGAGTAATTGCGTTGCACCAGCAATAGAGAGCAGTGCGACAGCCGACAATAATAATTTCTTGATTTCCATAGCAAACTCCTTTTAAATTTTAAAAAAACTAACGATTCGCCAAAGTATTAATTTCTTTGTATTTCTTATTGCATTAGCAATGGTATAAATGAATCATTGTACTATTTGCTGTTTAGCATTGGCAGTAGAACCCTGCAGCATCTGTCGCTTTAGTACAGGTTCCATTGATGTGAGGACTGCAAGTGCAATTTTTGCCCTCTTTTGTTTCTTGTTTGCAGTCACCATAATGATCGTTATGGTTATGTTGAACAGTTTGAACAGTTTTAACAGGTTCAACTTTTTTTGCTTTGAGCAATTGTGTTGTGCCAGCAATAGAGAGAAGGGCAACGACAGACAATAATAACGTTTTGACTTCCATAACAAACTCCTTAAAATTTTTATAAAAACAATAATTCACAAACATACACTCTGTATATTTTAATTACAAGTGTACAATAGTTAAAAATAATAAAGCAAGAGTTTGCAAAACTTGTGTCAAAAATAGGTTAAAAAGATACCAGACCACATGTATCTATAATTAGTCTGAATAGATACATATGGTCTGATATAAATACTGTGTATGAGTGTTATTAAATACTGTTTATTGCGTAGAAAAAATTACAGTGCAAAAAATACTGTGTAAAATTAGCTCAACTGTTTTGTGTAATATTTACCAAAAGTATGCGTTTCTTCGACGCTTTTTTGATCATAAAGGTATACGTTTTATACACAATCTTTTCTCCACGCTCTGGCACATGTCCAAAAAGATTAATTAAAAAACCATTGAGGGTCACCATGCGTGTTTGCTCAAACTCCACTGCAAGTGCTTTTGACAGATCGGTAAGAGTAATATTACCATTAGCGGCCCATAGATTATCTTTTATTTTAACAATATTTGTTTTTTCCATCTCATATTCATCATAAATCTCGCCCACGATCTCCTCTAACACATCTTCGAGCGTTACCAGGCCAATGGGTTGGGCATACTCGTTGATAACGATACCCATGTGTACATGTTTCTCCTTGAACCAATTAAGAAGAATGTTCACCTTGGTTTGAGGAGGGATAAAAATTGATGCATGGACAAGTTCTTTGATGTGTTTTGTTTTTTTGTTGATTATTGCCAAGAACAAATCTTTAAAGTGAAGCGTACCGATAATGTTATTTATATCTTTCTCATATACAGGGACGCGTGAGAATTGATGCTTGGAGAATACCTCAAACGCTTTTTCGATTTGCATATCCGCGCTAATCATAACGACCTGTGTTATGGGGATCATTATCTCTTGCGCAGAGATAGAGGTTAGCTTAAAAATACTCTTGAGCATGGCTGACTTGCTCTGATCCATGAGTCCTTTTTGATCAATATAATCAATAAGAAATTGTATTTCTTTTTCGGAAACATCAGTAGAGCACGCTTTTTCTGTGCAATTTGCAAGAATCGCATTTGATGTCCATTGCAGAAAGACAAGCAGAGGGTAGAACAAATAATATAATATTTTGATGAGCCATAGCGTTGAGGTAAAGAAATCTTCACCATACACACGTGCCAAATTTTTTGGTACAATTTCGCCCACCACGGTTAAGAGAAAGGTTGTCGTGACAATGTTAAGCGCCATTGCGATACCTACAGGAAGGGAAGCAAACAGAACAGTGTTAACAATGGCACCCGTTGTTGCAGCTATGACATCGCTTGCGTTATTTGCGATAAGAATGGTGTTGAGAATGTATGTAGGCTTTTTTTCGAGCAGTCTAAATATTGATTGGTATTTGTCTGCTTTGAGTGCTAATTCTTTTAGTCTAAAAAGTCGTAGCGTTGTTACGCTCGTCTCGAGTAGCGAAAGAAGTCCGCAAAAAACTAATGATGCTGCATAAATAATAGTGACTACAATAAAATTTGGGGGAATGGCCATCAAGTATCCTCTTTTTTACAAAGATATAAAATGTGCAGAATAATGCGTACATTTACAACAATAATAGTGTATATGCTGTTCTATTTTTTATGTAAGATTACAAAAAAATTAAAGACAGTATGTACACTATTATTGTACGATTATTTTTTAAAAAGTATCGTTTATTTTTTTTTAATTAATAACCATTTTGTGCACGAATTTTTTGCAAAATAGCTTCGCCTTCTTTTGGATCTTTAAATGAGGAAATAAAAGATTTTGGGCAACTAATAATTAAGTCTGCAAGAAAAATAGACAAATCACTTATCAGTGAGTCAAATTTTTTAAATGATATAATAAAATGTTTTAATTCTTGTGGATCGGTGCCATTTATCTTACTCCAGTTGAGTAAAATGGTTTCGGGCTTGCTGCGCTGCTCGCTCCATGTTTTGATCAGTTTGGTTAAATAGCTTTTGATATGTTGTATTTCTGCAAGATAGGGCACCGCTCTTTGTATAAAATAATCAGTGGCAAATTCAAATGATTTTTTGTATTCAGCACATTGTTGTAGGCTTTGGTTGGCTTCCAGTTCATTTTCTATCTCAACCATTTCTTTGATTGTGCAGAGTCTATTGCCAAAAGGGATTACACCAGTCGTTGTTTGGTTTGCTGTTATGCCTTTTTGTAGCTTGCGACACTCAGAGCCAAAGTAGCGAATATCGCTGATGCATATTGCCGGTGTACCATCAATGAGGTGAAGGACAGGATCTTTGATTACGATAAGCTTTTTTGTAATATCATCTGCTCGCATATAGGTATGAGTTACTAATGATATACAAATAAGTGTTAGGAAAATGGTTTGTTTTTGCATTGTAAAAAGTTCCTGCTTTTAAAAAATTTATAGTATCTAGAAAAATATTTCTTTAAAAAATATTTTTTTTAAAACTCTATGGCGCCCTGTACTGCAATAGTAAAGTCGCTGCCTATACCATACTGTTTTATGGCAACATCGCCACTAATTGTTCCGGTAACCTGATAGCCACGCCAGCATTTATTTGTTGAATAATCAGCAAATATTTTAGTCTGATATGCTCCTGGTCGTTCTGCTTGCTTAACTTTGTACAAATCATGTGAGACACCATGTAGTCTTTCCCCGCTAGTAAACCATATGTCAAGACCAACGCGAAGAAGGTAGAGGTCGGTATCAAGGTTAATAGCCATACGTGCACCACTATCCCAACCAGGGCGTACCTGTACATACATAGCTGGTGGATAAAGCGTGTCAATAAAGCGTTGATTAAGAAAGGCAAGATTTGCGTCTGCGTCTTGCTCATTTGTATAATCGCGATCAAAATCGCTCGGATTAATAGTGTTGAGCAGCATGCGTTTTTCTTTGTTGCCAATAAAATAGTCAGCATAGCCTTCGAGCGAGAAGAATAAGTAATTGTTAAGATAGTGATGAATATTGCAATCAAGACCAAGGCTGACATGCTTTTGCCCCAGGGATGTTTTGGCAAGATTTGCAGCAAGCCGGTCCATTACCTCAATGCCAAAATTGGTAACATAGTCGATAAGCACATCATGACATGCTGGATTCTCACTACTAAAAAATAATTCATACAAATACAGAAATGAAAAGTCTGGATTAGTGCATTTTAGTGAATGTTGTCCACCAATAATACCTTCTTTAACACTGTTGGCAGTTGGTATAGTAATGCGTCCCTGCAGTTGTAGACTATCGGTATCTGTTTCGAGCAGAATCTTTTCGGCCGAAAGGGTAAGATCGCCAAGACCAAGTTGATCGTTTGCAAGATGTTGTTTAAGAAACTTGTCGGCTGATTCGTGCAATGTTGTTAAAAATACTTGTTTGTTCTGAATATTGTTTGCCTGTTCTTGTGTCAGGTAAAAGTTGCGCTCTAGATAGTAGAATGGCAAAGCTGCTCGCAGGGTTATGCTATGCACGTTGGCCATAGCTTTGAGTATGATACCAAATTTACGTTCTTGTATTTTGATAGGAGAAAACAATTGCAGAAATTCTGGCACATCGATAGAGGTAAATTGTTTTACATCAATATCATCAAGCAAATCAGGATGATCAAGCGCTATATATGAATCAAGATTTTTGCTGTATTGTGTATAGTTTTTGTGATTTGTTTCTTGATAAAAAATATCAAGCGAAAAGCCATTGCTGCGCAATTTATTGCAATATGCTTCTTGATTAAAAAAAGGTTGGGTAAAGAATGGGCGCTTGTTGAGAACGTTTGTATAAAGGTATATATCGTTTTGCAATACTTTTTGTGCGTTAATGTCTGGTGAAGTTAGAAACTCTACTACGCTAAAGGCGCTCTCGGGTGTTGGTTGGCAGGCAGGCGTTTTTTGTAGGGTATTTGCATCTTGATAGAGTTGTGTATCATCAAAAATTGTTTGAAAAATTTCTTCTTGATTGCTAAAAGAATCTTCATCAGTTGCATATGTTTTTTGAGAAAATATACCTATAGCTAGTATGAGAACAGGTATATAAAAAAAAATGTGTACAGACTTGTTCATAGATGGTAACTTCCTTTTGTTTTTTTTGTGCAATGGTAATTTTGAGAGAATAGTCTGCAATTTTTATTTTTACAAGGCAAGGGCTCACAATAAAAAAAATAATTTAAAAAAATAATCATAGGTGTTGGTATTTTGTAGTAAAAAATGAGAGTACCCTTTGTAAAAGTACAAAAAAGGCGTAATATAGCTTTTTTAGGTACACAATATAAGCATTTTTTACGAAGTTTTAGCATAGAGGTTTGTTACGCTATGATCCAAGCAGATTCTACACCATCATCATTGTTTGTTGTTGAGGGAAACATTGGCGCTGGAAAATCTACATTTTTGAAAATGCTCGAAAAATATATGCATGCGCAAATAATTCTTGAGCCAACGGATCAATGGCAAAACATTGATGGTGAAAATATTCTTGATCTTTTTTATAAAGATCCAAAGAGATGGGCCTATACCTTTCAGTTGTATGCGTTTATTACACGTATTCAAACACAAAAAGCATATACAGATGTTAACCATGAGCCCATCCAGGTACTTGAGCGCTCGGTGTATTCTGATCGTTTTTGTTTTGCAAAAAATTGTTACGAAATGGGATCGCTTTCGCTGCTTGAGTGGAAGATGTATCGTAAATGTTTTAATTGGCTTGTTGATGTGTATGTGCAAAAGCCTGCTGCCTTTATTTATTTAAAGACTGACCCAGAGATTTGCTATAGTCGAATAATGAGAAGAAAGCGCAGCGAAGAATCTACTATATCGCTTGAGTATCTTAAACTACTTGATCGTCGGCACGAAGAGTGGTTGGTTGAAAAAAAAGATTTAGAAGCATGTGTCGAAGATATCCCGGTGCTTATTCTTGATAATAATTATGAATTTGAAGATGACATAGCCATACAAAAGGAGCATGTTAAAAGTATTGTTACGTTTATGAAAAAGACTTTTAATTATTCTGATCATGCAATTTTGCTTGATGGTGTTGTTTTATAATAAAATATATTTTTTTAAAAACCTGTTTTTAGCGAAGGATTTTCAAAATGGACGATATAATGGTATGGGTTAAAGTTGCAAAATGTTTCGCAGCTGCTTTTGCTATTGGCATAGGCACTATTGGGCCAGCCATCTCACAAGGACGTGTTGGTGCAACTGCGTGTGAGAGTATTGGTAAGTACAAAGAGAGTGCCGGTCCGATTCGAGGCATAGCTATTATTGCGCTTTCTGTTATTGAATCATCTTCAGTTTTTGCTCTTCTTATTGCTATATTGATTATTATCTCATAACGAGTAAGCATTTTATTTTTTTTACTGCTACACGTTGGCTTGATATAAAAAGTTTTTCTCTTGGAAGCTTCTACAATGACGATCAATATAACCGTGCTTGTTCAGATGATTCATTTTCTTGTTGCGTATTATATTTTAAAAATTGTTGTGCTTAAGCCGGCAATAGGTATTGTATTGCAACAAAAAAAACAACAAGAAGTGCTTGAAGGACATATAGCTGAAGTGAATCAAGATATTGAGCAGCGCTTGCAAGAAAATAAACAAGCTTTTGAAAAAGACAAAGAAAAAGCAAAAGAGCTTGTTCCACCATTAATCAGCAAACAAGCGATACTCGTTCCTGTTGATAAAATAAAGCATGATTGCTTGCGAGATGGCTGTGAGATGGAAAATATTGAAGTCCCTCTGCAAGATATAGTCGCATCAATTCGCAAAAGGATTGAACATGCTTAATCAATTATTTGTTGTTTTAAACTTTTTTATTCTTGTCGCTCTATTGCTCTATGCATGGTTGCACTATGGTGTTCCGTATATAAAGGCAGAACAGATATCAGAGAGAGATCATGATAGTGCGCGTGATAATGCGTATATTACTGCAATTCAGCAGCAACAGAAAGTTGAAAAACAGGTACTGGTAGAAACAATTCGACGAGAAAAGCTTTTGCTTGGCATGCATCAATGGTTACAGTCAGTACAGCGAGAAAAAATAAAAGCTGCCAGTGAGGCAGAAAATAGCAGTAAAAAAATGTGTATTCTTATGAGCAAGCAATACGTCGAGATTCAGAAGCGTTGCTTTCAGCGACGCGTTGTGCAGCCTGCGGTTATACAAGTAGAACAAGAATTGTCAGAGTTGTATCATACTGATTCAGCCAAGGCTCGCAGTTTTATTGAAGCTGTTTGTACGCAAGTGCGCAAAGAGGTTATATAATATATGAAGAGCGAATCAATTATAGCAACAAAATATGCAAAAGCATGTATAGAGGTATTTGAAAAAGAGTTCTCTGAAAATTTTTCAGCTGAGCTTGATGCGCTTTTTACTTTTTTTTCATCACATGCACCACTTATTTCGTTATTTAAAATGCGTCATAATCTGCATGGACAAAAAGAACTTTTAAAGAAAGTATTTTATATATACTCTCGTCACAATTTTTGGAATACATTGCTTGATGTACTTGAGAGGTCTGCTCGTTTGTATATGATTTTTTCTATTGTAAAAAGTATGCGAATGGTATATCGAGAAAAAAATAAAATTATCGATGGTGTTATTGAAGTATATCCCTATGTACAACCTGATGAAATTGAATTGTTAAAGAGTTTCTTCAAGCAAAAAGTAGGATATTCTATTGATGCTTCTGTTTTTGTTGAACCAGCATTGATAGCAGGGGTAAGAATTCGAAGTGATCGATTCTTATGGGAGCAATCTATACGGAAAAGACTTAATGCCATAAAGCATTTGTACTAAGGATATTTCATGATAAAAACTTCAGACTTAGAAGTCTTGTTTGAAAAAGCATTGCAGGGTATTGATACAAAAGAATTTGAACAAATTGGTACCGTGATTAAAGTTGGCGATGGCATGTGTCAAATCTACGGCTTGCAAAGCGTAGTCTATGGAGAACTCGTGCTCTTTGATGGCGGCAATCAGGGAATTGTTCTTGATCTTGGTGATGATCATGTGACTGCTTTTTTTCTCCATGCACATATTGTGGTTGTAGAGGGTGAAGTTGTTAAACGCACGGGTGGTTCTTTTAAAGTTGGTGTTGGATCATCAATGCTTGGACGTGTTGTCAATGCACTGGGAAAACCTATAGATGAGCTTGGCGATCTTAAAAATGTACAAGAAAGATCTATTGACTCAGAAATTCCTGGCATTGTTGAGCGTAGCCCGGTAAACGAGCCGCTCCAGACTGGCATTATGGCGATAGATACGCTGGTTCCTATTGGTCGTGGACAACGTGAGCTTATTGTGGGAAACAGAAATACCGGCAAAACATCCATTGCACTTGATGCTATTATCAATCAAAAAGGCAAAGATACTGTCTGTGTGTATGTTGCAATTGGCCAGCGTCAGGTTAACGTGGCCCGATTAATGCATACATTGCAAGAGTATGATGCATTCTCCTATACATCAATTGTAGTTGCTGATGCTTCGGAGAGTGTTCTTAATAAATATTTGGCACCACTGGTTGGTGCGACCGTTGCAGAGTTTCTCAGAGATGAGGGTCGTGATGTTTTGATTGTATATGATGACTTATCTGAGCATGCTATTGCGTATCGAGAGATGTCTTTGCTTATGCGTCGCTCTCCCGGTCGCGAGGCATATCCTGGTGATATATTTTATCTGCATTCGCATTTGCTTGAGCGTGCGGGTAAGTTCCTCTCAGGTGGCTCTATTACCGCATTGCCGATTGTACAGTTGCAGGGTGATGACCTAACTGCCTATATTCCAACCAACTTAATTTCGATCACCGATGGCCAAATCTTTCTTGATACCCATTTGTTTAATAGTGGTATTCGTCCCGCTATAAACAGTGAATTGTCAGTTTCTCGTGTTGGTGGTGCTGCGCAGACAAAAGCTATTCGCAAGGTTACACGCTCTCTGCGTCTTGATCTTGCCCAGTACAGTGAGCTTGTTGGCTTTTCACAATTTGGTACAGAGCTTGATATAGTTTCTCAGCGACAGCTTGCTCGCGGCAGTCTTGCGGTAGAACTTTTAAAGCAGGATACACTGCAAACGCGCTCCTTTGTTGATCAAGCGCTGGCGCTCTTTATGTTCCAGAATGGATATCTTGATGGCAAAGTAAAAGAGTTAGCAGTTACACTCATATGGCAATATGTTAGTTATGTAAAAAACTTGCATAATGATGTCTATGAAGTAATATTGCATAGTGAAGATATTTCAACTGTGACAGAAAAACAGTTGCATCAATATGCACAAGATTTTTTATTGTTGAATACGTAAAAGTTTTGCTATATAGTTAATGTATCTTGTAGTGGTATTGAAAAACTTGATTATAGTTGAAATGTATATGTGCCCATAGCTTTCAGTCTACGCGTAAAGCTTCCGTCTTCGCTTTTAGCTACGACGGACAAGTCGCCGGAGTCGTCCGCATGGGAGAAAGTAATTGTAGTTTGAAATGTATATTTGCCCATAGCTTCCAGGCTTCGCTCTTTAGAGAGCTTCGCCGGACAGGACGCATGGGAGAAAGTAACTGTAGTTGAAATGTATATGTGCCCATAGCTCAGCTGGATAGAGCAACGGATTTCTAATCCGTAGGTCGTAGGTCCGAATCCTACTGGGCACACCAGTCTTCGCTCAGTCGAAGCGTTGAGCTATGCCTGGCATGCCAATTTTCTTTAATGACTTGATATTATTATAAAAATGACAAGAAGACGCCTCCGTTCCGAAGCTTTATGCGAAGGCGGACGAATAAATCTTCCTAATTCATTCGCTCAATAGGGTGTTGAACTTCCGACTTCGCCTCTTGGCTACGACGGACAAGTCGCCCTGGCATGCTTGATCTACATAGCTCTTTTTGGAGCGAAGTAAGGGTCAATTTTTTTAACGAAATTCTATATATTTAAGAAATTAATTTTGTTGCCATATAAGTGAAAGCTATCTGGTTGACTATCTTGTCAACTGTAGCCACTTCTTCGTTAAAGCTTCCCGAGCACAAGGTATGCGAAGGTGGAGTAATATACTTTCTTCAATTCAATCGAAACTCTTAACCCTTTCTGCCGCTATCATCGATAGCGCTCGTCACTCTTTTATTTTAAAAAATTCTCGCACTCTTGTTTTTGTCTATTTGAATTTGTTACTATTGAAATATATCTAAAATATATTTCAATAGTATTAGATGTAAAAAAAATGAATAATTTTCGATAATAGGTAATAAAAAAGGAGAGTGTATGAATACGGTAAAGATGTTATTTCTAAGTATTGGATTGTTTGGGTTAGGTACTGCTTGTGCTACGCAAATTAAGATAATAAATAAAACAAAAAACCCTATTACTGTTACTGGTGCTACTGTAGCGGTTGCAAGGGGACCTCTTATGCAAATTTATTATATTCCTGAATTGTGGAATTTATCTAATAAAATAGAGGGTGTATCTGATGATAAAATAGCGAAACATTATTGGCGTGATTTTCCATCGCATTCTGTTTTAAGCATGAATATTAACGGTCTTGAGGTTAATTTACAAAAATTTCAAGCTCCCGATGGATCTGTTGGCGGCTTCTATCCAAACAATGGATTTAAAATAGTAGTTACTGATAATGGAAATCAGGTAACGCATGTTTGGGGACCCGCATGGGGTAAAAGCGAAGTGGTTACTGGTCATGGAAGTTGGGATTGATTGTTTATAGGTGCGAAGTTATTTTTAATAACGGTTTTGCTAATGCAACTTTGATAAAATTGAAAAGATTGATTTAATCAGTGCAAGAAGTAGCGTTACGTGCATTAAAACACAAAAAGAGCTGTAATACAGTTTTAAAGTATTACAGCTCTTTTTGTGTTTTAATGCCTATTATTTTTTGGTCAAGAGTTTTTTAACGGTTTGTTCAGCAGTTGTAACAGGACCTTTTATTTCATTGATATCTAGGTTGGGAAAGCTATTGATATTTCTTTGCAATACAATTTCAATAGCTTTGAAAAGATTTATAGCATAGGTAAATAAAAGTGTAGCAGCATACCTTTTCATATGTGGCTTATTCCAAGCATCATTTTTTATCATTTTTTCACTTAAATCTACTGTAATGTCTGCTAATTCTTTGTATTGATCAGGAAGACTTTTTTGCATCGCGGATTGTTTATTTTCTATATATGAATACATTTTTTTTAGCAATTTTGTATATATATCATAAAATTCGTCCGTAGAGTTATCTCCTTTTTTGAACTTTATAATTGTTAGGGGTTTTTTGCCTAAAGCTATAGTAAAAAAATCTTCAATAATTTCTGGTAACGAGCTTCTTAATGAGATATAATCATTGTTTTTAGCAACAAAATTATTTTTTGAATCTTTCTCACCTTCAGCGTTTATCAATGGTTTAAATAATGTATTTATGGTGTCCATTCTGTTTTTTAGGTCATCGTATTCTTTACTGCTGCCTCCTGCTGACACTTTGATCATTTTGCCAAAGCCGACAAGTGTGATCAATAATAATAACTTTTTCATTTACTACCTCTCTTTTTTTGTAAAAAAAATAACATATAGCGCTACATAAAATATATTCTATAGGTACGGTTCTTTACTATAGTTATGTGGGTGTATAGTAAAAAAGTATCGTATTTGTGTATGAGTATAGTAATGAAAAAAACAAGAAAAATACCTATATATTTTTAGATACAGCTAAGATTGCGCCTTGATTTAAGATCATCGTAAAAAAATACTTATTGGCCAGCTGTGTTGTTACTCTCTTGGTGGAAGTATGGGTATTTTTTCAAATTTTATCGTGGCAGCATTTTCGAGATCTGCACTTACCATTTTGATTATCCCGTATACAGAGTCTGTACATCTTAAGTCTTGGCCAGTATACGTATTTGGATCAACGGGCAACCCGTATACAAAATTTTTTGGATTATGCTGGGAATAATTAAAATGTGGGCTATTCCATAATTGAGAGGTTGTATGCTCGTGACCATGAATAATAGTATCAATTTCATGAGCTCTCATCCATGCGAGAGTTTCTGTCCTGTAATGGATGAACCCTGCGCCACGCTCTCTGTTAAATAAAGGTTCTGTATTAGCAGGATATTGTGGAGTATATACGCTCCACGAATAGTTGTTAACAGTTCCTACTTTACTATACGCATCAAAGCGAAGCGCTGCGTTATGTAAAAATGCGGGAAGGCTTGCATGGGTATGATCATGTGCACCATGAGTACATAATAAAAAGCGATTGTTTGGTTGCTGTATATATGCTGCTGATGGCAGTGTGTCAAAGAATGCATCAAGCCTGTCAAAAAATGGTGCAGTATCAATGTTTTGACTTGATAGTTTTTGTGATATTTCTTGCTCATTGTATCCAGCATTGGAGCAGCCTACTCCTCTATACACTGCATTGTCTTCGTGATTGCCTCGCAGAATGAGTACTTGTCCTGGATTGTGATATGCAAGTATCATGAGGGTATATAATACTTCGAGCCCATAGAGGCCACGATCAATATAATCTCCCAAAAATATAAGCTTGCTGTGGGGCGCTATTTTCCAATTGCCATCGATGATAGTTTGATCAAACAATACTGATAGATAGCGTATAAGTGATTTTACATCACCATGCACATCTGCATGAATATACAGAGTTTCTCCTATTTGTGCGCTATCTTTGGTTACATAGAATGGTTGCTCTGCGCCCAGAGGCGTGAGCCACAAGTCTCTATTATTTTTTACCTGATTAAATCTTTCAATAAGATTATCCATTAGGATAGAGAATAATTGTATTGGTATGGGTGTAGCATTCGGCATTGGTGAAGATACAAGAGAGTGTTGCATAAAAGGAAGACTGTTGCATACCTGTGCCCATGTAATAAAATGTGGCAGAACTGCAAGTCGTTGATCAAGCCTGGTAGATATGTGTTGGAGAGCTGCTTCACCAGCAGCTGTTGCAGCCATTTGAGCACGCTCCAGTATTGCTTTTATTTCTTGTGCAAGTTTTGTCTTATTTGTTTCACTTAGTACCGTTATCATGGGGAATAGCATCGCTGTCGCTTCCCGCACATGTTTTTTTGCTTCTTCGGCTAGTACTAGTGCTTGAGCTCCACTGCTACCCTCTAAGTATGGTTGAATAGAAAGATCGATAGTATAAGCCTTTGAGAATGCATTACGTATGTCGACTTTATACAGATCTCTTTCAGAGGGTGGTGCTATTAATATCCTGCAAAAAGTAACAACCAATGCCATTGTTAAAAATAATAACTTTTTC
>CAIKXM010000046.1 GCA_903831405.1 uncultured bacterium
ACGTAAACAATTATTTTCAAAAAATACAACCGTTACCCTGTCTTGTTCTAAAGATAGCTTTGAAGTTACGTTGAATAAAACAACCTTTGGAGAAATCAAGCAAAAAGCATTTGATTGCATTCAAAAATCTTATAAAATAACTGATCAATACGAACTAAATAATGATGAAGTGAATGTATATTTTGAATGTAACAAAACAAACCGTAAGCAATTTTTATGCTATATTCCAGATTCAGTGATAATTACACAACAATTTATTACTATCTATGGAACAATGATGCAGTCTCTGATAAGTTTAAAAAATAATATCTGTATACATATGGATAATGGTTATATAGAAATACCGTTCAAGATAAATCAAACAACCTTTGGAAAAATAAAAGAGAGGTACGCTTACGCTATTCTTAAATCAGATGACGAAGAAACAGTAAGCTGTATACAATTTTCATCACCAAATGATGCTGATGCCAAAGCAATAGCTGACGAAACAATCATCACCCAAGAATTTATTAATTCTTTTGGCAATACAATTGTTGTCACAAATAAAAAATAAAAAAAACATAACACAATAAAGAGACTCTTTTTCGGCGATATGTTTCGCTAAAAAAGAGTCTCTTTATTTTTTTTAATCTGCACTATTCTTTTATACAGGGCATCGCAACAATACGCTTTTTATGACCATCATTCAAAAGGAGAAAAGGCTTACGAGATTTTCGACTAAAATAGATTGCAAGTTCACACAAACACGCTATTGCCTCTAATGATAAACAAAGAGCTCCACCCAAAGCACCATATAACAGAGATTTGCCAATATTTGCATCTTCTACATATATTAAAGTACTACATACAATAAAACCTAATATAAATAATTTTTTCTTCGATGATAATGATTTACAAATATATGCGAATGAAATCTCTTTAGAAGTAAGATACCTCACTGGATCAACCACTAACTCATGTGACTTCTCATCTAATTGATGATTGTATCCTGCTGGTCGTATTGGATTTATTGGTTGCTGTTGTTGCTCCATACAAAATAACTGTGTTGACGAGACAATAAATAATCCACAAAGTGCGAGCATTTTTAATATATTTTTATTCATACAAAATTCTTTCAATTATTTTTTTTAAAATTTTTATGTTTTTGTACCATCACTTTTACCAAAAAGTAATTTCTCTACTGATCAAGCCAAACATACATTGGTTTACCAGTTGATCGATGCCTTTGTGTTTCTTCTTCATGCCATTGTCGATGCATCAGTTCATTTCGCGCTGCCATATCTTGTGCAAATAATGCGAATACAATTCTTGCTGCTGCTGCTGCTCGATGATCAAGGGTTTCTAAGATAGCTGAGAACATATCTCTGAACGATTGTTCTGGCTGCTGTTCTTCAACAGGCAATCCTGCTGGCATCCCTGGCAAACCAATTTGAGCAGGCAAAATTCCTAAATCATGGTCTATGCGTGCTCTCAATTCGCGGCTGTACGCTAACTCTTGTTCATACCTTTGGCGGTTTTGTGCTGCCATATCTTCTCTAAAGGCTGCCATCCTTTCATACATTCGATGGTGATATCCTTCTTCTAATGCTGCTAGTCGCTGCTCTGTGTGCTGTTCTACTACTGGCAACTGCGCTACTGGCAATCCGGCAACCGGAGCTTCTTCTCTTCGCGGTAATTCTGGCAAACCTACGGGCAAAGCTACTGGATCGTCTATTCGTTCTTCTATCGGCCATACTACTACTGCTGGACCTTCATCTACTACTGGTGCTAGTCGAACCCATGGTCGCCGCCGCACTGTCCTATCATATATTTTGCTACCCAAAAAACATGTTGCTGCTATCGTAAAATACAGTCCAATACCCGTAAAAATTATCGCCATAGGCGCTGCAGCAAATCGTACAGCCTGGCCAAAATTTTCATGTTGAGCGTACCCATACCATCCTGATATAACTCCTAGTTGAATCGACAGTACTAAAGCTTTTTTTATATGTACCGCACGATCGACACTCAACATATTTGCTGATGGAGCAATAAGCAATCCACAGAATACGAGAATTTTAAACATGTTTTTATTCATATAAAATTCTTTCAATTATTTTAAACTTTTATATTTTTTGCATTGTCACTTTTACCAAAAGTAACTTTTCTACTAAAGCTCTTCATTCCAACCATACATTGGCTTACCACTTGATCGATGCCTTTGTGTTTCTTCTTCTTGCAGTTGTCGATAAATCAGTCCACTTTGCGCGACCACTTCTTGTTCAAATACTGCTAAACGTTGCGAAAACTGTTCCAGCAAATCTCTAGCTGCAACATCAAAGACTAAAATCTTCCTATTAATACATTTTTCCATAACTTCTGCTAATTGAGCTTTCTCCTCTGCCATACTATCATCCGAAACGCGCTCCTGTGCTAACTCTAACAACCTTAACAAAGTCTTCAAATCTTCTTGAATTACTGTTTCTATTTCTGTTGCTAATTCTTTAAGTTTTTTTACAATATCAACATCTTCAATTGTCTGTTGATCAATTATATTAGCATTATGTATTAATTCTCGTGCCGAAGCTATTCCTTGATTGTGTCGTATCATTGAACGCTGATAAGACATTTTAGCATTTTGCAATGATTGTTTTATTTTTTTAATTGCAGCATTTTTTTTAGCAGAAGGCTTTTCAAGCTTATTCCATAAAATTTTATATACTAATGCAGTTCCTACACTAACAGCTATTATACTTGCTGCTGCCGATAGGCATCCATACGTAATATTTTTATTGGCATGCATATAAACAACAAACCCAACCAGAATGCCTGCGGTTGGTATAAGAACTTTATTAAATTTAGACTGAAAAGTATCACTCACAGATTTTCTAAAGGTCATAGGATAAGTCCTTTGCTCTGCTGCTTGCTCCATACTCAAAATATTTGCAGACGGTGCAATAAGCAGCCCGCAAAGCGCGATAATTTTGTATATCTTGTTCACATTAAACCCTTTATTTATTTTTTTATATATAGGTTTTTATTTACGTACAAAAGCCTGACTATCCACAACTTTTTTTTTGGCTCTAAACTTTGCAAGCTTGTGATATAACACATATGAAAAAGCGCCAGGCAAACAATATATCATAGAACCAAGCCCAGCAAACATCCCTGCACAATACAATCCAACAAATGTTACCGGTGCTACTATCGCACCAGTTGCCATTGCTGACATTGCTAGCAGAATATCTTTATCTTTACTATAAGTGAATGCCCCAACAGCAACCAAAGCACCAACTGCTATACTTGCTACACTCAAAATTCCATCTACAGATTTTAAAACTTTTTTACAGGTATATGGCTTCCCACCAAAATCTTCACTCGTTTGACTCGCCATATCAAAAAGCAAATAACCACTTGCCACTAAACATGCTGGTACAGCTACACTTGTTGCCAGACCACCTGCTATTGCATAGGTAAGATTGTTATTCTGCTTATATATAAAGGAACCAGCCTTAATACCCAAAAGAGCTGATTGAATTACCCAGCCAGCTTTTACACAACGAGCCATATTGTCAGAATCTTTATCATTCCAATATTCATAATCATCCCAATATTCATATCGCTCTTTTGAAGGAGCCAAACAAAACATATTTGTTGACGGGACGACAAGCAATCCACAGAACGCGATAATTTTATATAACTTATTCATACAAAACCCCATCTAATTATTTTTTATATATACAGGTTTTTTAAAAAGACAAAGCATTGTGCTGATTTTTTTATTTTTTAATAATTCAGCAGACATCGCAATATAAGTTTATATTTTATTTACATTTTGTCAACAAAACAGCCGTAACTACAAAGCTTTAATGTCCCCTTTGCGGTTACGGCTGTTGTTATCTATCTTTTCTTATTCCTTGCACAAACAATCTACGCACTTGTTTGAGCAGCAACAGGTCATGCACGTAAAACATTTGCACAAGCAGCGCATATGCTTAAATACAAAAACTACTGCGCTCATGCAACAGCAATTAGTACAACAACATGCTTTTATTGGTAACGATTTTACTTTTGCCTTTGTTTGATCTCTCGACACAACAATTTCTTGTTGCTCTGCAATTGTTGGCTCTATAATCACTTCTACGTCATCAAATGCTTTTTCTATAGGAGAAACAAGATACGTTGCTGGATTTTCTACAGATTCCATGCAAACAATTGTCGAAACAGAAAAAACACCTAACAAATTAATCATTAAAAATTTTGTCATACTGTTCATAAAAATTTTCTCTGGTAAAAAATTTTTTCAAATCTATTACTATTCAGATCTATTAGTATTTATTGGTTATTACTTTGCTACAGTAATATCTGCACCTAATGCTTGTGCCTTTTCAACAAATCGTTCATACCCGCGTGCCAAGTGATGACCGGTCGATACACGGGTAATTCCCTGTGCTCTCAGCCCAGCAATCATAAGAGCAGCACTCGCGCGAATATCTTTGCCTTCAACTTCTGCGCCAATCAAGTCATCAACACCAGTCACGGTAACCGTTGAGTTGCACATCGTTATCTGTGCGCCCATTGTGCATAATGGTTCTACTGCTAAAAAGCGATTCTCATAGACTGTTTCAGTAATTTTGCCCACTCCTTGTGCACAACTTAGCAATGCAAGCAATGGCGACTGTAGGTCAGTAGGAAAACCTGGATGAGGCATTGTTTTGCACGAAACTGCACTATATTTTTTGCTACCCTTTAGGCGGACAACACCATTTTGCTCATCAATCTCAACAACATGACCCATTTGATCAAGCTGTTGCAATACAACATACATATGCTCAATCGGTGCATCATGTACCAACACATTGCCACCGGTAATAGCTGCTGCATAGAGCCAGGTTCCCGCCTCGAGCCTGTCGGGCAAAACTGTCCAGTTAACAGGAGCAAGTTCTGTGCGTTCAACGCCCTCAACAATAATCATTGCAGGCACATCGTACGAAATATTAGCACCCATGCTACGCAGCATATTTACCAGATCAAAAATTTCTGGCTCAAGTGCTGCGTTATATATAGCTGTACGACCTTTTGCACAAATAGCGGCAAGTAATGCATTCTCTGTTGCCCCTACGCTTGGATAGTCAAAAATACAGAGCGCACCAACAAGCCCGTCCGCAGGCGCTACAATACTATGACGCTCGCCATCAATGATTTCATCCGCGCCAAGGCTTTTGAAAGCATGCATATGCAGATTGATTGGTCGCTCACCAATAGGACAACCACCAGGCGCGGTAAAAAATGATGCACCAAAACGGGTCAGTAATGCGCCAGTAATCAAAATGGAAGCACGAAACTTGGTCAGCATTGCAGCGGGTGGCAATGCAAATGCAACCTGCGTTGTATCAACAGTAACAACATGTGCTTGTGTATCAAAGACAACCTGTGCACCAAAAAACTGTAACAACTCTATCATAGAGTGTACATCTGCAATATCAGGCACATTATGCAATATCGAAACACCATCCGCAAGCAATAATGCCGCAAGTTGTACAAGTACTGCATTTTTGGCACCACTGACGCGTACATCACCAACAAGAGGATTTCCGCCATTGATAATAAAAGATTCACCAGTATTCATAAAAATTTCTTTCGCAGCGTAATAGTTTTTAACTCTTAAGTTTCTATATGTTCTTTTTTATTGTACTAATTTTAAAGAACTTGTTCAGCAGCTTTTTATTTTTTTTTATTTACTTACCTCATCCCATGTTGAGCCAATACGCGTCGTAACTTGCAATGGAATCGACCAGCTTGGCTCAATATGCTCAAGAGTCTGCTTAATCATAGCTTCTGCTTCTTGCGCACTATCTACAGGCACTACAAAAATAAGTTCGTCATGAATTTGCAGAACAATCTGTACATCAAGATTCTTTTGTAAAAACTGCTCATAGAGAGCAATCATGCCCTTTTTGATAACCTCTGCAGCAGTCCCCTGACAGGGGGTATTGATTGCAATGCGCGACGCAGCATTATAGAGCGCTTTATTTGCCTCATAAATACCAGGAATAGATCTTCTTCGACCGCCAAGCGTTTGCACAAAGCCATTCTTTTTTACCTGATCAATTACCTGTTGCATCCACAACACAACACCAGGGTACTGCTTCCAAAAACGATCATGATATTCTTGTGCTTGTTTGTATGGTATATCCAGATCTTTGGCGAGACGGAAGGCAGAAAGGCCGTACAAAATGCTAAAGTTAATTTTCTTCGCAATCTGTCGCTGTTCTCTGCTAACCGCATCAACAGACACGTCAAACAGCCCAGCTGCTGTAATAGCATGAATATCTTGATTTTGTATAAAAGCATCAACCAAACGCGTATCACCTGATAATTGAGCAAGCACTCTAAGTTCAATCTGCGAATAGTCAGCCGAAATGTATACATGTCCAACTGGGACAATAAATGCTGAGCGTATTGCAACACCACCTGCATCATCAGCAATGGGGATATTTTGCATGTTTGGATCTGAGCTTGATAAACGTCCCGTTGCAGTACGAATCTGGCTCATTGATGTATACACTTTGCCCGTAGACTCATCATAGTATTGTTGCAAACCTTCACCATAAGTCGAGAATAATTTATATAGCTCTCGATAGCGCATAATCAATCTAATGACCGGATGTTGGTCAACAAGCTCTTGTAGCGATTGCTGATCAGTAGAGCGCGATGTTCCTTTGGTTGTTTTTTTTACCGATTTTAAACCAAGATCACCAAACAATATTGCTTGCAACTGTTTTGGCGAATTAAGGTTAAGCTGACAGTATTGTGGCCCCAGTAGTGCAACAATCTCTTGTCGAATGCGTTCAACTTCGCCCGCTAGTCTCTTTGCTATCCCAACCAAGGCTTGTTTGTCAAGTAACATGCCCGTCTGTTCAAGGGCAACAAGTGCTGCAATCAGGGGCATTTCTATGGTATAAAAAAGCGTATCAAGATTCTTTTCTACCAGCTGTTTTTTAAATATTTCTACCAGTCTCCACGTTTGCAGTGCATCTGCAGCTGCATACACTGTTGCAGCCTTAATGGGAACCTGTGCAAAAGACGAACACCCATGCTCACTGGTGATATCGCTAAATGATTTCATTCTTTGATTGAGCAGTCTTTCTGAGAGTGCTTTAAGGCCAACGCCTTGATCATCATCAAGGAGTAAATGCGCCGCAATCATCGTATCAAAAAAACAATTTTTAAAAGTAACGCCTGCATGCGCCAATATGTGCAGATCAAATTTTGCATTATGAAAGCACCACCCTATAGATTGATCGCCTGCAAGTTTTTGTAGCCATGCAATAACAGTAGGCAATGGCAATTGTAATTCACCTGTTGTATGTGCACAGGGAATGTAATACGCACTATCGTCATCACAGCAAATCGAAATACCGACAAGCGTTGAACGACGAACATCTATGCCCGTAGTCTCTGTGTCTATTGCGGCACATTTTTTGAGCTGTATATTTTTTTCTATTTCTACAAGCTGATCAATAGACTGCACACATATTAATGTACCATGCACCTCTGGCATCTGATCAATATGAACATCAGGCGCAAAAATACTCGTTTGACCACCGCTATGGGTAACTGAAAGAGTAGTCTGTTCTTGCATACCCTTAAGCAGTGAAGCAAACTGTAGGTTTTTAAAAAACTGGTATGCATTATTCCACTTTGCAGCCGAAAAAACATATCGCTGTATTGCAAACTCACCAGGAACAACTTCGAGTAAAAATAATTGATAACTTATATAGGCATTATCTCGTGCTGCTTGCAGGTATGTTTGCGATTTTCCACCTATCTGATCAATATGAGCGTACAGATCATCAAGAGAACTATATTGTGTTGCTAGTTTTGTTGCGCCTACCTTGCCAATACCCGCTACACCCGGAATATTATCTGAAGCATCACCAAGGAGCGAGAAATACAGAGGCAGGCGATCAATGGCAAAAGAATATATGAGTTCAATTGCTGCAATATCTAATATACGATCAAGAAATGGATCAAAGATAGTGCAACCAGCAGATACGATTTGGCGCATATCTTTGTCAGAGGTAACAATCACCACATCAAAGCCCTGTTCTTGTGCTCGCAGCGCAATGGTATTAATAATGTCATCAGCCTCAAATCCAACAATGGCAACTTGGGGCATCTGTATAGTATCTGCAAATTCTTTAATAATTTTTTTTTGTTCAAATAAGTCGCGCGGTGGTGCATCGCGATGTGCTTTGTATTCTGGATAGAGAGTGTGGCGTGCTGTTTTTCCTTCACTATCCCATGCGATTACCGCATGAGTTGGCTTATGTGTATCAATGAGCTTTTTTATCATTCGGCAAAAGCCGTACACCGCTTGCACACTTTTTCCATCAGTGGTCATCATTGGCTTAATTGCATAAAAGGCACGATATAAAAAAGATGAACCATCTATAATAAGAACTTTTTGGCGACTAATCAGCTCGTTCATTTCACATACTACTTTATCTAAGATACACTTTAAAAAATTTTACCCCTGACCTCTTAGTCACTAGTATAAAGGACAAAGCTAAAAAAAATGAAAAAAAACATACTGCTTTTAACATTTACCTCGCTATGTATAACAAGTTCCATGTGTATAGTAACTGCTGAAGAAAGAATTGCAAAAGATAGCCCTAATATAGAGAAAACAGAAGCCAAAGTAGAAAAAACTACTGATACAAATAGTGCAATAGCTACCGATCAAAGCGCCACACAAAAGCATGAAGAAATTATTAATGATGTTTTTACCCTTGATGAACAAACGTATCAAGAACAAGTACATAAAAAACCGATAACTGGTATACGCAGAGTTTTTAAACACCTCTTTGAACGAGTTGGCCTTAAAATTGCCACAACATTTCTTGATTTGCATGATTGGATAAGTAAATGAATGCCCATATCTTTGCACTGTACATCAAAGAACAATTTTGGGTATCGCCACAACATGTCTCTCAAAAACAGGTACAAAAAAATATCGCCGTACAAACGCTTACTCAAAAAGAAGCTACTGCGCAAAAAATTGTAGAACAAGAACGTGGGTCAAAAAAACAGGAAACGCAGCCGCTTGTTCAACAAGAGCTTATAATACAAGACAGTGCAACAGTTCACCGCATGCTACATGTGCTCAGACTCGAAAAAAATGACCCTATTATCGTCTTTAATCAAGACTATAGTGCAACAGGTACTATTTTAGAAATCAACAAAAAGTCATGTGCTATAGCGTTGCAAACTATAACAACAACCAAACAGATAACTCCAACAATTCACTGGTTCTTGCCACTGCTTGATCGCACTGACTTTGAACAATCGATATATCACCTTACCGTGCTTGGCGTTACCAGCATCACCCCCTATATCAGCAAAAAAACACGCCATAATTGGGGGAGTGAAAAAGACTTTGAACGCATACACAGTGTTATGGTTTCTGCAGCAGAGCAATCAAAGCAGTTTTGTTTACCAAAAATTAATAAACCAGAATTATTAGAAAAACTATCAGAAAAAATTGCATCAAACTCTATCGCACATTATCACACCATACTGCTTGATGTCGCAGGCAAAGAAAATTTAATCACAACGCTTGGGCAATTTGTAGAACAATTCACAGCAGATACATCTCCCATTCTCTCACACAGCAAACTTACTACTGCAAGAAAAACTGTCACTGCCGAAGATCCTACCATTGCAGACAAACCTGCCAACCTCGCTTTTATTGCAGGCCCCGAGGGCGATCTAACCCCTGATGAGTATGCAATGATCATGCCCCATGTATCTGCACACTGCACGCTAACCACAACCGTGCTTAAGGCGTGTGATGCTATATTTCTTGCAAGCGGCATTGCCCGCACCATGCTTGTATAGTAAAAAAAGCTTTTGACAATTACCAAAACAATACTCAAAATATCTTTACACAGCTATACGTATCAGCAAAATCGTATATATGCTAAAATCTCGTTTTTTTATTACACAAACAATGAAAATCTCAGTCATCTCATTAATCAAAGAAAGTTATATATGAAGAACATGGTAAAATACATTGCGCTTTGTGCATTGATCCTTACACCAGCAACACAATTATTGTGTATGCAAGAACAAGTACCAAAAAACTCAGCAACCCCTACGCTACGCAGACCAGTAACAAAATATAGTTGCACTCAAGTTTTAGTTAAAAGTGCTGCTATGACAAGTGCGCTTGCATCAGGGCTTATAACAGGTATGACAACGATGACGGCAACTAAAATTGCTATGGCAGCGGTGCAGGCTGGAGTTGTTGCCGCAGTAGAACAACCCAGAACAATAACAGAATCTATTGTTAACACAATATTGCAATCTCCTGTTGATATTTCACTATTTACCGGACTCTCAGGATGTATTGGTGGAATTTATTTTGGATACAATGGCGTTATTTGGTCATATAAAGGCATTAGGTATATTATTCAAAAACAAGCTAAAAATGCTGCTGCTCGAGCAAAAATAACGAGAACACAAGAAGAGCACACAGAACAATAGATCAGCTATTAAAAAAATAATAGAAACTTTCTTTGTAGCAAAACGCACCAAAGAAAGTTTCTATTATTTTTTGGAAAATCCCATTCATCAAACTAAACAAAAAGTTTTATATCAGCTGTTCAATGCAACATATTTGTTACATCAACAATAACTGTTTTGTCTTTCTCGATATCATGTTTTGTAATTTTTTTACCATCAAAAGTAATTTTATTGCAATCAACCTTGCGCAAGGTCATATTGCCATAACTTCTATAGCAAAATAGTTTATTGGTCATATCAGCAAAAACTTCCCACTGCGTTACCCCAACCGTCCCATTCTTAACTGACATCCCCTCAGAGATACAGAATCGATTTAATGCCCGTATTGCAGCAACAATAGCTTCGCTACTTGTTTTTGGCTGTGTAATGGTTGCCTGCGCAAAAGCCAATTGCAAAAAGCGCGAAGGTGGGCTCATGTCACCAGGAAGTCCCTTTAAACCATTACCCTCTGTACGAATAGGAATACTCATTCCCTGCCACATAATAGTGCTTTCTGGATTAAGCGACTTAATCATTGCATGCACATTGGTCATTTGCCAATCGAACGATGGGGCATTAGTCATAATGCCCAATGGATTCTCAAATACTTTCAGCACCCCATTAATAGGCTCAATAACAACTGCATGACCTGTCGCATCAGCTACAAAAAAATGCAACGGCTGCTCTGCTTTCATATACGTGTCAAAAACCGAGACAACTCGTATTGTTTCAATATCTTGCAGTAGTGTGTCAACGCTATCAAACTGTGTTAATACCCAAGTAACAAATTCCCATGATGCCAGAGACTTGGCGTGTTGATCAGAGGTGTAAGGGCTATATTGAGCAAATTCTCTAAACATAAAATGCCCTGCCACAAGACCCTTCTCGTTCATACCTTCGTTTATATATGGTTCATCGAATGCATTCATTCCTACCACGCCATACTTTGTTTTCCACATTGCTCCATTATTGCCATCAGGAGTTGTGCCTTGATAATGATACCCTCTGGGTATGACGATAACCTGCGAATTGAGTGGCGTGCCAAATTCCATCGATCTACCCCAAATGATAGATCCATCCACAGCCTTGAACATGATTCCTGTACAAGAAAAAATAGTGCAGCACTGAGCGCACAATACGTACATACAAAAAAATTTTTTTACAAAATTATACATTTTTGCCCCCTTTATTTTCTACATATCATACTGCTGAAAAAGAGTATTAATTTCTCTGTACATATGCTAAAAGAGAGTGCCTATAAATAGCAATATTCAGACCCACGGACAGTGTAAAAAAATAATGCATCACATGATCTTTTTTAATTGAACAGTTCTTGCGTCGTCCTTGCCCGTTTTACAAAATCTGGTGCAAAAAAATCAGTACCTGTTTTTATGATATGCAATTTTTTAAAGAGATACACCAATGAGCGCAAAGAGATACCATTATCAATGCCAGCCCGCTTTAGCAAAGAAGGCATTACATCATCATCCATCTGGCGACCATTTGTATTACGTAGAAAAAAGAAAGGAAGAGGCATTCCTCGCTTAATGACAACAGTCTCGCGAACAAAGCATAAAAGCTCAACGTGTTCATCAAGCCATTGCTCAATATCGCTATCTTGTCTTACTAATACATCAAAAAGAAGATTATGATTATTTTGTTCTATCTGCAACAAAGCATCTGCATATTCACCAACAGATATAAAGAAGTTTATAAAATCAACTGAGGTAGCTGCATTATGCATATGCTTCAATGCCGATGACTCTTCCATTGAATGCGCCGGCAATTGCAACAAACAAAGCGACAATATAAAAAATTGTAAAAAAACTTTTTTTGCCATAGATAATTACGGGTTAAAGTTGTATTGATATTTTTATTATACATTCTACTACTAGACAAACTGCCTAGCTAATTAGGCATACAAATATCTTGTGTAATTTTTTGCAATGATGCAATAGCTCCTAGCTGCAATTCAGCTCTGGGTAGAGTTAACTCAAAATACTCGCCCCCTGTATTCACCACAGACAACTCATTGAGCAAAAATAGTAAGTTTTTTAACTTTTCACCACCGAGTACATGCATATACGCCTGTACCAATACATCTCTAAAAAATTCAGAATACTCATAATTACCAGCAAAAAAAACAGCTGGTTGTGCGCTTTGCCCAATAATAACTTTTTCTCTAAATAACTGCAGTATATTCTCATGCTGGCTACAGAAATTAATAATTCTGCTGTTTGTTTTTATTAATCCAATAAAAACAGTGTTATTTTTACTTCGCTCTACAAGCTCTAGCGCCCGTGCATAGCAACATGTTTCTATATGCTGAGTAATCTCGTCCATGCAATACAGAAAGCAATTAGGTATATACTGCTGATCCATTGCACTAACTGCTATAGATGTACAACACAACAGCATACAAACTCGTAGAAAATATTGTTTTAACATCGACATAACCTCGCCCGTTAAAAGTGTAAGCAACTTTGATAATGGCGAAGTATATACTCATTTATAATTTGTGCGCAATAATCATAACAACAGGATGCAAAGTTCGCATCCTGTCGTAATCCATCTTAGCTCGGATTTGTTAAAAGTTGATATGCAGCTTGAATGCATTTAAATCTTTCCACAGTATTAAGCTCATGATTTTTATCTGGATGAAATTGTAAAGCCAGCCTACGGTACTGGCGTTTAACTATAGCAACAATATCTACAGGACTTCTTGCCTCCTGCTGTTTTCTCATGATAGCAATAATATCTATGCCAAGAGCTCTATACGCTTCTTGCTGTGCTTTTGTTAATGGCATAACTATTGGCTCGCTACCTGGCAACTGTACTAAAGGTTGCACAATGGGCGGCTCTTCAATTTTTTGCTCAGAAATTGAAGCTTTTGACTGCATTGAAATGAGCGGCTCAAAATAGTCAACCCCACCTCGCATTACATGCAATTGATGAACGAGAAAAATTAAGGATGGTACACGTGTATAACTACCAAGCTTTGTTTTTTGTAACAAGCTGGACATGAACGCCTCATCACGCCAACAACCATCTACCAGTTGAAAAAAGTCAGCAGGCATCATACCTCGCTGAATAATAACCGTCTCACGAACAAGTTGTAAAATTTCAACATGATCATTACACAATTGCTCAATGTCTCTATCTTGTTTTATGAGTGCAACAAAGGTAGGATCGCCTTGCGCATAACGAACAACAGTAGAAGCTTCTTGATACCGATCTGCAAATATATAAAAATGTATACGTTCAAGTGCGGCAACAGCTTCCAGAGAAGGTCTTGAGCAATACTTTTGTTCCATTGCGTTCGTTGGCAAAACCATACAAAACAATAATGCACAAAATTGTAAAAAAACATTCTTTATCATCCAGAAACTCCATTTAAATTTTTACATCAAAAACATACCATCTATCAACATAATCTTATATTTTTTTATTTTGCACAGTCATAGCGATATGACACAAACTTGTTATCTTGTGCTATCTCATAAAAACCATTTCTACGATACGTCTCTCGTGCCGAAATATTTTGCACACGGGTTACCAAGTCAACATACTTGCAACCCTGACTACATAGCTGCTCAAAAACACGACGAATCAATATCGATGAATACCCTTGTCCACGCTCAAGACGCGAAACGCCAAGGAACAATAACTTGCCCCCTTTGGGTCCGGTTGCGTTATTAAGCAAATGGTATGCAACAAAGCCAACCGGCTTTGAGCCACGATAGAGCATCTCAAAGGTTAATGGCTGCGCATCAGGACGATGCGATGACATCATATGCGATAAAATATAATCAAGTGAAAAGTCGACTGAATACTCTGAGACAAGCCAATACCAATTATCAGTAAAAAATGTGCGCACAAATGCTTCATCTTGCGGAGTTTGAAACTTTTCAATACGAACCTTTTCGCTATGTTGATGTGTTATAAAAACTTTTACACCAACGGCCCCAACAGAACATATAACAAAAGCCCACAGGAGTATTTTTAACAGTTTCTTCATATTTTTTCCCTTTTTTATTGTTTTATATCGTGATAACACATAATAAGTTTTTTATTTTTTTATACCTATGCAGTTATGTTTAAATCTGCTCTAGAAGAATCATTCTTATCTATTTTTCTGCACACAGTTTTGTAGTAAAGATTATCTATACCATGCTCACATAATCACTAAGCTGTACAAGTGTATAAAGATAGTAACAAAAATCTCAAGATAATTTTATAGCCTTGTTAGTATATACAATGCGCACCAAAAATAATCCTTGTGGTGGCGCAACCGGAAGCTTGTTAATAATAATACTGTTCTGCAGTACTTGTTTGATATACTCCTGACTACAGCGGCCACGAGCACACTCAAGCGCAGCGCCAATCATACGTCGCACCATGTAGCGCAAAAAACCTTTGCCACAAACTACAATGGCATATGACCCTTTGATAGGGTTCTTAATAATACGTATCGAGTCAACCCTGCGCACTGTTTTTATATAGGCTGGCATAACAACACTCAGGGGGCGAAAATCATGTTCACCGACCATACACTGCAGAGCATCACGCAAACGAATTATATCGATAGCTCCACAATACAACCCATAGCGAGCAGCATGCGGCAATGGCTTGCGATAAAATAAATAATAACAATATGTTTTATATCCAACATTATGCTGTGGATGAAAGGTGTCAGCAACTCGCTGCAGTGAGCGTATGGTAATCGAAACGGGAAGCGCAGCATTCCACGCCTCAGTCATTTTATTAACCGGAATACATAATGAACAGGCGAATGAAAATACTTGTCCTATAGCATGAACACCTGCGTCTGTGCGCGAAGAACCTAGTATCTTTATCTGTTGTTTAAAGACGGTCTTAAAGGTATTTTGCAATGTTCCTACGATAGTCTTCTGCAATGGCTGGATTTGCCAGCCATAAAAATCAGTTCCATCATAGGCAACGATAGCTTTGTATTTATAGTTTTGCATACAAATTACCATACGTTCTTATTTATTTTTATACACTATGCAATATAGGCATACCTTTAAAAAAGATATGCCTATACTTATTTAAAACTACAAAACTTTTAGCGCAATGCAGCTCTAAGAACTTTTTTACGCAGGCGAATTGACAATGGGGTAACTTCGACAAGCTCGTCTGGCATAATCCATTCCATACATTGCTCAAGCGTCATTTTTATTGGTGGATCAAGGTGCACGGCAACGTCAGAACCTGATGCACGCATGTTCGTCAATTTCTTTTGCTTACATGGATTAACATCTAAGTCCATGGTGCGAGAGTGCTCACCAATAATCAATCCTTCGTAAATCTTGTCAGCAGGTCCGATAAAGAGCTTGCCACGTTCTTGCAATACGTTAAGAGCAAATGCGGTAGCAACGCCATCTTCCATAGAAATAAGTGCGCCTTTGCTACGAATAACAATATCACCTTTGTATGGCTGATATCCAAGGAAACTAAAGGTAGCAATACCGCCGCCACGAGTTTCAGTCAAGAATAAACCTCTGAATCCAAGCAATCCACGTGAAGGAATTTCGAATTCCATACGAACACGTCCGTTTGAAAAGTGTGACATATGTTTCATTTCGGCACGCTTTTTACCAAGCAATTCCATAACAACGCCTTGATGTTCTTCGAGAATATCAACAACGAGTAATTCGATAGGCTCGCACTTTACACCATCAATTTGTTTGTAAATAACTTCAGGTGCAGAAATTTGAAGCTCAAAGCCTTCGCGACGCATAGTCTCAACCAAAATACCAAGATGCAATTGTCCACGACCAGATACTTTAAATTCATCAGCATTGGCGGTGTCTTCAACACGAAGAGCGACGTTAATTTTTAATTCTTTTGTAAGGCGATCACGTATTTGACGAGAGGTTAACAACTTACCTTCACGCGCATTAAATGGTGAGTCGTTCACTGACATAAAAATAGATAATGTTGGCTCATCAACCGCTACATAGGCGAGCGGAAGTGGATTGCCGACATCACAGAGTGTCATACCAATAACAACAGGGAATTCAAATCCAGTAATGGCAACAATATCACCAAATGATGCTTCTGCCACTTCTATTCTCTCTAATCCACGGAACTTATATAGTTTGGTAATTTTTTGAGGTCTACAGATAGAGTCATCTTTGCAACAAACAACTTGTTGTCCAACGACAAGCTTGCCACTAAAAATACGTCCAATAGCAATTTGTCCCAAGTAGTCTGAATAATCAAGACTGGTTGTTAAAATTTGCAATCCATCTGCACGTTCTACTGGTGCTGGAATATAGTGAATAATTGCATCAAAGAGCGGCTGCATTGATCCTGAGCGCTCGTTAATATCAGTAGTCACATAACCATGCTTTGAAGAACCGTAAAGAACAGGGAAATCAAGTTGCTCGGGGAATTGTGCAAGATCAAGGAAAAGATCATGTATCATACGCTCTGTATGCTCTATGTCAGCATCAGGACGGTCAATTTTATTAATAAGAACGATTGGTCGCAATCCAAGAGCTAATGCCTTCTGCAATACAAAACGTGTTCCAGGGAGCACGCCTTCTGCTGCGTCAACGAGAAGCAAAAAACCTTCGACCATTTGCAGGGTGCGTTCAACTTCACCACCAAAGTCAGAGTGACCAGGGGTATCAACAATGTTTATAAAATAATCACCGAATGCAATACCGGTATTTTTTGCCAAAATGGTAATACCGCGTTCACGCTCAAGATCATTTGAGTCCATAACACGATCAGCTGTATCTTTTATTGTTCCTGACTGTTGTAACATCTTGTCAACAAGTGTTGTTTTGCCATGGTCAACGTGCGCAACAATAGCAATATTACGAATATCTTTACGTACATTTTTTGTCATAATTTTCCCCAGCCCTTTATATGGATTATTTGCACTTTATTTTCATTTTCAAGTATACACATATGTCCTTTAAAAAGTATAGCATATATGTACGTAACAAAAAAAGCGCTCAAACAATGAGCGCTTTTTTATTTGTTTTTGGTGGCGGGGGCTGGATTTGAACCAGCGACCTTTGGGTTATGAGCCCAACGAGCTACCAGGCTGCTCTACCCCGCGTCGTATTTTGCTTTGAGACTAATCAGCTCGTATTCCATAACTATAGGTTTTTTTTAAAGTAAGTCAAATAAATGTTTTTTCTTATGCTTTTTTAGTTAATTGACATTGTTGACCTTAAAACCATAGCATAAATTCATATTATAAATATTCTCCTTTAGGTGGTGGGTTGTTTTTATGAAAAAGTATGGCAATTTGAACTACTTAGTATTGCTTTTATTTTTTATCATTTTTTTTCCATATTCAGACCTTTTTTCTTTTCAGGAAAGACCTTTCGATCGTCCATCGGTTTTAAAAAAAGAAGTTCTTACTGATGCATAAGCTCTAGATTCTGGAGATGATACTGAGGTTATTACGGATAAACAATCAATAACGGATGGGCAATTA
>CAIKXM010000047.1 GCA_903831405.1 uncultured bacterium
AAACGCTTATTATCTTATACCTATATCTATTTTTATTATAACTTATTATGCAAATATGTCAAAAATATTATAATATATAAATTTCAAATTGCAATATTATTATCAAGCATTGTAAAAATACTTAAGAATAAAATGGATCCTCAGGAAATGCGCTCACCAGTGGACAAGCCTCAAAAAAAGATGAATCCAAAGGTGATCCTATAGGCAAACTTCCCAGTGGCTGACAAGTCAGGACATGTGTGCGAGACAGGGGAGCGGTATTGTTAAAAATTTTTTCTATAAAAAACGTATTAAGTTCATGCAGAGAAGGATTCATTGACCATGTGTCATCACATGATTGCAACAACACGCTGAGCAACATTTTTTTTAAACGTACTAAATGTTTAACAAACTCTGCATCATTTTTAAAAAATAATTGAAAACTTGCCTGTTCTAAAAAACAACCAATTGATTCATCATGCGACATTTGAATCGCAAGAGAGAGCGCACAGGCAAAAAATTGCTCTATCGGTTGCGTAGTTAAAAAACCAGGAGCAATTGTATGCAAACGATCCATAAAATAGAGCGCATGTAGCAACGAATTTCGCAACTCATACCAAGGCATATCGCCACGATGCACATAAATGCTCTTTAACAACCTTTTTGCCGCATGAGACGAATATGTTTTTTCTATATATCGAATAATTGCTTCATTGCAATATGTATGCACATACGGTGCTATTGCATCGTCAATCATTTGGCATTTGTCATCTTGCTCTAGCCCAGCAAAATCAACGTTCAAATAATCTGTTTTGTATGCATCCGCTCCATATGCAAGCAGCAGGCGAATGGTAGAAAGACTCATTTTTGTTAGCTTGGTAAGGCCAGGAGATCCAAGACAAGAATTATAATTATTAATAGCATAGTCTAGTGGCACTTGTCCTGTAGCATTACTATAATTAATAATTGCTTGATTACAGTCAACCATCAATGTAATTAATTCATGATTATTATGATATATAGCCATAAAAAATGGATTATCATCCGACGACAACAAGGTAAAACAATTTTCTGACTTTCCTTTATCCCCTATTGTAGGCTGCCTTGTAAGCGCATCCTTACACAAAACACCAAGGGAAAAATATTTTTTTAAGATGACAAATAATCGAGGGTCAGCACTTTGACAATATTTTTGTACCATAATTGTTATCAAAGGTTTTTGCGGCGACGCACAATCAGCGAAAATATTCAATTCAGATACTATATCAGCGAATAACTCAGGATTATTTTCTGCCACATTGGCTCTCAAATAATTCGCAACGTTCTCATAGGGCATATATGCAATGGCATTATACGCAGCTTCAGCAGAGATTTTAGTAGACATATCTGTGCAACAAAGAGCATCCGGCCTCATACCATAACAATTCTCTAGGAGTTCTCTATGATGCTGCTTAATAATATCAAACGAACTTACTCCAATCTTATTTTTTTTGTGTATATCAATACAATGCTTGCATTGAATCAACATTTTTGCAATATCAATTTTATTGTTCATCAATGCTACATATAATAACGAATTCCCCTGGACATCTACTATCATCGTATTAAAAAAATTGACATAACAAGAAGACTCAAGCAAAAGAGGCATCATTTCAATGTCATTACACACCACGACCAAATAAAAAAATATACGATTTTGAGCAATCATACATTCTGACAAAAAATCACTATATCGTATAAAATCTTTTAACATATCTTGATATTCAGGTTTTATACGATGATCGATCGTACTATACGTTGCTTTCATCACAGCAGATAATACAGAATCTGCAGGATGTAGCCTGCCAAGCAGATCAATAAAACCATCTCTAAAATCTATCCGCGCATCTAATTTTTTTACATACTTAATAGCCTGTTCAACGGTACATGAATGCCGTACAAAAAATCTCAAAAAACTAACCTTTTCACAAAAAGAAACAATCTCAATATCAGTATGTACAAGAGGAATTTTTTCCACACCCTTTAAAGATACTCTCTTTTTAACCAGCATCTTAATCATCGAGAGCAGCGAATCCTTTTCAACACCAACTGCATGCATTTTTTTTATAATAAGAGATTGCAAAAAAGTTTGTCCGGTGCAATCGCCCTGATCAAAAAATGTTTTAGAACTATATGTTGTTTTATCGCGCTGGCTTTTATCACCATGTTTTTCCTGTATAGCGGCAATCATATATTCCAAAACCAGTGGCTCACTGCAATGCCATAGGCATGATCGATTAGATGCATCAAGCTCTAGCAGCAAATTACTTTTTCTTTTTACAATCTCTTTTAACAGTGCAATATCATCAACAGTTTTTGCATAGGCTACCGCTCTATGTAAAATAGTTTGACCATCAGAAGTTTTATATTTTAATAATGACGATATTGTTGGAAAATTCGCTATATTAGCTGTAGGATCGGTTCTCACAATACTATCAAACAATTTTCTCTTCAATGCTTCAACATATTCGTCAGCCTCACGCACCAGAACACTCTGATCTCTTGCCGCAATACCGCTCTGAGCACCTGGGATAACGTTCTGCTCTCTCGACTCTCTTGCAACGTCTGCCGATATCACTGCTTGCCTTGCAACAGCTGCTGCGCTGCATATACTATTAGTTATTTGCTCCATTGAATAAGAACAAGAATAAAAAGCAATCACATACAATATAAACATCTGACACATTTTATTCTTTAAAAAAACCGTATACATACTGCCTCACTCGATCTATAAAATTTATATTATTATTATTTTTTACATTTCTTCGCATTTTATTACATAGATATTATTTGTTTTTCATGTCTATTATTATATTCACACGTATAGTAATTCTTGCAATCAGCTCTACAGTATTACTTTTTTTGAACTACAATTATAAATACGATCGATAAAAAATCTATTAAGCTGTTGCGCTGATAAATACAGCATGCACGCATCTTGGTGCGTTTCACTACATTGAGACTTAACCGCAACGTGCTGTGTATTGCAAGACAGCAAGCGTCGCCCCATTTCAAATTTTAATGCATACAGCCTTTTGATATCTTCTTTGGATAATTCGGGAAAGTTGTTTTGAATAAATTTTTTATCAAAACAATCATTATGCATTTTATTTGCAATCAACATGGCACATAAGAACATCTCTTCTGGCAATTGTGATTGATAAAAATCACAATCAATGGCATGCAATGTCTCCATATAGTAGAGAGCGCATATAACAATCAACCTCTGAGAAGACCAATTCAACTCAACAGCAGAATGATTAGTTTCAGAAAATGCACACAATCTTTCTATAGGTATTCTAATGTAATCAACCAGACAGGGACACTCTAGATATAAACGGACCGCAGTCATAAAGCTTTCGAACTGGTATGGCTCAACGACATGAGCAAATTCATCATTAATTATTCTCGAACTCATCATAGTCGAAAAATTTGTACCCAACTCAAGCATCACCCGCACAATATCTAACCGCTCAATGCAGTTACTCTCTACATATCTGTTAATTGCATAATCAATGGCAAGAATACGGGGAAGACCAGCACGACAATGTACTATGTCTTGCTCATAGGCAACCATACACTCAATTAAGTCTTTATTCGCATATTCTATTGCTATAAAAAAAGGGTTATCCTGCTCTGATAAAGATTCTAAGAAAAGCTTATTCAATAGTACTTGCAGTGAAAAAAGTTTCCTTAAAAGTTTTACGTGATTACCATTGCCAACATCTTGACAACTTTTTTTAACAATTAATGACATAAGAGGCATGGTTTCTGTAGCACCATCCTGATAGGGAGTAATTTCTGCTATTACATGTGCACATATTTCTTGATTATCTACTACTCTTTCACAAAGATATTCTATAGCGTTATTATATGACATATAGGCTATTTTTTTGTACACATCAAGCTCTGATACCATTAACCTTTGTTCTTGACCAAAAGCACTTACTGCTGCTGTTGCTGCTGTTGATAACGGCGCAGGTGGCAACGCTTGGCAGTCAACAAGCAATTCTGGATATTTTTTTGCCATTATAGCATATGAGCTTACACCAAAAATATTCTTGCTCTGTGTATTAGCCGCCCTGATAAGTGCTTTTGCGCTAGCAATTTTATTTTTTAATAACGCAATATGCAGTGGTGTATTCTGTAGTCTATCAACAGAATTAACATTAAAGCCTTTTTTTAGTAACAATGACACCATTCCAATATCATTGTGAAATGCCGCAGCATGCAGCAGGGTTGTTCCCTCAACAATAAATACCAATGAAACAATTGCGCCATCGCTATAATTAACTAACATCTTTAGAAATGACACATACTTTTCGCATGATGCGCCTGACAATGGATATGCTTTTTCTATTATCGCATGTACAAAAAGCTTTTCTTTGGGACAATTCAATAACATATCACGCATACAATCAACAAAGGATGGTTGCTTGGAAAAATGCAAAGACAATGCAGCGCTCACTTGTTCAACCGTACAATATAAAGATACACATTGTCGTATAAAAATAATTCTATCGCACAAAAATAAAACCTCTTGATCTGCTGTAGCCGTGGCAGCACATGTTGCCAAAAGTTCTCTTTGTGGAACGCCTATTGCATACCCATGCTCAATAAAACAACGTATGCACATAAATATTTTGTTTCTATCTACTACAGGAACAGCTCTCAGGGCAACTAAATGTTGTAAAAAATTATATCCACGTATGTTTAGACTATTAGTAACCATCTGACATCGTTGAATAGATATTTCTTCCATTTCTTGCAGCAGAAAATTCAAAACCACTGGCTCATAACAACACCATATACATGCTTGCAATGTTTTATCAATGGCAAAAAGCAACTCTTTGTTGCGCTGTATAATTTCTTTTAACACAGCAATATCGTCAAGTGTTTTTGCACATGCAACGGCTATATGTAAAATCGTCTTTCCATCAAAAGATCTGTATTGCAATAATGAGTGTATATTTTGAAGAGATGCTATATTCACACTAGGATCGAATCTGGCAATAATAGCACAAAGCTTTTTCTCTATATCAATACAGCCGACGGGCACACAATCAACACTATTCTGATCACGAACAAGACGCATTCTTTGACCTGCATTATTAACGAGAGAAGCTGCGCTGCAAGTAGATTGCTGTTGCATAGGATAAGAATAAGTACTTGTTGTTAAAAAAAAGACAAATAACCAACACATTTTGTGATGACCAAAAAAGATGCACATATCGACTCACTCTGCTTATATTATTTAGATTATAT
>CAIKXM010000048.1 GCA_903831405.1 uncultured bacterium
TTATTTTATTAAAAAAACACATTACATAGCACATTCATCTCTGGCAGCTGACTTCTTTTTTTAGCTTTATCCCTTTCTTCATTACTTTTAAAAAAATAACATCTCTTAAACAACAATGCATACGGTGTATCAACTGCACCTAAAAATGCATACAGGCAAAAACCATTTACTTTGAGAAGTAAGTGCGAATAAACTTTCTAAAAAGTTTTATCATACTTTCTACAAAAACTCTTTCCTAAAAGCAAAAGCAAAAAAAAGCACATCACTATTTTTAAAAAAAGAGAGCCCTTATGAAGCAAACACAAGATACTATTCGTGTATTAGTTATTTCGAGCAGTGCACGCAAAAAAACAAACTACCCGGCTGCCAGTGGCAAAAGCTCTTTCTTGATGGAGAGAGTAAAAAAAACGCTCCCTAAAAACTGGATCGTTGACACCTGCGATCTTGGCAATGAATACGGCATGCCAAAAATTCAACCATGTAATGGCTGCGTATCAACATCAATGGCATTGTGCACCTGGCCATGCAATTGTTACAAACGCCATAGTTTCTTTGAGCCTGACTTGCTCTGGGATGAAGATATATATGGCAGAATATATGCAGCTGATGTAATCCTCGTTATATCTCCCATCTACTGGCACGGGCCAACAAGCTCTATAAAGCTTCTCTTCGATAGACTTGTTTGTGCAAATGGTGGTAACCCTGATCCAAAAACTATTAACAAAAAAGACGCAAACCTTGCCGTCAAGCTCGAAAATAGTCCCCAGTGGAAAAAGCTGTCACACAATCATCTCGAAGGCAAAACTGCAGCATTTTTTATTTATGGTGATGAAGGTGCTGATGAAAGCGATGCAGATGGCATGCCAACAATACTCAAACACAAAGAATATTTTGACCCCAAAAAAGAGGCTCTGATAAGCACGGGCTATAAATCATATGAGCCTATTATATTTCAACTCCGCTATAGTGGCATAGAAGCGCCCGATGAACTGGTACACTATCTTATCACGGGCAAAGGCGAAAAATATAATAAAAATCAGATAGAAGCGCTCAAAAAGAACCTGAAAGCTATCAAAGCTTTTGACCAATGGGCGCTCAACGTTAAGAATTTTGTAGAAAAAAAAGGGAAAGTTACACCAGGAAAATATGCAGTGCCACTGCGAAAGCCCGACTCTGAGATGAACCCATTTCTGCGACAGCTACAACTGCTGGCACGCAAAACCATTGGCAGCCTTATCCTGCACCCATTCGGCTATTTTTTCTTTCGATATGTTGCTAAAAAACGTGCGCTGAAATAGTAAAATATCTTAACTTTTGAAATTATTATACATACATTGCAAATGCTCTACAAAGCCCTCTGTCTGCGCAAAGCTAACACATTCAATATCATAAATACTACTGAAAATGCGCTCAAGACTAGCAGATCAGGCCAAATGTTAGCAAGTCCTCCTCCACGAATCATCACCTCGCGCAATGCATTTGCTCCATAACGCAAGGGCATAAACAGCGATAACCATTGCAATGGTAAAATCATTGTATCCAGCCTAAACAAACCGGAAAAGAACACCTGCGGAACGATGACAAGAGGTATGAATTGAATCATTTGAAATTCATTGTTTGCAAATGCAGACAACAGCGTAGCTAGAGTTAGCGCTGCAAGTGAAAGTAGCAATGTAATGATAAATACATTAAAAATTGATCCAACCATCATCATATGTAATATACGCGTCGCGTATAATGTGATTATTATAGTTTGCAAAATTGCAAAAATAGCATAACCAATTACATAGCCAACTACAATTTCTCCCCGGCGAATAGGAGAAACCATTAATCGTTCTAATGTGCCACCTGTGCGTTCACGTAAAAATGAGACACCTGCCAACAAGAACACAAAGAAAAATGCAAAAAAACCAAGCAATACGGGACCTATGCTATCAAAGGCAACCATCTCAGCTGATCCATGGATATACGAAACTGTTAAAGACGATTGATTTGCCATCGATTGCAATGATGGGTGATGCGCCATTGGCTGGATAGATTTTTGCAAAATTAATTGTATGCTACGATTAACCATCGGATCACTACCCTCAAGAATCAGTTCAACTTTCTCATTAGAAAAAATAACAGCACCGTCAATCGTATTGTTTTTAAGTAAACTTTGAATTTCACTTTCCTGTATGTCAATCAGGTTAGCACCGTTTTTTTTAAGTTGATCCTGAATCATAGCAGGTACATTTACGGTAGCCAATTTTGGCTGATATGTATCACCCTTAAAAACCCACGATGTCAATGTCAAAACAAATATTGGTGCTACAATGAGCAGAGCAACGGCTCTTTTGTCCCCAATAAACTGCCTAATAATGCGAACAATTAATCCTTGCACTCTCATGGTTCCATTTCTCCATACACTAAAAATACATCTTCGATGGTGTCTGCGTTTGCTTTTTTCTTGAGTTCACAGGGAGTGCCACTTGCAATGAGTCGACCGCCTTGAATCATTCCGAGCGAATCGCATTTATCTGCCTCATCCATGACATGGGTTGTTAGAATAATTGATATTCCCGAGTCACGTAATATGCCGAATTGCTTCCAGATGGTTTTTCTTAGTCTTGGATCAATTCCAACGGTAGGTTCATCTAAAATCAACAACCTAGGATTTGCTAAAAGGGCTATCGCTAGAGACAGGCGTCTCTTCATTCCACCCGAAAATTGACTAACTTTTTTGTTGATATCATCACTCAATAGTACCAACTCGAGTACATGCTCTGCGCGTTTTTTCAACTTTTGACCGCGAAGTCCATAAAGCGAACCAAAAAATTCTAAATTCTGCAGTGCTGTAAGCTCTTCATATAGGGCATCCGCTTGCCCCATATAACCTATTTGCTCCATAATGCTTAATTTAGGCATTAATTCACCTAAAACTCTAACCATTCCGCAATCAGGATTATCAATACCAACAAGCATACGTATCAAAGTTGTTTTTCCTGCGCCTGAGGGTCCAAGCAATCCATAAATTTGCCCGTGGGGAATAGTTAAGTCAATATTTTTAAGGACTGTGTGAATCCCATATTTTTTTGAGATTCCTTTCACTGCAATGCAAGCATTGTTCATAGATGTTTTTCCTCTAAATTTCAATAGACACGTTCTCATTAAAAACAGTAACTAAATACTATATCCCTACTATCATCGAGTCAAAAACATTTTTGCTTTGAATGTGTATGAATCAACTCCAAAGAGCCTGGCTCAATAAAAAAAATCCCTCAAGAAAATTTTCTTGAGGGATTTTTTACAATAATCTAATTATTTTTTATTGCTCAGTTATCGAAAGCAATGGCGTTGTGCTGCCCATATAATTCGGCAACTTACCATCCCACTTCTCGATAGCTTTAATAAATGCATCAGCTTTCTTTAATGCAATCAACTGTGGTGTTACGGCAAGCTTCTTTGCATTCAATGCATATACTTCGGCATCAGCACGCAGCTTTGCTTGCAACATCTCTTCTTTTACTTTTTCTGTTAAGTTATGTGCTGTTTTTGCACTCTGTTCTGCTATCTGTTTATCTTCGACCGCGCGAATAAACTCTGGGGTAAAATCAAGATGCACAAAGTTAAAATCAACAAGCTCAATAAAAACAGGATCTAAACGCTTTTTAAGCTCAACAAAGACTTCTTCTTTGACCGTATCACGCAGACGGATCAAATCTTCTGCGGTAAAGCGAGCGGTAATAGCTTTGATACTCTCTTGTGAGAATGGGTTCAAGATAACCGCATCAAAGTTTGTACCTACTGTCTTGTATAACTGCATAGCATCATTAATTCTAAAGTTAATTGCCACTTCGGTCTTTACCGTCTGCAAATCTTTTGAGAGTGATGTCGTCTCAATCTCAGTCTTGCAAATACGATTATTGATCAAAATAACACTATCAATAACAGGAAACTTAAAGTACGCACCCGAATCAATATGAGCATACAGCATACTACCAAGACGCAAGTGTATTGCTGTGTATCCAGGCTCTACAATGTAGTAGCTACTACTTGCTATAGCAAGTAATCCAAACAACACAATACCGGTTGTGACCAACGCTGTTAATCTTCTTTCCATGAACTCACTCTCTTTCATGTTACAAATATATAAAATTATTTTTTACCAAAATCGCTTTTTTGCAAAAGCTCTACCGGATTGAGATTTTAAATATTTCTCAAACTCTTTTGCTTTAGATTGCTCTTTAAAACCTAAAAACATAACCAATTTCCAAGGCCTATATTTTTCTGTATATATAGATCCACCTGAATTATGTGTTTCAAGCCTCTGTTTCAAATTAGTTGTATAACCAATATACAATACATTGGAATGATCAACCGATTTAATAAGATAAACATAATACATAAAAATCTTCTAAAAATAATTTAGATTCGTTTGCCAGAGGTATTGCTAAAAAAATAACATTTTTAACAAAATCAAAACAAAGAGATAAATGAATTGGGTACGGTTCGTCTACGCTAAAGCTTCTTCGAACAGTCTTCGCTATAAAAATGGCGTCAGCCAGAAGAAGCTACGAAGTAGCGAAGACTGGCGTCCCCAAGGGGATTCGAACCCCTGTTTCCGCCGTGAAAGGGCGATGTCCTAGACCAGGCTAGACGATGGGGACAGGCAAAAAATGGTGAGCCGCGTTGGATTCGAACCAACGACCCACAGCTTAAAAGGCTGTTGCTCTGCCAACTGAGCTAGCGGCTCACAAATTTTTTTATATTTCAAAAACAATCAGTGAACAAAAATTATTTTAAACAGTGTAGCGATTATTGTCAAGAAAATACGACAATATCGATATATTTACCACTGCATTATAACTCTGCACTCTTTACAGAACAGTATAAATTTTTCTTATACTAAAGTACAGATACTATTACAAAAAAGGTTAGGGCAAAGTGATAGCATTCTTGACTTTAAGAATCAATTTGTTTTAAAACATTCAATCTATAAAGCAACAGTTACTTTATAGATTGAATGTTTATCTAAAAAGGAGTTCTTGATATGAAAAAGTTATTATTATTACCACTTAGCATCTTACTAAGCATTGGTGCGATTTATTCTGCTGGAAGTAAAATTCCAGAACAGGCAGTCTCATTATTAACCCTTGAACAAAAAAAAGCGTTAACAGTCTATGACCTTTTAGCGCAATATTATGAATCCTCTATAATAAATATCTTATATGATGTAATAAATGCAACGGAAAAGATTAATTCAGCTGGAAAAGAAACTATAGTATTAGGGCCTAATGAATTAAGATCAATAACAGTCGAACAAATTGTAAAAACCTATAGAGCAAGAGATCTATCAACTAATGAAGAGATTTTAAAAAAAATCGTGACGGATACAACGGATATAATAATAAAAGATCTACAACCAGGTTATTTTTATGCTATGGCTAAAGGGCAACAATCAAGGCTTTTACATATTCTAAATGAATTTATTAAAATAAAAGAATATGAAGCAATAGAGGCTTTAAGAGCCGCTGCAGAAAAAGAATATAAAGCAAAAATTACTGCAAAAAACGAAGCTAACCTTAAATGAAGATAGCTAAAAAAATATGACACACCAAAAACAAACATATATATCATTATTATTAATAGCTTTATCAGCAGCGTTATATAGCGTTCCTTTTATCTATGCGATAGCATGGCCATTGCTATTCTTCTGTCTTGCACCATTATTTTATGTCATTGCTGATCGATATTATACAAAACAACCAATGCCATCTTTTGGCGCAGGCTATCTATGGGGCGGCATTGCCACCATATTTCACTTAAGCAGCGTTTTCTATTCTATGACCCATAGTGGTCCATCAAACACTCTTGCAATGCTATTACGCGCATTGCCTCTTGTTCCCATTATGGCATACGCAACACTCTATGCTGCCCTTTGGTTTTGGATTGTTGCACTGTCAAACAAATATATACCTGCCAAAAACATAGTTGATCTGCTTATTCGATGGATAGTCGCAACAGCACTCTATTTTTATATTGTTTCAAACTGCTACATGTTTGTATTTGGACGCATCGAAGGCTATTCATTGCTTAATCCACTACTGCCACTTGCTACAAAAAGCTTTCTTATATATCCACTTATGCACTGTGGTGAATTTGTAGGACTTATTGCGCTTGTTACACTTAACGCATCAATTGGCATGATGCTATATTATATACTGCATAAAAAATATGGCGCATGCATACTGCCAGCCGCAATAGTCAGTACTATTATAATCCTCTGGACAGCTTCAGCTCTATCTATACAAAAACAGATACCAGATAATTCTAAACAGGCACAAAGCTTACTTGGAGAAATTGTTCACTGCCCCTCTTTCTTTCGTCAGAGAACGAACAATACTCTTGATGTCGTTGAAAATATCTCAACACTACTAAAAGCTGCTGCTGCAAAATATCCACAAGCTCATACCTTTATTACCCAAGAAGCAGCAACGCGTGTATCATCGTTTCCCTATACAAAGGTACTGAGTGAACCATTTAACCAGGATTTTATTGGACGTCCCATTCAACTACTACTTGGCGCATTTAGATGGGATAGGGAATTGTACCATAACAGCTTATATTGTTTTTATAATGGTGCGATCACCAACTGCCATGACAAGCGCCATGCTATGGCATTTGAAGAGAGAATGCCCTGGATTATCAATTGGCCAGTGCTTAAAGATGCTTTTTTTGGCACATTCACCCCTATAAATCCTTGCAAGCTACCCCGCAAACCATTTGTGCTGAATAATGGTGTAACAATTTTGCCCTATATTTGTTCAGAGCTATTTTTTAATAGTCATCCTGACGAAGAGCCAGATATTCTCAAACAAAAATTACCGATACTTGCTGCATGCAACGATTCATGGTCAAAATTGCCCTATACACACGAACTGATGGCCCTGCATGTAAAATACAAGGCCATCTATTGGCAAAGAATTATTATATATGATGCGTTCAACAAAGGACTGCTTATTACTCCTGATGGTACTATTTATCAACTGGCGAGATACTCTCGCCTCGATGATATATCACTCCGAGCTTGATAATAGTATCCAAGAACTGCATTGGCGAGATCCCTATCTCAGCAGCCTGATGGAATATACAGGTAGCAGGCGTTAGTCCAGGCAATGTATTAGGCTCAATAATCACAATACGCTCAATACCGGTAGAGCTTTGCTGCGCCGTTTGATAAAAACAATCAATACGTGCATACCCGCTACAATCAAGAGCAATATATACCTGCTTAATAACGTGTTGAATCAGCGCATGAACATGCGCAGGAACACGCGCAGGTGTCTGGTTTTCTCCCGCACCAATCAAAAATTTTTCTTCGATCGAGAGAATATCGCACCCAGAAACAACTTGGCTTGCAGGCAGAACAATAACCTCATCTGCAGTATTGCCAAAAGCACCAACGGTTAATTCTATACCATCTATAAACTCCTCTATCATCACCGTTTGCTTTCCTATTGCACATATATTGGCAATGGCGCGAGGAAAATTATCCCATGAGGAAACTTTCGAGACACCCATTGAACAACCATCGTCATGTGGCTTAACTATAAAGGGATATCTTATACCATTATCTGCAAGTAGTTTTTCAAAAGTATCTTGATCAAAATTAGCACATGTATCAAGAGACACAAGCACACTTTTTGGCACATCAATATTCACAGAGCGTAAAAACTCATTGGTAGCATACTTATTCATACACAGAGCACTTGTTGCAATAGATGAACCATTGTATGGAATATCAAACTCTTCGAGCAACCCCTGTATAGTACCGTTCTCACCTTCGCCACCATGCAAACCAATAAAGATAAAATCAAATAACTTTGATAAATCATTCCATGCAACACCCTTCGACTTTTCTATCGATTCAGCTATCTCTTCGGTAGAGTTGAGCGCAAGTTGCGCCTGATTGATAGGATATAATTTTAGATCTTGAGATAAAAATAATGGCGTTACGTCGTAGGATGCAGGTGATAATTTGTATACAATATTACGCCCTGACTCAAGGGAAATTTCACGCTCATGAGAGCGTCCGCCAAGTAACACGCCGACACGCATTCTTTTTATTTTGCTATTATTTTCGTTTTGATTAATACCTATTTTTTCTATCATGCCATACCTTTTTAAATCAATATCCAAGAGATGATTAATAAGCATTGTGTGTGAAAGGCCAGCATGCGCTGCTTGCAAGAACACAAAGCTTGATGGCGTCATGCCAGAGAGTGTATTTGGATCGATAATAACAATCTCACCATTCTCTCGCACAAATCCATCAACACGCGCCAATGTTGCAAATCCAAGAGCGTATGCAGTTTGCGCAACAGCTTGCTGCATCTTGCCTATAGTCTCACTGCTACAGCGAGCAGGTGTATGTTTTTTTGCCCGCCCCGGCATATACTTTTGCGTGTAGTCAAAAAATCCATCTTTTGCGCGCTCTATCTCGGTTGGGATAAATGACTCAAAAGAGCCATCTTCTCTCTCTAGAGCAATGCATGAAAATTCCATACCATTTATATATTCTTCGATCAACACATCTTCGAGCTTAATAGTACTATCTGGTCTAAGAGAGCCACATGAGGCTGCTTGCAGTAGCGATGGTAATAGCTCAGATTCAGTATCAACGACACAAACACCAAGACTTGATCCTTCATAACGCGGCTTAATCACCAGAGGAAAAGCAAGGTTATTGTTAGCAAGCTCTTGTATAATAGCATCAAGAGAACCATTTTTTATCTGCGATGCAGAAACAAGAATGGAGCGAGGGGTTATAATGCCCGCATTATGTAAAAATGCTTTTTGACGATGCTTATCCATGCCAATAGCACTTGCCCATACTTTCGAGCAACCATACGGTATGCCCAAAACGGTAAGCAGTGCTTGCATGCGACCATCTTCGCCATAGCGTCCATGAAGAGCAATATAAACAAAATCAACGTAATTTTTTAAATCATCCCACGCAATACGAGTAGCTTCGCCTGCAAGACGGTCAAAAAAGTCAGAAATTTTGCCACGATGCAAAAATCTGTAGGGTAATTGGTATAATAAACCATCTGTTGTCAAAAAGAGCGGCACACACTCAAAGCGTACTGCGTCAAGATGATCACAAAATGTTCGCCCTGATGAAAGCGAAACATCGCACTCACGAGATCGACCACCCATCAATACGCCAATTTTCAGCTTTTTCATTTTTTTATAATTCTTTCGCAATTAGTTTACTTTTTGCAACGCATTATATTTTTTTAACTATATCAAA
>CAIKXM010000049.1 GCA_903831405.1 uncultured bacterium
ATGTATAGAATAGTAAATATTTATATATACACTTTTTTATTTAGTTATACTGTTTTTATTGACTATGTATAGCGAGATTCACTTAGCCTTTCATTTTTTGCATAATCTAAAAGCACAGTTTAGTAGTAGTTTTAAAACAGTGAATTTTGCAAAGCTAAGAGAAGCTAGCTATATTAGCACTTGCAGATCGTTTTCTGCTGAATAAAGTTTATAGTGCCATCGCTTTCTAGCACCGCAGAGCTGATTTTTTTGAGGCTATTTGTATGTACCTGCTTATGCAGCTCTTTGAGAAGCTCTCTCTCTGTTATAAAGTTTTTTTTCATAGCATGCCATTGTATTTCGCCATTTTTAACAAGTATTACATCCATTCCTTTTACAAAAGATTCAATGAATGGAATGTGAAATGAAAGCATCGTCATCAATCCATTGAGCAATATCAAAAAGAGCGTTATCGCCATCGTTGCTAAGAAAAATTTTTCATCAACTATCGCATTTGCAAATACCGATCCAAGCATGATAAAAAGAATAAAGTTAAATGGCGTTCTTATGCCGATTAGTTTTTTGTTAAAGCGTGCGAGAGTGACACCAAAAAAATAGATAATAATGCTACGAATGAGCATATGTATTAAAGGGGTAATTGAAAATATATCTAAGCCTATCGCTTGTGAAACGAACTGAAAGAATAATGTATACATTTTGCAGCATCTTTCTTTGTATTAAAAAATGGTTTTTTCATTTTGTCTGTAAATTTTTACATAGATATTTCGAAATAAAATAATCATATGATTATTGTTGCGACAACTGCAATATGTTGCTGCTTTGTTATGAGCTCGCATTAAAAAGTGCTATTTTTAATAGGTTTTTTGCTAGTATAGCTATTTTTTTTTATTAGTTGTTATACTGCACAATGGTTCATTAAATATCGATCAGCAAGTTATATTGAATTGTAATACATAGACTTGCAAGAACGACGTATGATTTTTTTTAAAAATGGTATGGTAGGTGTAGTTTTTTTAATGTTTTTTTAATTCAACAGAAAGGGGTCCCCTTCGATGGCAGCACCACAAAAGAAATTAACCGCAGCATTACTATGTGTATTCTTGGGACTGATTGGAGCACATAGATTTTATGTTGGTAAAATTGGTACCGGAATACTACAATTGTTCACCCTTGGCGGTTTTGGTGTCTGGACAACGGTAGATTTGATATATATTTTAACCGATGAATTTACTAATAAAAAAGGTGAAAAATTAGTTAAATAAACTGTTTTTCTAGTTTTATCAAAAGAGTTATTATATGCTATTATAGTGTGTAATAGCTCTTTTGTTTATTGTTATAATGCTATAGATAACTTCTTTAGCTAAAAATTGAATCAGCGCTATTTTTAAAAAGCATTGCTGACAAAGCTTTTTGAACCGCATAAAAATGAATATTGTTGTATGTGTATATTGTGTATAAGGAAATTTTGTGAAAAAAATATTTTTTATTTTGTTGTTATTGTTTATAGGTAGTGTGTGTGCGATGCAGTCTGTTGACGAGATTCGTTTGTATCAACCGCAAGATATAAATTTTATTCGGCTTGTTCTTATAAATAATCAGGATATGTTGCTTCCTGGTAGTTCTTTGGAGCAAAGACTTCTCAAAACAGTACGTTATATGAATGATGCGGAGCATATAACAAAAGTATGTATTTTAAACAATCGTCCCATTGCATTTATAACCTACTCTCGAATAGATCAGCTTCCCTCACTTGCGAATTATTTACCCGTAGAAGCCTTAATTGGCAATACCCTGCGGCAGAGAAAAATTCTACATGGTTTTGTTACCTATCTATTTGTTGATCAAGAATTTCGTCGTATAGGTGTCGGTGAAGTTTTAATGAATGAAGCAATCAAAGAGATGAAGGGCTGTGGAGTTAAAGCTATAAAATGTACGGTTAGAATGAGAAACAATGATTTATGTTCCTTGTTCGAAAAGCTTCGCTTCGAAAGATCTCTTCCGCATGTTGTTGCCCCAATTGAATGCTCATATAGACTTATTTGCGAGTAAGTTTTTATAGATACTATTTTTTATAGATAATCTTTTTACTATTATGTTATAAATCAGTGCAAGGTTTATGCATTTTAAAAAAGGATTTTTTATGAATACATTGTCTTCTATATGTAAAAAAATGTGCGTTATTTTTGCTGTATTTTTTGCATTGTTTTTGGTTGGTTGTTCACATTTCTTTGATGGCACCAATAATCAGCCGCCAACATATCCAATCTCCTCTATTGTGTTAACGACCCTACAGCGAACAATTGAGCCTGATATATTGCCATTGACTGCTCCAAAAGTTCTCCCCTATGAGGTTGCAAAATATAAACAGTATGGATATGGCTCATGGCAGTACGGTCCTGGCTTGAGTAGCGTTGTTCGCTACGATATAATGCCAAGAGAGTACGTTATTTCTATTGGTGGCATTGACTCTAAAAATAAAGAAAAATCAGTGCAGCTGCTACAATTTTTTACTATTACTGATATTCATATAACTGACAAAGAGTCTCCCGCTCAGGCTATACTAGCTGGCTATAAAGGTGGTAATTCTTCTGCGTATTCACCTATTATGCTGTACACTACGCATGTTCTTGATGCAGCGGTTCAGACGATCAATGCGTTGCATAAGCAAAGTCCCTTTGACTTTGGCATTTCGCTTGGCGATACCTGCAATGCAACGCAATATAATGAGCTGCGCTGGTATATAGATGTTTTGGATGGTAAAAAAATTGCCCCAAGCTCTGGAGAGCATGTAGGTGCTGATTCTATTGACTATCAAAAGCCATACAAAGCAGCAGGTCTCACTGAGACTGGTGGTCTTACTAAGACTGGTGATCTTGATACAACTATTCCCTGGTATCAGGTGCTTGGCAATCATGATCACTTTTGGATGGGTTTTTTGCCAGCTAATGACTATATTCGCAATACATTAATTGGCGACACCATTCTTAATCTGGGTAATCCGCTCAAAGATCCACTTGGTGCAGATAGCCGTGGTTTTTATATGGGTTCAATTGATGGACGAACGCCCTATGGCGATGTTATAGGCGCTGGTCCTATTGCTGATTTTGCAGCAGCTCCAAAAATTTTAGCAGCAGATAAAAATCGTCGATCGCTCAAGCGAAGTGAGTGGATTGCTGAGTTTTTTAATACAGCTTCAAAGCCTGTTGGTCATGGCTTTAGTCGATCCGCTATACAAAGCGGATTTGCCTGTTATGCATTTGAGCCAAAGGTTGATGTGCCGCTCAAGGTTATTGTGCTTGATGATACACAGCGCGACGATGACCCGATTAATCCAAACTCTCTGGGCTATGGTCATGGATCGCTTGATGCCCAGCGATATGATTGGTTGGTTGAGCAGCTTGATGCGGGGCAGAAACATGATCAGTTGATGATTATTGCAGCACACATACCTATAGGTGATGCATATGTTGGAACGCAGCATGGATGGGAGAGAGAGTTACACACAAAGCTTATTGCAAAGCTGCATACGTACCCTAATCTTATTCTCTGGATTGCTGGGCACAGGCATCAGAATACTGTTACGCCATTTGTCTCGCCTGATGTAGCACATCCCGAGTATGGCTTTTGGCAAGTTGAGACGTCAGCATTACGAGATTTTCCGCAGCAGTTTCGTACATTTACCATTATGTTGAATCCTGATAATACGATTTCAATAATTACCGTAAATGTTGATCCAGCAGTGCAAGAGGGATCGCCGGCTGCAAAATCACGTTCGTACGGGGTTGCCACACAACAGATATTTAAGAATCCTGTTGAATATGCACCATCGGGATCATACAATGCGGAGCTTGTTAAGCAGCTAACGCCAAGCATGCAGCAAAAGATGCAATTGCTGTATAAATATATTGTTAAAAAGTGAAAAGAGACTAGATTGGTATGACTTTTTAAAAATATTTTTTATTTTTAAAGGGAGATCTTTTTACCTATTTAATCAAAAAGGAATTAGCTATGCTGAGCAAAATTTCGCAGGTACCATTACTTGTCAAAAGTCAGGATGATGCTCTTAAGTTTTACAAAAAGTTGGGCTTTGTGGTGCGCACTGACAGTAGGACTGAGAAAAAGCGATCGCTTACGCTTAACCTTCCCGGTAGCAAAGATATGGAGCTTGCTTTAGTACATGCCGAAACAGCAGATGAATTAGCGCTTGTAGGCAAACAATCGTTTAGCATAGAGAGCACTGAGTGCCAAAAGGATTACGAAGCTATAAAAACCCTGGGGATTAAAATTACCGAACAGCCGATGATACAGTCATGGGGTATGTCGATGGGATTCGAAGATTTGTATGGTAATGGTATTCATGTGTGTCAGAAGACAAGAAGATAAATTCTTATAGATAATATATTGTATACAGCGGCATGTTTAAAAAGTATAACGTGCCGCTGTATATTTTTTTAAATTAAAAAATAAAAAAGTATATACACTAAGTATCAAATGCTGTTGCAATCTAAATATGAAATAGCTAAATATTTTTTTAAATAATAAGAAGATCTTAATGAAAAATAATGGTATCGTAATGCTTTTTTGTGCAATTTTTTTTACGGGCTGTCTGCAAGCCGTTGACCCTGTTGTTACGATAGAGCGGTACCAAGATGAACGCGACTATGTTGTGGTTAAAAAAATATTAGATGATAATTCTAATTATTTACGTTATGAGGCTCTTGGTTGTCCGCAGGGTACTACTGAAAAATATTTACGTAGTTCCAAATATATTACCGATGTAGTACGTGCTGACGGTGTAACTATTGGTTTTGTTAATTATGTAGCATTCAATATTACGTTTCTTACTTTTAATTTTGGTCGCTTTGGGTTAGTACATTTAATGGGCGTTGATAAAGAATATCAGCATAGAGGTTATGGGAAAGCTCTTTTGCAGCATGCAAAGGCAGAACTTAAAAAGTTATATGCCCCTGTTATAAATCTTATGGTTGATAGTAGTAATAGTAGCGCGATAGCACTTTATGAGAGGGAAGATTTTGTATGTAAGTTTAATAGAAGAGCATTACAAGAAGCCGGCAAACGGCTACCTTCCCATCTTATTTTTACATGTAGTGTAGATGTTCCGAAAGATAAACTTCCTCGAGGTAATCTTATTCAACGTCACCCCAAGGTAACAGCTGCAGTATTCGTGACAGCGGCGATTGGTTTGTGGGCATATTCAAAATATAGAAAATAATAACAGGTATTCGTTTTTGCAAGATTAGTTAATTATAGTGGTAGGGTGGCTTTATCATGTAGGATTGCACAAAGCATTTGCTAGTGCAGGTAAAATAACTTGGCAATCGTCTTGCACAATATAGTCTGCACTTGATAAATAGTTTGGCATCCCCAGGTCAATTGCTACAAGCAGTCCATGGGGATTTTTTTGTTTGTAATGCGCAAGTAGTCCGCAATCGTCACGGCTCAAGCCAATACAAATAATCATATCAATATCTAAGAAATTTTGATTAGTAGCTGAATACACAAGATTGTCATGGGAGTGTATTGGATTGCTACCGGTTCGCTCTTGTAGTAGATCAACGTTTTCTGTCAGGATGCATATGCTTCTTTGTTGAGCTATTTGATGGAGTGCCTGGTGAGCTTGTGTTGGATTGCTATATGCTGCTGATTTGCAAAAGGCAGCGAAAGCATCAGCAATATTTTTCGGATGGAGTAAGACTTCTTTAAAAAATGGTATGGTAAAGAAGTCTCTGCTTTGTGTGCTTAGCGAAAGAGACTTCATTAAGCTGTTCATGGTTGCAACATTGCTTGCAACAGAGATGCCAGCGCCTGTATAAAAAATAAACCTTTTTTTTTGCAGTATGGTGCAAAGGTTTTGAAAGGCAATTATTTGTGGGTTTTGATTGTTGTATTGTAATGGCTTTGCATAATAGTATGAGTGCTTGTTGTGTCGAATGTTTGCAATGAGCTGCTTGTAATGCGTAATGTATTGGAAGTTATATGAGCGCATAGGAACTTTGCAAAATTCTAGTAGAAAGCTTGATTGCTGATTGTTATAACAACAAACAAAACTATAATTTTTACGACTCCAGCAAAATACTGTTTCCCATTCTTGAGCACGTTTTTCTATATCTGCAGGAGATAAGAGCTGTGGCTTTTGCAAAAATATATTACTAGTATTTTCATGTGCATATGAGTGTGTGTTGGTCAAGAATAATAAGATCGGCAGAATTACTGCTTTTATTGCGTAAGACATGATTATTGTTTTCTATTTTTAATATTGTTGTATACGTTTTTTTAAAAATGTTTTACAGCCTAATGAGTGCTATTTTTATAGCAGTAATTATACCATTTTTTGACAGATCTCTATGAAATTTGGCAATCAAGCATGATAAAATATATTGAATGAGTTTTTTTAATAAATTTATGGTTGATGGAGATGGCAAGATGGATACAAAAAAAGTTTCCTTGATTTTGAGTGCTGCAATAGTTTTTTTAATTGGAGCGTGGTCTTTGTATGACAGCAAGTATTCGCTTGCAGCAAAGCTTGATGCATATATTACAGCTTATGCAGAACAAGGATTGTTTAGTGGTTCTGTTTTAGTTGCAAAGGACGGCAAGATAGTGCTTTGCAAGGGTTATGGGATGGCCAACTATGAGCATGATATTGCCAATACAGCTCAAACAATATTTAGATTAGGATCGCTCAGCAAACAATTTACTGCAATGGCAATAATGCAGCTGCAGGAAAAGGGATTGTTGAATGTTAACGATGCAATATCTAAATATATTCCTGATTATCCTAAGGGAGATACAATTACCATACATCATCTACTGACTCATACCGCAGGTATTGCTAATTTCACCGATTTTCCTGAATATTCAAAAATAAAAATAGAGTCACATACACTTGAACAACTGATAGAAATAATTAAAAACAAACCATTTGATTTTAGTCCAGGAGCAAAATATCAGTATAGTAACTCAGGATATATCCTGCTGAGTTATATTATTGAAAAAGTTTCTGGCAAAACATACGAAGCTGTTATAAAAGAGAATATTTTTATCCCGCTGGGTATGTATAATTCTGGATATGATCATGCAAGTCCTATGCTTAAAAATAGAGCTTCTGGTTATAGTATGCGCAACGATGAGATTGTTAATGCTGATTATGTTGATATGTCTGTACCATCTGGTGCGGGAGCATTATATTCAACAGTTATAGATATGTATCTTTGGGACCGGGCGCTATATTCTACAAAGTTAGTATCTAAGGAATCTCTTGCTGCTATATTTAAGCCGCAGGTACCAATTAATAGTACTACGTCATATGCGTATGGGTGGTGTGTTGCAAAGGTTTTTTCTCAGCATACTATTATAGAACATGCTGGTGAAGTAGATGGCTTTTCTACAGATATTTGCAGATATCCTGATGACAATCTTTGTGTTGTTGTTTTGAGCAATGTTGATAACCCTGCAGTAAGAGTAGTAAAAATTTCTCTTCAATTAGCAGCGATTGTTTTTGGAGAAAAATATATATTGCCCAAAAAACATGTTGCTATTGAGGTGCGCCCTGAACTGTATGATCAGTGCGTTGGTCAGTATAAGCTCAGTACGGCTGATAAAGAAAAGGGTGAGGGTGTTATAACTATTACCAAAGAAAATAATATGTTAATGGCGCAAGGATCGGGAATAGAAAAGTTGAGAATATATCCTGAGAGTGAGACTGATTTTTTTGCAAAATCTGTTGATGCACAAGTTTCATTTGTTAAAGATCAAATTGGTACGGTTATCCAATTGATTTGGCATCAAGATGGGGTTGATCAGGTTGCTCAGAGAGTATAGAAAGAACTATTGTATAGTTTAATTGTATTAAGAGTGGGGCGGGAAATTATATAACAAAATAATCTCCTGCCCTCTTTCTTCTGAACAGTAATTCTGGTGACAAGGGTAAAAAATTAAAAGAAAATTAGGCTAGTATGTAAATATTTTTGAATAACGCTGCAAAATTGGAAGCGTTATGTAAGAGAATTTGAATAAGATTTTTATATGAGCAGTTTTAACACTTTTTTGAGATCGTTCCTATTTTGAACTTCGATATAGCGTGTTTGTGGATAAGTGGCCTGCAATTTTGCAATACGTTGATTTATTCTTTTTTCAAATGTCCACATATAGACAATAAGCTTCCATGTTACATTTCTTTTGCAGCCATCTGCGATATCGTTTGATATGTTATTTTTCCAATAAACTCTTTTTATCATTCTTAGTAAGCATAGCCATCGAGGGTAGTTGAAATATATGCATAGGTCTGCGCGAGCGTAGCGCATCGCAAGAGATTTTATGCAGTTGCCATCGATAATCCATTTTTCTTGATCAACGATATGTTGTTGCAGTGTTAAAAATTCTTGATAATCACGTTCCATCCAATTTGCGATAAAAAAATATGCATCAAGATGATAGAGTGGCAATGCTGTTTTATGGTGAAGTCTGTTGGAAAATGTTGATTTTCCGCTGCCTGGTCTGCCAAATATACAAATGCGTGAATACATAAGCGCTTACTCTATAGGTATGAATTTTAATAAAGCAGAGCCATATTTTTTTTCATGGCTCTGCTTTATTTATGTTTCTATAAGTAATCTATAAGCAGAATTATTATTGTTTACTTATTGTTTTTTCTACAACCCAATCTGATATCAATTGTAGCACTGATTGATCTATTGCTTCTGTAGCGACCATATATTCTTGCATAGATCCTGTTTTACAATTCACCAAACGATGGTTAAGATTTGGCAACTCAAGCGTTGTATAATCAGTATTACCTGCTTGCTGCAATGCAGCTGCAATAACCTGCAATCCTTTTGCAAGAGTAATCCAGTCACAGCTCCCGTTTATAGCAAGCACGGGTACGGTGATTTGTTTGAGTGTATCGACTGGATTGTATGACAAAAAGAATCGGTACCATGGTGAATTAAACATATCGATCATACCAGCAGCTTTTTTATCTGTAAAAGCAAAAGCAAGCGTTTCGGCTTCACTTTTCTGTTTATCAGATAAAGCTGTCCAATATTCTGCAACAACTTCCTGTAACAGTTTTTTAGCAGTCGTGTTGTTTGGTTCGTGTATTACAATGTTGAGCACTTTTTCTCGTACTATGCGATCTTGCGCAATCATATGCTCGCTTGCGCCATCGGCTTGTAGTTGCAGTGCGGTTTGCTCTAATACGATATGTATATCGGTTGCAGCAACACCTGCCATGCTGACAACAAAAGCAATGTCTTTGTCTTGTGCTGCTATCATCGCAGCAATCATGCCGCCTTCGCTATGACCAATTACCCCAATTTGTTTATGGTTAATTTCACTGCAGTTCTTGAGGTATTCAACTGCCGCGAGAGCATCGCCTGCCAAATCTTTGCTGGTTACACTCATGTCCAATACGCCGCCTGATTTGTCAACACCGCGTTTGTCATAACGCAGTACGGCAATACCGTTGCGGGTAAGAATATCGGCAAGCTCTAGGAACATTTTGTGTTTGCAAAAAGTATAATCACGATCGTTTTCTCCCATGCCCGAAATGAGCACAACGGCTGGGAAAGGGTTGCCTGCTTGTGGCAATGTGAGCGTTCCTGAAAGGGTTACCCCTGCAGGCTTATTGGTAAAGAGTACTTCTTCAGCTATATATGGAGCTTTTTGCATGGCTCCTGATAAATCATTGGATGGCTGTGATTGTTGTTTTTTTGTCTGATTTTGTTGCTTTAATTGTGCTGATTTATTTGTGTTTTTTGAATCGTTTTTATTACTCATTGTTGAGTTCTTTCTATGTTTAACAGTTTTCGTGTTTCGTTTCGTATAGGTATGCATTGGTATGCCAGAAAAAAGTAGGCATAGCAATGAGAGGGGCAGTATGCGCGTGGCATAGGGCATGATAAAATCCTGCTGTAAATGTGCAACAAAACAGTAAACTGTGTTTTGCAGCACAATGTGTTAGGAAAATAAAAAATAGGTGTCTATCGATTTTCACTAAAAAATAAGAGTAAAAAACTGATAGCACGTGGATAAGACAATAATGTATAACAGCTACTTTTATGAGCTGCGTATGCATTAAAGGATCGAAACAAAAACTTTCATACTGCGTTCCTTAATAAAGAGAATGGAACTAAAAATAAATAATACTATAGATAATAATATCAGGTAGAAAGATTTGTGCAATGGCTTAACGTTGCTTTATGTCTTTTTAAAACTGAGATGCATTTTTGTAGCGGGGCGATGTATATATATTGTTTGTTGATCTTAGCTATTATGCAAAAATAGATACTCTATAAATTGATCAGATCTAATAAGTTAGATGAGACGTATCTGCAAAAAAAGAGAGAAATTGCTGGGCAGGAAATATTGCTTTTTGCTCTGTCTTTTATCTATACTATGTATGAAACTGTCACTTTTCGCCAGTTTCATACATAAAAGCAGGAGTATATATGAAAAAAAATATAAGAGATGTAATAGAAGAGTGGCCGAAGTGTTTTATTCGAGATGCTGATCTAGCAATGCTTCTTGCGGATAAGACAGATGATGCCCGTTATTCCGCGGTAAAAAGGGCTCTTAAAAAAGGGTTGCTGATTCGCCTCAGTAGAGGGTTCTATCTTATTGCACGTAAAGCGCAGCCGCTGTGCATAGAGGAGTTTGAATTAGCTTCTTTGATGTATGCGCCCTCATTTGTCAGCTTGGAGTCTGCTCTCTCATACCATGGATGGATTCCAGAAGGAGTTTATACGATTACCTGTGTGAGTACAAAGCGAGCAAAAGAATTTAAAACGCCAATAGGTATATTTAGTTATAAACATGTTTCATCAGAACAGTTTTATACCGGAGTTGATCGCATTAAGATAGAGAGGGGCGGCTCCTTTTTTGTTGCTACTCCTTGGAGAGCTCTTGCAGATCTAATGTATACAGGGCGCAGGTCGTGGAAAAATATTATAGAGATTGAGGCAGATCTTCGTATTGATATCGAAACGCTTATCAATAGCGATACAGAAATGCTTACATTGTTGGCAGAAAATTATCCAAGTAATCGGGTGCGAGAAAATTTAAAAAAGTTTTTAAAAGAAATAGTAAAATTTTCGAAAGGGTAATGCATGAGTATAAAAATTATAGAAGAACGATTAAAAGAATATAATCCTCGCTCGCCACGGGATGAGTTGAATGCTCTTAAGGAAATTACTCAAGAGATTGCTTTGAGTGCATTGGCTCGAGCAAACTTTTTTAATAAAGCAGCTTTTCAGGGTGGGTCGTGTTTGCGTATAGTGCATGGGCTTAACAGGTTTTCAGAGGATTTAGATTTTATTCTCTTTAAACCAGATCGTGCATTTATGTGGGAGCCTTTTTTAAAGGCGTTACAACTAGAATGTAAGCTGTATAGTCTTGATTTTGACATAATTGATCGATCGCAGGCAGATAGAGCGGTAAAGATGGCTTTTTTAAAAGAAAGTTCTTTGGGAAAGGTTTTTGTGTTTACCCATCCACGAGGGGTATCAGATAAACAAATAATTAAAATAAAGTTAGAAATTGACACTAACCCACCTGCGGGGTCAAATTTTGAAAAAAGTTTCATTAATTTCCCGTATTCCTTTTCAATTGTTTCGCAAGATTTGCCCAGTTTATTTGCAGGCAAGTGTCATGCATTATTATGCAGGCCTTTTATAAAGGGTCGAGATTGGTTTGACTTTGTATGGTATGTTTCTAAAAAAGTTGTTCCTAACTATGCACATTTAACGCATGCCATTGATCAAGAAGGACCGTGGAAAAATCAAAATATTACGGTTACAAAAGGTTGGTTAATTGAGGCTTTGACTGAAAAAATAGAAACAATTGATTGGGTATATGCAAAGCATGATGCTGAAAACTTTTTACGTGAGCAAGAGCGCGAAGGACTCAATGTTTGGGGCAAAGAGTTTTTTCTTGCTATGGTCAAAAAACTTTCTGAAAATGAATCCACAGTAATTATTTAGTGCTGATAATTTTTTACTTAAGTATGTAAAACGTGTATGAAGCTGGCGAAAAATGACAGGTTCATGTACAAAAATAAGTATGCAATAACCATAGATATTTTTGTGCAGCGTAAAGCTACGCATATCGCATTTTTATCACTGTTTAATAAATAATAATAGAAAGAGTTGTTGAATGAACGTTGTGATTTTTTAGTTTGTCTGTTTTAAAGTGATGGTTTAAAACAGACAAACTATTTTTGTATAAACTATTGTTTATTATAAAGTGTTAGTTTATTATTGTTATAACAGTCGTAGGAAAAAGAGGAAAAAAGGGTGGGGATATAATTTTAAAAAAGTTGAGGAGATTGCTGTATGTATACAAGAGAATTAGCGCAGGTGTTACGACGATATGCCAAGTTCCCGGTTGTTGCATTACTAGGGCCTCGACAGTCAGGTAAAACAACCCTCGTGCAAAGTACATTCCCAAATCACAAGTTTTTGAGCCTTGATGATGAATTAACGCAGGCGTTTGCGCGCGAAGATCCCGAAGGTTTTTTATTAACGCACGAAAATGAGCATGGAATTATTCTTGATGAGTTTCAGTATGCGCCAAAGCTGACGACGTATATTAAACTAGAAGCTGATAAAAAAAAGCGTCCGGGATACTTTGTCTTAACAGGCTCGCAAAACTTTTTAATGAATAAATCAATCACCGAGTCGCTTGCCGGGCGTGTTGGCATTGTGCATCTTTTTCCCTTGTCGAATAAAGAGCTTATTGATAATCAGTTAGCTGCTGGCAGTGTGCATGATGTTATATATACCGGCGGATATCCCCGAATTTACTCAGATGATATTGTGCCGACAGATTTTTATCCTTCGTATATAGCATCATATATTCAACGAGACGTTGGCTCTTTGATCAATCCAGGCAACATGGCAACGTTCAGGCGTTTTGTGCAACTATGCGCCGGTAGAATTGGTCAATTATGCAATATAAGTGCACTAGCAGCTGAGACAGGAATATCTGCACCAACGGCAAAAGAATGGTTGTCTATACTAGAGGCAAGTTATATTTTATTTTTTCTTGAGCCACATTTTAATAATTTTAATAAACGATTAGTTAAAATGCCAAAGCTTTATTTTTTTGATACAGGACTTGCCTGTTCACTTTTGCGAATTGATTCGCCAGAGGCATTGAGCAATTCGCATTTTCAAGGGTCGCTTTTTGAGTCATTTATTATTGCTGATTTGTATAAACAATATTGCAATCAAGGCTCACGGCCATCGCTCTATTTTTGGCGTGATAGTGGTGGTGCACACGAAGTTGATTGTATTCTTGATCAGGGCGTTAAGAATTACCCGATAGAGATAAAAGCAGGGCAAGCGATTGCAACTGATTCGTTTCGTGGCATCGATTACTGGAATGAGGTTGCTAAAGGCGACCCGCGTGATTCGTATATAATTTATGCAGGTGATGAAAAGCAATTGAGAAAGCAGGGTACCGTGATTGGATGGAGAGAGTCAGGCTCTTTAATTAAAAATAGTATTATGAAGAAAAAATGAGAGAAAGGTTTTATATGATAGATAAAGAAATGATAGAAGAAGTAAAAAAGCGTCTTATTGTCGCGTATAATCCTATTGCGATCTATATGTTTGGATCATATGCATGGGGAAATCCGACAAAGGATAGTGATTTAGATTTATTAATCGTTATCGATGATTCCCAAGAGAAATCATATAAGCGTCCTATTGTAGGATTTAAGGCATTAAGAGGTCTCGATATATCCAAAGATATCATCGTATATACTAGAGAAGAATTCGATAATAAGTCAAAAGACGTCACTACTCTTGGATATAAGATAAAAAAAGATGGAAAGGTGCTGTATGCAAGCGCATGATAATCAAAGAAAATCTGTGTATCCTATATCACCAATTTTTCTTAATCGCTGGTCTCCACGTGCAATGTCAGGTGAGCCAATAACTGATGAGCAACTCATGACACTTTTTGAGGCAGCACGCTTTGCACCATCTGCTTTTAACGAGCAACCATGGCGATTTATATATGCGCATAAAGATACACAAGTATTTACAGAACTTTTCAACTCTATCGTGCCTTTTAATCAGACGTGGGCTCATGCTGCCGCTGTATTGGTAGTTGTTGTTTCTAAAAGTGTATTTGAGCGCAATGGCAAAGTATCACAGACCGCTTCTTTTGATACCGGAGCTGCTTGTATGAGCCTTGCCTTGCAGGGATCGATTGATGGATTGGTTGTGCATGCCATAGCAGGCTTTGATTATGAAGGTGTGAGAACTCTTTTGCGCATTCCTGTTGAGTATACGATTGAAGTAATGTTTGCTGTTGGCAAGCCGGGAAAAGTAGAAGATTTACCTATCGAACTACAGACAAGAGAGAAGCCTTCTGGACGCAAAGTTCTCGAAGAGATTGTTTTTAAAGACGTTTTTGAGTGAGCAGAGTAGGTATGTAAATATATACAGCTCAGGTAAAGAACAGTTATTATTTTTTGTACCAGTAGAAAAGTTTATTATTATGCATGGTCTAATAAGTATGCTGCTTAAGAGCGTGTATAGAGTAATTGATTAAAATTAATAGTGAGCGTTTTTTATATAAAAGAGTTATTATAGATAGTATTACACTATAGAAAAATATATTTTTATTAAAGTGATTTTGTTTTTATGAATATTTTCCCCATTTTTCTCTTAGCACTTATTACCGTATTTTTTGCAAAAATTATGTATTGGACAGTTGCTTCAGTTTTTTGGATTGTTATGGGCGTTCTCTTTTTCCCGTTGTTGTTTTTAGGGGTATTA
>CAIKXM010000050.1 GCA_903831405.1 uncultured bacterium
AATTTATTTTAAAATTTTGATATATATCATATAGTGAAACAGTCGAGTAGTATAAAAATACAAAATTATATGTCTATATTGTTGAGGAGATTGTTTACTATGAATAGATATCAAAATAAAAGCATGCTATTGCTTCTGATGTTGTTTTTTGCTGGCAGTATTGACTGTATGGCACCCGGTGGTGTTGATGGCGGTCGCGCTATGTCAATAACGCGTACACGAAAATTCTTTGCAACTGCTGCTGCTGCAGGCATAACAAGTTTGAGCTCATATATTTTTTATAAAGGTTTTTCGCATTTTGCGCAAAAAGTATTTGTAAAAACTATTGAGAATACTATTGATAAAAAATTATGCCCACGCTCAGCTACGGCAATTCTTGTAACAGGCGTTACCATGTATTTTGTTGGATTGCCGCTTATGCATTATGCGTATTCAAAGCTTATTGGAAAGCCTGGTTATTTTGTAGATAAAATGCATGAAGCCTTACAGGGATACATTGCAACCTGGGTAACTTTAAAAATCGTACAATTGTATTTTAGTAAATTGGTACATGCTTTTGATGCAAAGCGCACACTGAATTCTGTTGATCGCAAGACCGTTACTCATGATCATCTTGATCAAACCAAACATACATCGCACGAGCAGAAAGATGACGCTGCGCGCATTGTGGAAGAGCTTGAGATTAGAGCAGAAGCGTTGCGCATCGATGAACTTATTATTACGTATGCTTCACATATCAAAAAAACTATCGCATTTTGCGAAAAATATCATCATCCAATAAAAGCCGAAGATAGCCTCTGGTTAACGTTAAACGGTGTACTGACTAATGAGGGTGCTTATGATTATAATACGTTAGCTTTTTATCCAGGCGGAGAAGGCAGTCGAATTGATGTAGACAATGGCACTATACAGAATCAGTTTAAAAAAGTAAGTGACGGATTGTCCGAAGAGTATAAGATTTGGAAGTTGGAGCCGGCATATGATAGATGGGTGGGGATGAAAAAATCTGTATGGCTTGGCGACTCACATGCATTACTGCATGGTATTAATCATAGAATTGTTGCTGATTGTACAAAATTTGTATCAACAGTACATGATTTGGTTACTAGAAAAACTGCAGAGTCTACGTTTGCACATGCAGAAAGAACCGTTCTTCCGCTTCTTACTTCTATTACTCATGATTGTCAAAAAGCGCTTGAATTATATAAAAGTAGAATAACAACGTATCGTCTTATGGCAGCTTTGCCATAAAAAGTATCTTTGACTGACTTGATTTAGCTTGGTGTTACGTATACACTAATAGGCATCTAAGAATTGCTTAAGGGAGAGATGGCTGAGTGGTCGAAAGCGACGGTCTTGAAAACCGTTATCCCGTGGAAACGGGATCGTGGGTTCGAATCCCACTCTCTCCTCCAAAAACAAAAAGAGCTAAAAAGTGATTGCAGTCAAACATGCAATAATTTTTTAGCTCTTTTTTATACGTACAGCCTATCGATTTTTTATGCGCGTAGAGAAATTTTTACGTAAAAAAAGAGTTTTTTAAAAATAATAAAGAAATAATAAGAGAATATAATAGAAGGATGTATATATGAATAAAATAATAAAAAGTATATCGTTGACGCTTTTACTTGCATCAGGCGCAAGTAATATGAGATTGTATGCAATTGATCCTGTTGATACTACTAAGAAATTATTTGATGTAGATGATATCAGCAATAAAACACAAGATGAGATTGATCAGATTGTTCAGGATGATATAGATGATTTCGATAATAAAACGCAAGATGAAATTGACTCAATTAATGATTACAAAGCTGAGATGGACAGACTTTCTGCTCAAATTACCGCTCAATATGAGGCGGCAAAGAACAAGCGAGAGAATGAATACTCCAAAGGCAAGAATGACGAGATTGTTGAAGCTGGTGTCGAAGCGATGAAAACGACACGGAATTATGCATGGAGTTTTGGAAAGGCTGCGGTAGAAGGCGCAGCGCTGGGACTGGCAACTGAAGGCCTAAAGAGCAAGATGAAAGAATACTGGGACGACTATCGCAGGGAAAAAGCAGTACCATTAACCAAAAAAGATTTTGCCTATGTACCGCAAAGTGTTTCTGCTTTGATTGAGTATGTTAAAAAAGCAGCGCTGTTTAACAAAGGCAAGGTATCAAAAAAATTAAAGGCATCTATTTTGATGGAAGGTGCAGCGGGAACCGGTAAAACACATAATGCGCAATTAGTAGCAAGTGAGCTTGGCGCAGAATTCTTTTCAGTTTCGGCAACAGATATGCAAGATAAGTATATGGGTGAGACGGCGCGTAAAATACGTACACTGTTTGCCAGAGCCCGTAAAAGCAAAAAAACGGCAGTTGTGTTTATTGATGAGATACATGTATGTGGAAGCTCTGGAGCTGGTGCAGATGATGATCATAAGCATGTTGCTGATATGCATAATGCATTGCTTACCGAACTTGATGGTGGCAAAGGGCAAGATAATAGCAATATAGTGTTTATTGGCGCTACCAACCATGGTGAAACTATCGAAGAAGCTTTGCGTCAGCGTATGCCAAAAAAAGTTATGATCGAAAGACCAACCGAGACAGAAAGAGCCGCTCTACTGAAGTTTTATTTTAATAAAACTGAACATGTGCTTACTGATCAAGACTTTACGTTTTTTGCAGGCTTTTGGAGTACCGGTGGATGGAATGCTCGCTCGTTTCCAAGTTTAATTGAGCAATCAAAAGAAATGGCTGTAGAGCAGGGCAAAGTTGCTATTGATAGAGCATGCGTACTCAAAGCATTGCCAAAAGTTCAGCAAAGCTTTACCGAAGATATTTTGTCTAAGAAAAATTCTAAAATTCTTAAAACTATTGCTAAAGGTACTGGAGATATTATTGAAGGCGCAAAGACAGGCAAGCAGATAGGATTTTTGGGAGGAGCTATGAGCGTGTTAGTTGCTCTTCTTGGTCGCAGTTAAAACAGTAATAGCTTCTATAGGTAATTACTATAACAACTCAGCAGTGATACTACTTTTGCAAAAAATGTGTATCGCTGCTGAGTTGTTTACAAGAAATAGACAGGAGTAAAGACAGATAGCGTGTGGTTAATTGTGTGTTATTCGTTATGAATAGTAATAGTAAAAATAATGAACATTGCTGAACAGAGAAAGAATCTATGAATAAAATAATAAAGAATATAACAGTGGTTCTTTTGTGTGTAATAAGTGTCGAATTGTTAGGAATAGAAAATTTACCCAAAAAGCTTAAAGCACCTCATTGGCTAATTGTTGCTTCTGCTCGCAGTGAAAGAGAGTGGTATACCGCGAAAGATATAGCGAAAATGCTTGGAGCAGATTTTTTCCACAATAACACAAAAGATACGTGCAAGAATAAATCGGCGTGTAAAATACGTGATCTATTTGTCCAAGCTCGTAAAAAGTAAAAAGTAGCACATTTAATACTATGTAAGTAGTTTTTTGCGAAAGAGATTTTCATGAATATGGTTAAAAGATTGTCATTAACGTTTTTGCTTGCAACAGGTGGATGCAATATGCTCTGTGCAATTGATCCAGTTGGTGAAGACAAGAAGCAGGTAGAAAATACGCAAACTGATAGTGCACAGTCTGCAAAAGGTTCAGATAGCAATGGTGCTAATGATCAAGCAGACCAAAGTGTAGCTACTGATGATCAAGCTAGACAAGATGAGAGTAATCAAATTAATGATTACAAAGCTGCGATGGACAGACTGTCTGCTCAAATTGCCACTCAATATGAGGCGGCAAAGAGCAGGCGGCAGAATGAATATTCGGAAGTTAAAAATAATGAGCTTGCTGCGGCTGGCAAAGAAGCAGCATATACAGCAGGAGGGTATGTGTGGAAACACGCTAAAGAGGTTGCAGAAGGAGCCTTTTTTGGTTTTGTTGCTCAAGAGCTTCAAGCAAAGATACGAGAATATTGGAATGAATATAATACTGAAAAAACAGTACCATTAACCAAAAAAGATGTTGCATATATTCCAAAAAATGTTGCAAATGCTATTGAAAATGTTAAAAAAGCTGAATTATTTAACAAAGGCAATAAGTCAAAAGAGTTAAAAGCTTCCTTTTTTATGCAAGGTCGTCCTGGTACAGGAAAATCGTTCCAATCTCAAGTAATGGCTAGTGAATTGGATATGGAATTTATTTCACTAGTGGTAACAGATTTACAAAGCAAGTATATGGGTGAATCAGCGCGCAAATTGCGTAATGTTTTTGCTAAGGCGCGCAAAAGTAAAAAAGGTACCGTTATCTTTATTGATGAAATTCATGCATGTGGGAGTTCTGGCGCTGGTGCAGATGATGACCATAAGCATATAGGTGATATACATACCGCTTTACTTGCTGAACTTGAAGGTGCTAAGGGAGTTGACAATAGCAATATAGTATTTATTGGTGCTACTAATCATGATGAAACAATAGAGAAAGCGCTCAGAGAGCGTATGCCAGATACTATTGCATTAGAGATGCCAACAAAAGAAGAGCGCGTTTCATTATTAAAATTTCATTTTAATAAATATGCTCATGTTTTAACTGATAAAGATTTTGAATACTTTGCGGGGCATTGGACTACTGGTGGATGGAATGCTCGAGCTTTTAAATCTTTGCCTAAGCAATCAAGAGGGGTGGCGATAGAGCAGGGCAAAGTTGCTATTGATAGAGTATGTGTGCTCAAGGCATTGCCAAAAGTACATAAAAGCTTTAAAGAAGATTTATTGTCTAAGAAAAGTATTAAAGTTATTAAAAAAGCTTCTGGATCTATAGAAGCTGTGGCTAAAGGCGTAGAAACTGGCGGATGGTGGGGTATTATAAAGGGCACTCTTGGATTGGCAGCAGTGCTTGGGCACAATTAATAACGAACAGTCTGTCAAGAATAAATCGGCGTGTAAAATACGTGATCTATTCGTCCAAGCTCGTAAAAAGTAAAAAGTAGCACATTTAATGATATGTAAGTAGTTTTTTGCGAAAGAGATCTTCATGAATATGGTTAAAAGATTGTCAGCAGCTTTTTGCTGCACCCTGTTAATGTTCAACTGTGTTGCTGTTGAAAAGCCCAAGGATTATACTTCTGGCAAAGTAAAAATGTTGTACATTATGTCCAATGACGAAACAGGTGTTGCTGCGTTTAATAAAGAGCATGTGCATTGTGCTCAAACACAAAATCTTTCAAAAGATATACTGGTTGGGGAAATAGCAAAATACTTCGCTTGTAAAACAATGATAGGCGAATCGTTTCTTGCACAAACACTTGAGTTACCGCTGAGCCCACAAGACAGAGAAAGCATTCTTGCAAACAGACAAAATGCTATTCGTACACTGGTAAACAATTCTGCATTAAAGAATGAAGTTGAAGCATTGCTGAGTGAAGCGGCGCAAGATGAACAGGATGCTGTTGTATTGCTCTCAGACCTTTTTAAAGGTCAAACGTGTCCCGAATTAACTCAATTGGAGCTGATCAAAAAGCAAGCTCCTTTTATGTATTCTATTAATAAGTTTTTGATGTTTAATCCGACCGGTAGAACTATACAGTTAGCTATAGGTGTTCCTCAGTCGGCAGCCTCTTTGTGGGGGGCAATTAAGCTTGGCAAAGATACTTATCAGTTGAAAAAGGCAGGACTTGAGTATGGTCAAACTGCTTTATATGCAGCCGGGTTAGCATTGTTTAATGGTATCTCGTTATATGGACAATACAAAGAGTTCTCAGCTGCAGAAGCAAAACGAAAAAAAATACATGCATTGAGCAATCTTGTACGTATAGCTGAACGTTTTGAAGTACTGTGTAAACAATATGGTATCACTAATCAATGTAATATAAGTGAAATTACGGATAAAAAGGGCCTTGTTCTTATCAATGGATTGAAGGCATCACGATATCAAGCAAAACATCCTGTATTGGTTTGGACACCATTTGTTCATTCATTCTTGTACACGATATATGATCAAGAGAAATATCTTGCGCCTATGCTTGCCTGTGTTGCTGAGATGGATGCATACAATGCTATTGCAACAAAAATGATTGCAACACAAAACAAACAAGATTCTTTCTGCTTTACGAATTTTATTGCAAGCGATAAGCCTGCTATTAGTTCGAATGCATGTTGGAACGTATTGGTTGACAATGCTGTTGCAAACGTTTTGTCTACCGACAAGCACGTAATTTTAACCGGGCCAAATGCTGGTGGTAAGTCAACTATGATTAGAACGGTATTACAAAACATTATACTGGGTCAAAGCTTTGGTGTTGCGGCAGCACGTACCTTTGATTTTACTATGTTTGATGTTGTTCATTCATATTTAAATGTGTCAGATGATTTGATTAATGGACTCTCATTATTTGCCTCTGAAATTAAGAGGGCTCAGGATATATTGCAAAAAATGAGAACATTAGAGCCTAATGCAAAGTTCTTCTTTGCTCTTGATGAGTTGTTTACCGGTACTGGTGCTGAAAATGGTGAAATTTGTGCACAAAAATTTATCGAAAACATAGCAGCATACAATCATGTGCTCTTTATCTATGCAACACACTTTAACAAGCTCAAAGAACTTGGTAGAGATAATGCGTATTGCACAAACTACAAGGTTGATGCACCGACCAAAGATGCGAATGGTAAGTTGGTATATCCATTTACCCTGAGTCTTGGCGCAAGTGATGTTAATGTTGCACTTGATATGGCACGACAAGCAAACTTATTTATATAAATAGTTATTTATTATTGCAGAGACAAGTCTAAAAAACTTGCCTCTGCTGTTTAGTTGTTTAATTTTTTTTAAATTAATAGTATGGAGAAGTATTGTATGAATAATAAATTTGTATATAAGCAGTTTGCTGCAAGATGTTTTGTATGTGTTGTTTTAGTCATGTCGCAGTGTTTATGCGCTATGCAAGAACATAGTCAAAGAGATTCGGCATATTTAGCTGTCGCTCAGTCAGAAGATAGATGTGTCGAGATAGACATTGATCCTACAATTTTGCAGACATATGTTGGCAAATATATTAATACATCTATTTATCTGGTTGTAGGAACAGGTTTTGATGATAATATTTTTACGGTTAGCATACAAAACGGTAATGAACTATATATACAGTCTTCGGTATTGACACGCAGACGTCTACGCCCACAATCCCAAACAAAATTTGTGTGCGAATCTGATGGCGCAGAAGAAGCTATGACAGTAACGTTTGTTGTAGATCGTGAATCTAAATTAATTTTGCAGCAGGGCGGTAACGGTTTGGTTGCTGATAAGTTATAAATAGATACAAACAATTATTAAAGTAGTAACGACAAGACTAAAAAGCTATCGTTGCTGCTTTAATAACAGCATATAAGCTTGATGCGAGATGTAGCATAGTGTCTTATTTACTGATAGACAGCTTTGGAGTTTTTTGATAGTAGATTGCTTAAAAAGATTTGCTGATCATGGTAATAATGTAAATTGTGGGAGAAAATATAGTATGAATAATAATAAATTCGCATACAAATTGCTCGTTGCACAATGTGTATTTTGTGTGATTGCAAGCATGTCGCAATACTCATATAGTATGCAACAGCAAAATCAGCGAACAGCAGCAACATTGTTAGTGGTAGCTCAGCCAGAACATAGATGTGCTATTGATTCTACTTTTTTAGATGCATATGTTGGCCGCTATATTCATGCGTCTGCATATATGGCAGCAGAGGAAGGCTTTGATGATCCAATTATTATTGCTAAAGTAGCTGATAAGGTATATGTACGCTTACCAAAAGCTTCTCGAATAGAATTGCATCCAATGTCTGAAGATGTTTTTACCTCAATAGATGGTGCTATCCAAATAACACTTTTAAAAAATAGGTCTCATCATTATAGAATTCAATTGCAAAATGGCGGTAAGCGTTTTATTGCTGATAAATTATAAAGATGCGCTATTTTTGTAATGTATACTGCTAAAAGTCTTATAGATCTATTAGAATGTAAAGCATATAGATATGCGATATTATTTTTGATGTATAAAATATAAAAAAATAGAGACAGAAATTAAAAAATCTGTCTCTATTTTTTGTGTTATAATTATTAGTAGTATACGTTTGTGCTACTTTTTCTCTATGTCTTTAGAATATATTGTTTTACCTTTTTGAAAGGGTGTTTAACTATGTCAGCATTAATCATTGCCTTAATCGTTCTAGGTGTTATTGCCGTTGCTTTTATGTGGGCAATCGGTGGCTATAATTTATTCATCCGTACCAAAGCTATGGTAAAAGAAGCATGGAGTGGTGTTGATGTACAGCTTAAACGTCGCTATGACTTGATACCAAACTTGGTCGAAACGGTTAAAGGCTATAGTGTTCACGAAAAAGATTTGTTCCAAAATATCGCAAAATATCGCTCAGTTGCAGCCGGGACGCAAAATGTTGAAGAGCGTGCACAAGCTGAATCAGGATTAACACAATCGCTCAAGACATTGTTTGCGGTTGTTGAGAGCTATCCAGAACTTAAGGCAAACGAAAACTTTCTTGCATTGCAAAAAGACTTGGCAGCAATAGAACAAGATATCAATCTTGCTCGTCGCTATTACAATGGCACGGTTCGTAATTATAATATTGCGGTTAAGACGTTTCCTCGCTCTATTATTGCAGGAATGTTTGGCTTTGCTGAAGAACCGTTTTTTGAAATTACTGCCGAAGCAGAACGCAACGCTCCTCGCGTACAGTTTTAGATCGTATTGCTCTACATGTTTGCAGTGAGCGAGGGCTTATTATTATGAAGTATAGTATAAAGCAATTTTTATATGCATTGCTTCTTGTTTTCTCTTGTGCCCATGTATGTGCAGGTGCACGTGAATACATAGAGCTTTTTGACAGCACTATTACCGTCGAGAAATCAGGCATGCTCGATGTGCGCGAACGCATTATTGTGCATGCTGAGCATGACCAGATAAAGCGTGGCATTTTTCGAGAATTGCCACTTGTGTACTCTGATGGGGCTGGTTTATTAAAACGTGTTTCATATGAGCTTGTTGAGTGCAGTCTTAATGGTGCTACAATTTCTGTTTTTACGCGCTATGCAAGCAATGGTGTTATTTTTGTTATCGGTAATCCTGACAAGTTTGTGGATATTGGTCGACACGAATTTGTTGTTCATTACCGGCTTAGCAATGAACTTGGTTTTTTTGCCACGCATGACGAGTTGTATTTTAATGTGACGGGTAATGGATGGCGACTACCTATGGCTGCAGTGCGCGCAACGGTGCAATTGCCCTACCAAGGTCCCCAGGATAGCATTAAGCTGGCTGCATATACCGGTGGCTATGGTTCTAAGAGCCATGATGCGCAATGGAGGGTTGAGCACATAGGGGATAAAAATAGTATTATTTTTGAAACAACGCAGCCCTTAGGGCGGTACGAAGGTCTTTCTATTGTTGTTGGTTGGCCAAAAGGGTATGTTGTTGCGCCAACACTCTATAGCACTATAGTACGATTTGTCTCTGATAATAGAAGTATACTTATTCTACTTATCTGTTTATTGTTCTCGATCTGGTTTGGCATATTTTCTGTACTACGCACTCGTCGAATGGCTCCTCGAGGAACCATTTTTCCTCTTTTTGATGCACCTGCTGGATACTCTCCGGGAGCATGCGCTTATATGCTTAACCGTGCTTATTCTTCACGCTCTTTTGCAGCAGATGTGTTAGGTGTAGCTGTGGCAGGTGGTATAGCTATAGAATCTATAAAAAGCTTGTTTGGTGGCAAGTCATATCGCTTAACAAAAAAAGAAAACAATCTTGATACAAAAACAAAAGAACATTCTTCAAAAGAATATTCTTTTGAAAGTTATAACAAGATTGTTGCGGGGTTATTTGTAGATTCTGACATGATTGAGTTGAAAAAAGGTAAAGAAAATAAAATATTAATCCAAACGACAGAAAGTCTTAATGCCTATTATGATCGTACATACAAATCTCTGCTTACCGCAAATCCCTTTGGTGCAATAGCTGCGGGTGTTCTGGCTTGTGCTGGGTTTGTTGTTAGCTATCTTATTGATCCATTCTTATTCGCATCGCTTATTGTCTATGTGCTTCTTGTTTTGCTTGCTTGTGTTGTCATTGCAACGGGTATGTTTAATCGTTGGTATACGCCAGAGGGTCGCGCTATCGTTGACCATATAGAAGGCTTCAAGATGTACCTTGAGACGGCAGAGAGTGAGCGAATGAAGATTATTGGCACGCCTCCTGATCGTACTCCAGAGCTATATGAAACATTTTTACCCTATGCCATGGCACTAGATGTTGAGAAAGCATGGACTAAACAGTTTGAGCCCGTATTTGAGGCGTATGAACGCATGCACCATACACCGTATTATCCACTATGGTTTATTGGTACAGACTTGTCAGGATTCTCAAGCGGTGGATTTGCCTCGTCTTTTGTTTCGAGCATCGGATCATCGACAATATCATCTTCGTCTTTTGCCCCCGGTTCATCGTCAGGATTTGGTTCGGGAGGATCATCTGGCGGTGGCGGCGGTGGCGGCGGCGGTGGTGGCTGGTAATATTTTTTAGGGCTTCTTTTTTAGTAGATGTAAAAAAAGAAGCCCTATTTTTTTACAATAGTTTTTTCATTTGCAGTTATACAGAGAGATTCACGAGAGTCTTTCATCTTTTATAAAGTTCTAGTAATTCTTAGTAACAATATTTTTAAAGCAGTACATTTTGCAAATTTAAATAAGTCTTTTATGTATAGTGTGCTTATAGATTGATTAGTATAAAATTATAAAATAGTCGCAGTTATTGTTTTTTTGAATGCTTTTCAATTAATAATATGAAAAGTGGCAGGGTTTCATAGTATGTATAATTTTTTAAAAATGGATCAAAATAGCATGAAAAAAGTATTGTTTCTTATTATTATTACATTATTTGGATATCCCTGTCAGCTGATAAGTATGGGTACTCTTCAAGGTGAAAAGCCTAACCCTAGACAAGAAAGGATGAAGCGGTTTAGGGAAGAAAAATCAAAAGCTGAAAGTATCATACAAGCTATGAATATAGTTTTGGCAGAGCATGGTGATAATCAACAGATCAGAGATGCTGCTATGCAGGCTATAGATAGAGCTAGAGACGTTGTTTCTATGGTAGAATGGACACCGCCACATCTTATTGAACAAAGATTGCCTGATTTAATAGCTGCACGTGAACGAGTTGAACAAGTTAAAAGACATGTTGAAGAATTAATGCAACAAATTGCAGAGCAAAGCAGAGTAAAAAGAAGAGCGCCTGCTGGCGCAGCAACAGCCGCAGCAGTAGGTAGAGAAGAAGCAGAGAGAGAGCGGAAATATAAACAGAATTTGCTTGAACGTCAGCAAAGAAGACAAGCTATTCGAAAAAATTTGTGCTCTGCTGTTTCTCCAGAAAATATATGTATTGCATCTCATGAGGCGGAACATTCTCCATTGGTCGTCTCTCGAAAGGCAGTTCAAATATCTCCGGTATTGCAAAAATATCTAGAATTTGATGAGAAACAAAATCCTGGAGAAAGACCGCTTTTAATTTTAGAAAATTCTTTTGAGCAAGTTCGCTTTATAATTAATGTTCTTTCTTTTTTGAAGCCATTGTATGACCCATTGTTTGTATTGCAAGAAAAATTAGAGCAAGAAAGTGTTGCAGAAAATAGAATATTAATTGAGCAGGACATAGAGAAACAAAAGCAAAGCATTGTTGCACAGATTAATGTACATATTGCATCAATTGTTGAGCGTGCTGATATATCATTTGTAGAAGCCGTAGAACTTGCTCATTTCTTTGGTCTACCAATAGTTTTTGATGTATTAGTGCACATACAACAACCTATGCCTATTCCTCAAAGCGCAGAAGATATACAAAATTATAACGATCAATTAGTTGGCTTATTTACTATAGCGCAACAAGCATCAGATAATCGATTATGGCAATTGATTGGTAGGATGTTGTATCCATGCCATGCTCAATGTCCGATCGAAATAGAAGGCATTGTTCAGTTTTTAGAAGCGCATAAAGATCTGGAGCAGATAGTGTTGAGTGAATATAGGTTGCAACATTTAGATCAACGTCCACAAGCATATACGAATCTTATTGCGGTGCTGCCAACAACGGATTGGCAAAATTCTATAGCCTACAGTCCTGATGGATCGCTCCTTGCTTCAGCATCAACTTTGGAAAGTACTATTTCTCTATGGGATACTCACACGAATCAATTGATAATTAAAAAAAAAATTGGTGAGGAGCCGTCTATATCAGATATAACATTTAGTCCTGATGGGACAATGTTAGCAGCAATAATTAATGGTACAGTATTCTTCTTTGACTCGCGTACATTGGCTGAAAAACCTGTTCCTGCTGACATAAGAAATGCAAGCGTTTTAGCCTTTAATCCTACTAATCAAACAATGGCAATACGCTCATCTGATCCTGGTGGCTATAGGATACAAATATATGATTTAATACGTAATGTAGAAATTAATCGTTATGTAATTAAGTATATTGAAGGTGGACTTCTTGTAGATTTGGTATATAGTCCTGATGGTACAAAGCTTGTTATGATAGTATCAGTTGATCACTCCAAAAGGATACCTAGGCGTTTTGGCTCAACGTTAAATTGTCCTCATGTAATAGATCTTGTTACGCATGCTATTACGGTGGTACCAGAACCTTGTTCTTTGGTAAGGTTTAGCAATGACAGTACAAAGCTTATTACTGATAAATATGTATGGGATTTGGCAACAAATGTTCTTATCTCACGACTTCCTGAGCACCGCTACCAAGCATCCTATGTACAAAGAAATACAGCGCTAGCGGTACACCCTCTTAATAGTGCTATAGTTGCTCTTGGTACTTTCGATAATGCTGCGCATGTATTTCAAATCAATGGGCCTGAAAATATTGTTGATGCTCTTATAGTTCCAACGCAAAATGAAGTAGCTGTTGTGAATGGGCTTGCTTTTCATCCTCATGGTTCTATTCTTGCTATAGCGTTAGGCGATAATCACGATAGCATGAGTAAAAATATACGTCTTTTTGGCTGTCGTTCATTGCGTCAAGCATTGCTTACCTCTCTTGCAATACCTGGTGGTGATAAAGCAAGTACAGCACCAGTGGCTCCTGTTGCACCATCTACTGCTACGGCTTCTCATCAACCTCCTATAGCACAATTACCTATTGGTCAAGCAGCCAGAGATCCTGCTGCAATAGCTGCACAAGAACAAGAAGAGGATGATCCAGTTGTTCTTGCTGATCCACGCTATGATCAAGCAGCAAGACCAACGATTGCTGTAGAACAGCAGGCACCTGGTGTGCCACCAGCTTCTGCTCCTGCACAAGCAACTGGTGCAGCAAAGGTGAGTGCAGCACCAGCACCTACTGTCGCGCCAATAAGAGGTGGTCTTTTAAATACATTGTGGGAGAAGGGTAGAGACTGGTGGAAGGGTGGTAAAAAAGAGTAATATACGGCTGATTTAAAAAGCCATTACTTTATTTTGCGATTGAAAGATAAAAAAATAGATAGTTATTTTTTTGCAATCAAAGAGACTATGTAGTAGCGATAGTACATAGTCTCTTTATCTTTGGGCTTAGAAAGAATCAGGCAGTGATATAGCTGGATTCTTTTAGATGTACAAATATTTATACATTAAAATAGGCTTCTATGGGGCATAACTATTGAGCAAAAAACTGAACAACTTAGTAAGTCTTGCTAGAGTGTTTTTTAAGTGCATAAAAAGAAGTTTTTATCGTATTGTTTTTTGCTCATCATTGAACTTGCGTATTGTCTTAATTGCTAATGATAGAATAGACGTACTATAATTAAGTAAAGATGTAAAAAGATTGTTACAGCACTCCTGACATATGGTAATATACGGCAGGAGTGCTGTTTTTTGTTTTATAATAGAGGGAATGGTTGATGAAGCAAGTTATATTGAAATATATGGTAATGGCGGTTGTTGGGGTAAGTATTGTTACGTTTTTGGGATACTTTAATTCAAAAAAAGCTCACGCTGCAGTTGATATTTCTGCCGTCAACAATTGGCAAGCCGTCTGTGATCCACGCAGACCAAAAAGCCACAATGAATATGACGCTATCGTTGTTGGAGCTGGTATTGGCGGATTAACAACAGCCGCATTGCTTGCAAAGAATCATTATAAAGTGTTGGTTCTTGAGCAGCATAGCCAAGTCGGTGGGTATTGCTCATCGTACAAGCGCGATGGATTTATGTTTACCGTAGGTGTTGAGAATGTGAGCGGCTTTTGGGAAGAGGGTATGTTGCAAAAATTGCTTGATACGCTTGGATTGCACAAAGATGATTTGTTTGTGTTGAACAAACATACTTGTATTATTGGTGGTAAAACAATTACCTTTTCTGGTTTAAAGAACGACTCCATCGAGCAATTATCAAAGTATTTTCCGCATGAGAGTGCAGCTATTGCGCAATTTTTTGATCAAGCTGAGCAGGCTATGCGAGAGTCTCGTAGTGCAGATAAAGATAGTTTGCCTGAATCCTCAGCTTTTAAGTCGTGGAGCAATGCAACATATCAGCAAAAACTTGATGAATATTTTACTGATACAGAGTTAAAAACTGTATTGTGCTCATTGCTTGGCTATATAGGTACGAAGCCTGATAAAACACCAGCTCTTGCAGCGTTGAAAGCAGCGCTTAGTTATTTTATCTTTGGTGGTTATTATCCCAAAGGTGGCCCAGGTAATTTTGCAGAAAAGTTGCAACAGGTTATAGAGACAAATGGTGGAACGGTTATACCAAACAGCAAGGTTGATCAGATTTTGGTAGAAAGCGGAGAGGTTATCGGAATTCGTGTTGGAGAGAATATATACAAAAGTTCAGTCGTTGTTTCGAATGTGAATGCAAAGATATTATTTTCTACATTACTATCAAAAGAAGCTATTGATCAAAAGTTTGTTGATGCTATTATGTCTTTAAAAATGGCTCATTCAACATCGCTCGTTAACTTTGGTCTAGATCTTGATATTTCTACTATTTCTTCTTCGTCATTGATTAGCGATCATGATCATGGGGTTACTCTATCGATACCTTCAAATGTAGATGCTTCACTAGCGCCGCTAGGTAAATCAGTACTTTCAGTATTTGTTGCGAGCGAATACGCAACAACACCAGAATATGGAACGACTGCATATGAAGCGTATAAAAAAGAAAAATTAGAGAAAGCTATTCAAAAAGTAGAAACAATAATTCCAGATTTTAGAAAGCATATTATTGTTAGTGATGTGTCGACACCACGATCCTTTGAGCGATTTACTGCAATGCCACAAGGTGCTCTGTATGGTTTTGACCAGTCAGCCGGAGCAAAACGTCCCTATTTTAAGACACCTATTAGAGGACTATATCTTGCAAGTTCTTCTACCTATCCGGGTGGCGGTGTTGAAGCGGTTGTTGCTGCAGGTTTTATTTGCTTTGGTGATATCTGTAGTGGTATGAAAAAATAATAAAGAGACGTTTTTTTATTAATTGGATATTTTACTAATAATTGAGCTGTAAAGTTCAGTGATTGGGTTTATACATGTAACAAGGGTGTCATTGGGTAGTATAGTTTTCCCCAATGACACCCTTGTCTGTGAGAATATTGTATAGCAAGAGTAGCTGAGTTGTATAATATTTTGTGAGTCGTTACGTGCAAAGAAAGGCTATTTTTAATGTATAGCGAATTTCTTGTAACTTTGCAAAAGATACTACTTTACCATTCACCACTAAAAACACTTTTAAATTATGTAAAAAATGTAAGGCTAAGTGATTCTTGCTATAAAAAGATTCAAAACTATTCTTGATGTGTGATAGTGTCTTAGTGCTATGGTTTGTTTTTATAGGTATAAAAAAGGAGATGGTAAAATGGAAACGTCTGTTAGTAATCTTGAGTGGTTATGGAAAAAAGTGTATGCATATAATATTGGCTTATTATTAGCTCCTGTGGCATGGTTATGTTCTTCTGTGCTGTTTTTTTTATTTTTTATACCCTTTCTATTTTTTTTTATTAACCTTGTAAGTAGAGGTGTAGTTATTCCTGTTATAATATCGTTGTATATGGGCTATTGTAGCTGTATTTTTTTGTATATAGTGTATAAAAAAGTATATGTGTATGAATTAGCTTTTAAAAAGATACTTTTCTGGAAGAGTTTATTCAAGTTTTTATCGTTGATAATAATGTCCGCAGGTATATTTATAGGTATAAATTATTTGATTAATTTGAGTTGGCTATTACAGAATATTTTTAGTACATTATTGTTGATATTTTTGCCTATATTTATTGCACATAAAATTCTCCCCATGGTACGCTTTAGCGAAACGTTTGTACAATTATCAAAGAAATTGCGACTGTTTTTTGTTTATCGTCTTATTTTTTATGTGTTACTTATTGTTTTGGCAAAAGCATATACTTTGGGCACAATGTATAGTTTATATCTTCGTATAGGTATTTTATTTATGAGTTTATTTATAATTATATTGATTGAAGAATGTCTGCGTTATGTAAAACTATATGAGCAAAAAATTACTAAACGTTCTTTGTTAGCAATTGCTTTGTTGTCTGCTTTTTGCGCTATGTGTTTTTCTTTAATCTTTCTTATTGCTTTTAAATTTTTAGATACTCCTCTTGTTGAGTTTGTTGAGTTTTTTGCGTTATTTATAGTGACAGCGGTAGTTGTTTTTTTAGGTTCTTTGTTTGGAATAGTACAGTTATTTGGAGAGCGTATATTTATCTTAAAAATATAAATTAGTCGTGTTTACATTCATAATTGATTTTTGATTATTAATAAAGAGTGTGCTGAGAAAGACAGATAATTATTTTTAGCACATTCTTTATTTTTTTAAAACAGTATTGGTGAATGGAAAAAAGATTGATTGCATAAGGATTGTTGCTATGAATAAAAAGCGATATATTGATCTGAGTTGGCCTATTAGTAATGGTATGCCCGTATATCCTGGCGATAGTGCGGTACAACTGATTGACATGAATGTTGGCAAAAAAGATGTGGTGTATGAGCAGTATGTGCTGAACATGTCATTGCATGCAGGTACGCACATTGATGGACCAGCGCATGTGAGAGCTGATAGTAAAAAAAATATGACTACTCGCGTTACCTATATTTCTGATATTTCGCTTGATCGATGTGCTGGCAATGGGTGTATTCTTGACGTGCATGATATGCACTCCATTGGGTATGATCCTATGTATGAGTCTATGGTACATGAGAATGATGTGGTGTTATTGTATACTGGATATGCTGCACAATATGGTAGTGCTGAGTATTATGCTAAACATCCGGTTATTACTAAGCAACTTGCACAATTTTTTGTTGATAAAAAGGTGCGCTGTGTTGGTATTGATGCGCCATCAGTCGAAAAAGTTTTTGATAGTGATGTGATAGCAAAGAATTTTGATACAATAAGTGCAGCTAAAATAGAGATATTGAGCGATATTCATACATTATTACTTGCTAGTAATATTTTGATACTTGAGAATTTGCGCAATCTTGACAAGCTCATTGATGTTATGCAGTGTGAAGTATTCTTTTTTCCACTCAAAATTGCTGCTGATTCATCGCCCGTGCGTGTTGTTGCACGAATATAAAAGCTCTATGCAAGCAGCTCTTTTATAAGCGCGTCTTGATTTGATTTACGGCCCAAAAAGGTTTCCAGTAGTTTTTCTGGATCAATACTACCGCCCCTGCTCAATATATCCGCTGTTAATTTTTCACCAACTTCTGTATTAAGTAGACCATTGGTCTTGATGTAGTCAAATAGATCCAGAGCATGAACCAGTGACCATAGATAGCTATAATACTTAGCGCCATAGCCCATCAAGTGACCAAATGAGCAGTACATATGCGCTTGTGGCTCATATGCTACACCAATAGAATATTGAGCGTTTATATCAGCAATAGCAGTGTCAATGTTCTTGCTACTGTTTGCGTCAAAGAGCTGTAGAGATATAAGTGCATTGATAATTTGTTGATTGATAGAAAAGCTTTGGGCAAGTTTTTTGAGTTGTATTTTTGCCTGTATTATCTCATCAGAGAGCGGTTCGCCTGTTTGGTAATGATGGCTATATTTTTTGAGTATATCTGCATTCCACATCCATTCCTCAAACATTTGTGAGGGGACTTCGACAAAGTCTCTCTTGGTAGCGGTGCCTGCAAAGCTTACCAGTGTTGTTTTGCTTAATATGGTGTGCATAGCATGACCAAATTCATGAAAGAACGTTGTCACATCGAGATGCTTAAGCAGTGCTGGTTTGCCTGCACTTGGCTTGGGAAAGTTTGCTATGATTAACACAAGAGAGGGCTGAGAGGTTTTTCTGCCCTGCTCATCTACGGTGATTATCGGTGATAGCAATCCTATCTCGCATGCATGAGAAAATTTGTCTGCACGTGGGTATAGATCAAGTAATATATGCCCAAGAAGTTCATTTTGTTTGTTGCGTACTTCTATGGATTGAACATCTTCGTGCCATAGATTTTTTGGTGAAGTTATTTTAAAAGAGAGGCCCAAAAATTGCTGATAGATCTCAAAGATACCATTGATTGTTTGTTCTACGGGAAAATATTCAGCCACTGTGCGTTCATCGAGATTAAAATGTTTTTTTTTGTATTCGTTTACTAGGTATTTTATGTCCCATGGCTTGCAGGTATGATCGGGGTTAAGAGTAACGCCTTTTGGCAGACTTTTGGTAAGCTCTGCTATCTCAGCAGTAGCTTTTGGAACCATTTTATTTCTTAGTGTAATAAGGAAATCATGCACGTGTTCTGGTGTCTGCGCCATTTCACTATCAATGTCCATGTGAGCAAAGCTTGCAAAGCCAAGTTTGTTTGCAAGTTCTGCTCGCAGAGTAATTATGCGTTGTAGCAATAGTGCATTCTGCGGATAAGCTCTATTGAGAAATGCTATATATAATTGCTTTCGGGTAGATTCTATAGAGCAGTTTTCGATAATTTCGGTATAGGTTGGATAGTCGCAGGTAAGAATATAGTGTTGTGTTTGCGCTGATTGGGTTGGTTGTAATTTATTTTGATTAGAAAATTCTTGACTAGAAGCGTGTGTGGTTGATTCTTTTGGATCACTATTTTGTTGAACTGTTTTTAACGTTTTTATAAAATCTTCTGATAACCCGGCTAATTCATCTTTGGTTACGTGTATGGTGCTTTTGTCTGCAGCAATATTTTGTTCAAATTCGATTTCAAGTGCTGCTAACTCTTTTTGTATTTTTTTTACTTCTGCAAACTTTTCTGCCGGGAGCGTAAGACCACTTTTAACAAAGCCCTTCATTACTTCTTGTAGGAAATACTGTTGCTCTTCTGTTAATGCTTCATTGCGCTTGTCGCTATCATCAACATATTCTTTGAATGCATAGTATATAGCAGGGTCATCAAACATATCTATGGCGCAGTTGGTGAGTTCGTTGATACAACTGCAGCACGTTGTACAAATTTCTTTGTTGGGGCTTACATAGAGGAGTGTGCTGATAGGTGATGAACCGCTTTGATAGAGCGCACGAGCACGATCAAAAGCTTGCGGCGTATTACTGAAGGCACGCCTGTCTCGTGAAATATTTTTTATTTGATCTAAAAGCTCTTTTGTCTGCGTAATAACAATGTTTTTTTGTATAATAATTTCATCACTGCATGAGGGGAAAAAATTAATTATATCTTGCTCGTTTGTTACACAAAAATTATTTTTCATACGTTCTCGCAAGGTTATTTTAAATAGTGTATGTGATTTTTTACCAAAGCAACCACTAAAGAGGCAAAAATAGCCTATAGCAAAAATGCTGACAAAAGTGATTACGCGATTTTTATACTGTTTCATAAATGTATTGATACGCTTTCTGCTTTTTTTATTTCTGAACAGTTTGTTATACGTACATAGTTACTAATTTTTTAATCTATAGCAAGCTTTGGCCAAGATATACACAGGTATATAAAGGTAGCATTGGAGCTTTGAGGGCATGTTTTACTATTGTAGTCTTTTGCATAAAGGTACGTGAAATTTGCTAGTCTGTATGTATATATTTCATTGTAACAGATATGCGCAGTTATATATGCACATATCTGTGTTAAAAATGATATTGTCTGCGGAGTAAGGTCTTTTTATATGGTGATTAACACTTGTTGATGCAATTTTTGGAAGAGCGTTTTTGCGCCCCTATGAAGTACAATCTGATACCAAATAATTTTCGGGTTTTGTATATGGCATACATAACGAGTAAAAATAGTGGCATGACCCAAAACCAAAGAATGAATGTATGGAAAATAATATGCACTGCTCTCTCTGATAAATAATGGGCACTGAGCATCTGTGCTGCTTTAAAAAAAAGATATGCAGGAATCAAAAAACAGCAGAGTTGTAGTAGGTATTTTCCTAAAAAAGTACTTGTTTGTTTGGTGTAGACAGAAAAATTGAGATGTTTTTTGAGTCCAATTATATAGAGTAATAATTGAAATCCACTCGCTATGGTTGTTGCAAGAGGTATGCCATAGATACCAAATGGCTTGAGAAACAACATATTAAGGACAATGTTGCATGTTGCGCCACCAAGGCAGATAAGGGCAGGCAGCATTGTTTTGTGACAAGCATAGAACATTTGTAGAATGATTTTATTAAGTGATATAAAAAAGAGTCCTGCGGTAAAAATAATTAATAGTGTTGATGCAATTTTTACCGAATCCATGGTGAAGTTTTTTGAAAACAGTGTTGTTTCGAATAATTCTTTTGCAAAAAAGCTCATAAATAATATGGTTGGGATTGTGAGCCAGGCGATAAACTTTGTTGCTTCGAATAAATAAAAGCTGAGGCGTTTGCGTGCATAACAGGCTATTTGTGAACACTGAGGAAGGAGGACGGTAGAAAAAGCATTAGCAAAGACGCTATTTGGTATAGTCATAAATGAATTTGCATAATAAACCAATGTAACAGAACCAGCTGCAGAAATATAAGTTGCAAAGCTTTGATCAACGAAGGTATTGATAATTAATGCGCCACCGCTGATACTGCAGGGGATAAATTTATACAATACTGTTTTAAAAGCATGCCATGCTTGCGGTGTTGGTCGGCTAAAAGAGAATCCCGCTGATCTATACGCAATGATATGCATAGTTACCAAAATGATGCCGTTAAGAATCATTGCATAGGCAAGATACACGACCGATAAGTGAAACTGGATGCCTATTAATATATACAGAATAAAGCAGACATTTAAAACAATCTGACTTGATGCGGGAACAGTAAAACGACCGACACTGTTTAAGGCTCCCCCCAGTAGTGCGCTGGTTGAGAAGGCAAGAATAAGAAAAACAACGATACGGGTAAGATATATTACCAAAGCAATGTGTTCTGCGGTGACAGCGGGGTTTATGAACCAGCCGGGAGCAATAAGGCGAAGAACAAATTCAGCTTTGATAAAAATGAATAAACAAAGAATTAGCAAAAAGCCTTGTATAACCAATTGCGTTGCAGCCATCAGACTATTAGCAGCTTCTATACCATCTTTTTTGTATTCTGATATAAATGTTGGCACAAAGGCAGCGTTTAGTGATCCTTCGGCAAATATTTTACGCAATGAGTTGGGTATGCGCCATGCCATAACAAAAGCGTCAGCAACGCGGGTTACGCCCAAAAAATTGATCATTATTATTTCGCGCGCCATGCCCAATAACCGGGAAGCGAGCACAGAAAAACCAACCTGCATTGTTTTAAGAATTATTGATTTTCTTTTCAATCGAATTGCCATATGGCGTTCCTTGTAGGGTATAAATTATATTCATTTTATTTGCAACGTGTATGTCATGAGTCGAGATGATGATTCCTATATTCTCTGTTATATGGGCGTTAATAAGCAAGTTTATGATGCAATCTTTATTTTTTTGATCAACATGGGCTGTTGGTTCGTCTGCTATAATAAAGTGTGGCTTGGAGAATAGTGCTTGTGCAATGGCGACTCGTTGTGCTTCTCCCCCCGAAAGATTTTTGGGTGAGCGTGATGCATATTCCAAGAGGCCGACATATGAGAGTAGTTGGCGCGCGCGTTGTTTGTCATAGCTTATTTTTGAAGTAGTAATAAAGCTTTTAAGCATAACATTTTCCAGCAGTGTGCATTCATTGAGCAACGCGGGTCGTTGCAGCATTATGCTATAGTTTGCGCTGCAAAAGGAATGAAGTTCTTGCGGCGATAGGGTATGTAAAGCAGTTTCATTATATTGTATTGATCCGCTGCTTACTTTTTCCAAGCCGGCGATCATAGAAAGTAGCGTTGTTTTGCCGCTTCCTGAAGGTCCAACAAGTGCGTATGTTTTTGATTGTTCAAATACCATTGATACATCATTAAATAGCGTACATGGTGCATCTTGGTGAGCAAATGATTTACTTACATTGCTTAGGGTTATCAGATGGTTCATGTATGCTCGATAAATTGAAGTATTGAAGCGCTCATTTTTTCGAACACTGCTCTATTTGTTTCGAAATCATCATTACAATCAATAACAATGACAGGAACATTTTTCAGCTCTTGAGAGATATCTAGTTTTTTAATAAGAAAATCATCATGTCGTTCGTGTATATGTTCAATATACTCATAGGGAATTGACGACTCTGCAGAGCGATTGCGCTTGCGTGCTCGCTCATAACTTATCGTAGGATCGACGCGAAGATAAATAAAACCTTGTGGAACCCTGCAGGTATTGGAAACAAGAGTGTTAAAAATATCAAGATATATTTTCCATTCGAGCTTTGATATAAAACCACTTTGATGGCTATTTTTGGCAAAGCAATAATGGCCAGAATATATTGAACGTTCAACGAGCAATGTTTGTTCTGATTGTTGGTATATTAGATGATCTTGAATTCTGTTTTGCATGGCAAAAGTCTCAAAAGTAAGCGCCCATCGCTTTGTATCTGTATAAAAATTTTGCAATAGAGATTTTCCATCATCTTCGTCTGCCCAGATATTTACTGGCTCAAGAGCAGTTTTGAGCAACGAGTGTTCTGCTGCAATTTTTTTTAAAAATGTTGACTTACCTGATCCAATGTTTCCTTCGAGTATATACATGTGTCGTAACACGCTCCTTATTTTTTTTATTTCGCTCGTATGCGCGGCAGTCCTGCGCATAAGCTTGTTGTAATTTCAATTGGTTTTTTATTAACGAGTGCCGCTATTGTTGCACAATTTGGTGCAGGGTCGCTACCAAAGAGCGTCACCTCATCCCCTATCTGCACTCCGGGAATAGCCGTGACATCAACATTAATGACATTCATGCTAATGCAACCAATTAGTGGTGCTTGCATGCCATTAATAAGAACGGTCATCTTTGATGTGCCAAGTGGCTGAGGGTAACCTTCCATGTATCCACAGGGGAGGTAGGCAATAGCGCTTTCTCGCATTGTGTATTCTTGTGCGCCATAACTGATAGGACAACATGAGGGCAGATGTTTGATCGACATGATACGTGTTTTGAGCGAGAGTACGGGCTTAACTGAGTCATTGCTCATGCGCTGTATGATGGTTTTTTGATGCGGTGATTTATAAAAGCCGTATAAGAGCGACCCTACTCGTATAAGATCATCATTACGTTTTGATGCGTACATAAGACCACTTGATGCATAGACATGTGATAGTGGTTTGCTCTGATTGTTTTTGGTGCACCAGGTATGTATTTTATTGTATAGATTATCAAAACAGGCAAGTTGCTTGTTTGAAATTTCACAATCTTCTTCGGGTAGGTGTGAAAGGTGCGTCATGACACTATACAGATTGATGTGAGGATTTTCTTGGAGCAATGTGAGGGCTATCTCGAGGTCTTGTTCACGTAGCCCCAGTCTGCCGATACCTGCGTCAATTTTAATAGTAATGCGAGCGTTGAGATTATTTTTTTTTGCTAGAGCGATAATTTTTTTAAGCCCGTGTATATCATTGATAGAAATGCATATAGAGTGCTTGAGGGATTCTTCAAGATACTCATCATCAGCTGCTCCAAGTACGATAATCGTTTGAGAGCATGAGAGTTCTGTTTTAATTGTAAGAGCTTCGGCAATACTAAATACACAAAAATGTGTTATATATTCGCATCGTGAGGCTATTGAGGCAAATTCGAGCAAACCGTGTCCGTATGCATTGCTTTTGAGAACTGCGGCAATGTTTTTTTTGCTTATTGTGTGTATAAGTTTTGCATTATGATGAACATGCTCTTCTGAGAGTTCAATCCAGGTGGTTGTCTGAGGAAAAATCATAAAAACTTCCCTATCTATTAGGCGAATCTATATGCTAAGTGCTAATACAGAGCTCTGACTAAAAAAACAAATGATACGATATTTGTAGTACGCATGGCGCTTTATTAATCGTATCATTTGTAAAAACATATTTTTATAATTGATGTATCTCAGCGTCTTTTTTTGCTTTCAGTGCATCTACTTTTTGGATAAATTTATCGGTTGTTTTTTGGAGTAATTCTTGTAATCGTTTTGATAAATCTTCAGAAAGTTTTTTTGCCTTTTCTTTGTCTTTGATGATGTTGTTAATATCTTTGCGTATGGTACGAATAGCAACTTTACCCTCTTCGCTTTTCTTCCCTACGCTTTTGATTAATTCATCCCGGCGAGAGCTGCTCATAGGAGGAATTTGAATACGTATCAATTCGCCATCGTTGAGAGGGGTTACTGATAAGTCTGAGAGGGCAATAGCTCTCTCAATGTTATCAATAACTGATTTGTCCCAGGGGTGGATAACGATAAGTTGAGCTTCTGGTGCGCTGATAGTTGCCAAATCTTTTATAGCCATAGTGCTACCATAGCAATCAACACGGAGCGACTCGACCATTGATGGGTGAGAGCGTCCGGTGCGAACTTTTGTCATTTCTTTTTCAAAATGTTCAAAAGGTTCTTGCATTTCGCGTTCAACATCTTTTTCGAATAACTTACTGTTTATGCCTTCAACAAGTTCAATAGAAATCATATTATGCTCCAATTTCGAAACGAACGAATCGGTAAATAATAATTTTTTCGCCAAGTTTGCCGACTAAGCTTTGTAGTAAGTCGCCAACGGTGAGCGAGTCATCTTTAACAAATTTTTGGCTCAATAAGCAGTTTTCTTCATAATATTTTTCAAGCTTGCCTTCGATAATTTTGTCTATTATTTGGGCAGGTTTATTTTGTGCAACAAGTTGTTCGCGATATTCGAGCATTTCTTTTTCGATTGTAGCCTGGTCAACTTTTGCTGCGCTTATAAATCTTGGATTAAGTGCAGCAATATGCATACATATATCGTGTGCAAATTTTTTCATATCGTCAGTGCGTGCAACAAAATCTGTTTCGCAATCGATTTCGATTAATACACCAAGGTTTGCGCCAGGATGTATGTATGCATGAACAAGACCTTCACAGGTAGCATTGTCAGCACGTTTTTGTGAAATTGCTGCGCCTTTTTTACGTAAAATTTCTTTTGCCTTTTCCATGTCGCCGTTAGCTTCAATAAGAGCTTTTTTGCAGTCCATCATGCCAGCAGCGGTCATTTCACGTAATTGTTGTATCAGGGAAAGATCTATTTTTGTCATGAGGGGAAAATACTCCTTATTTAAAAATTAATGAATGAATGTAGAATGAGTAACATTATAGCAGCTTAGATATAAAACCTATTCTTAGTCTGCCAAAAAGATGGTGGATGCGCAATTTTTGTACAATTAAAACTGGACAGTTTTTCTTTATATGTTACAATTTAAAGATATTTTTAGTTAAAAATGAGCATAGTTTTTAATGATATTCTTTTAAAAACAGTAAAGGTTGATCAACATGGAGTTAGGCATAACTTTTGAACGTTACGCTATTATTCAAACAGGTGGCAAACAATATCAAGCAATTGAAGGTAAAACAATTGCTATAGAGAAACTCCCTTTTGAAGCTGGCCAAGAAGTAATTTTTGATGAAGTATTACTTCGTCGCACAAACAAAGAAACAGTAGTTGTTGGACAGCCATATCTGGAAACACCAGTTAAGGCGGTTGTGGTAAAACATACCCGTGGACCAAAGCTTATTGCTTTCAAAGTTAAGCGTCGTAAGAAATCTCGTCGCAAAATTGGACACCGTCAAGACTTGACGATTGTTCGTATAGAATCTATCTAAAAAATAGTCTATAGAAATTATTTTTAAATAGATTTTGTATTTATTTAAAAAATTAAAACAGATATTGCCTAAAATGTTTTAGGCAATATCTGTTTTTTTGTTGGCTTGATTATGCGCTTCCAAAAATTCTTTTTATGCGTGTATGTGTATAAGAGTAAAATTTATCTGGTAGTTCTGTTCTTTTTTATCACATATAGCTTTTTTTATTATTTTAATTTACTATTTGTAATAGTAATAATAAATTAAAAGAAAGGAAAGCTGTTATGAACAGAAATATATATACCTATATACTATATTGTAGTGTGTTTTGTATTATGCCTATTGGTTGTGCTGTTAATGCAGCTATTACTGATATGCAACCGTCTCTTTCGCGGGCTTTTCTTGAACAGTTTGCCCCGCCGTTTGTCTATCAACATAATCAGTATGATGAGAATATTATTAATTTGGTCATTCGCGCATGGAGCAAACTTGATTTGCTACAGGCGTTTCATACCGAAGAGCAAGAGCGAGTGTTATTTTCGCGTGAAATTGTTGACGATATTTTGCTGCTGCATGGATTGCTTATTGTTGCAGACAAGCAACAATTTGATTGGTTGTCTGGATTAAGATCAGGTCTTGTAGAGCGCATTGCTATGATGAAGCAGACAAGTGAATTATTGTTTGATCAATTGCCCTGTGACGAAGCCGCAACGATACGATTTGTTCTTGCAAAAATACTGAGCATTGTTGAAACGTGATTGTGTGTATATTTTTACTTAAAAAAAAGAGTACCAATGTTTATTGGTACTCTTTTTTTTGACTTTATTCTGTAAAAAAAGCGCGTTATATTGTCTGTATCTTTTCTACAGTTTTCATTATTGGATCTATATCTGCTTTGGTAATATACAGTTTATTAACTAATAATTCTTGGATCTGTATAAGTTGATTCTTATAGGGTGCGAGCAGTGTATACAGATCTTTTTCGTACTGGTTTTTAATAGGTATTGCAGCAGCAATGTGCTCTTTTTCAAATGTAGGTTTTGTTATAGGATCTTTTTGTACTGGTGCAATATAGCTATGGTGTTGCAGGCAAATCATATCTATTACTTTTTGTGTATCTTTTTGCCCATATCCACTAACGCTTCCACTCAGTAGTTGTTCGCTACAGCTGCCTGCTAAGTAATAATAGCATTGATTTTTGTCTGCTCTCTGCGCACATGATTGCGTTGCAACTTTTGCAAGAGTAAAGCATGCGCCAAACTGCTTTGCATACATTGTTTGTGGGTCTGCTTTGACAAAGCTCCAGGTCTCGCCAGGCGCTTGAGTATATTGCTGTATGGTTGCAGATTCTACATAGTAGGGCAGGTCAAACATATATGAGGCAACAATGCAACCAGCTTGATAGGCAGCAATACGCTCTTTTTCGCCCCGTTCAAGAGAACAACCAGGAATAATATGTCGTACATGGAAGCAAAATGCATAATAAAGATCTCTGTCAGTAATGCTACGTATACTCTTTTTTGCCTGGTATGATGCGGTGTTGAATATAGTGTTAAGCATGCTGAATGTGCAGCCATTGGTAAGTTCTGTTAATTGTTCTAAGTTCAGCGAGGCAGGGTTTACGGCTGCTTTTTTGCATAACGTGGTGAATGTGTGCAGGCGCTGATTTTTTGTTGGATAATCACACTGAATAATCAGATCAAATCTACCCGGTCTCATAAGAGCGCTATCAAGAACATCAGGGCGGTTGGTTGCTGCAATAAATATAATTTGTTTGTCAGGGTCAGCATTTTTTGCCAAGTCATCAAGGATAATAAGAAAATCGGTTAATAGTTTAAAATTAGCTTCTTGCTGTAGTCGAAGTAAATGAATTTCATCAATAAAGACAACGCAGGGCGCTTGTGCCTTTGCATCATCTATGACTTTTTTGAGTCCATTCTCACCCCAGCTCAAGAGCTCTGTTATATCTGTGGTAATTAACCCCAATTCATCTTTTTTGCCCATTTGCTTATACATGCTGTTTACTGATGCGCAAAAGGCTTTAATGGTAAAGGTTTTACCATTTCCTGATGCACCGGTAAAGAGTAATGCTTTGGGAATGCTAATGCCCGTTCTAATATAGAGTGCAGGGTCCTTTAAAAATGCTAATAAATCATTGAGCGGTTGTGTTTGATCGGTAAGTTCTGCAAAGATTGGATCATCAAGGCGTGGATGATGTTCGAAGGTATTTTGTTCGTGTATGGTATCCGTTATGCCCAAAAGATAGTCCGAAAGACGTTTTTTGTATTGCGTGTATTTTTTGTTACATTCTTCATAGCCAAAGCCCATTTTATCAAGAGCAAGATAGCCCATAGGGAGAGCTGTTGATGCTTGTTTAATGTCAATAGCTTTTGCTACCTGTATGAGGGGCTTAACCGTTTTATCCATAATGTTTTTTGATATATGAATAGCTTTTTGAGTGATTTTTTCCATCAGTGATAATGAAATAGGTTTTACTGGCAAAGGCTTTTGCATAGAGAAAAAGTTTTTTACGCTATCTATATACGATAGTTTCACGGCGATTTTTGTTGGTTGTTTTTCTTGTAATGTTGATAAGTATATGACTGCTATTGTTGCACATACAAAACCATATTTGGCACATTGGGTGAGATGAAAACGCTTATTGATAGATCGAGCGCGCTGGCATACGCGATTAAGCTTAGAGTATCCGGCTGTCTTGAGAGATGATTCAATAGTAGAAAGATTTTTAGAAAATTGTTCATTGAATTGCACTATCTTATTAACAAGAATTGCGCATTCTTGCTCCGAGACTTCTTCCCTGGGTAGTAATTCATATGGTGAGAGATTAATGCTTTTGAACGATGTTTTTAATGCATTCGTATATAGATCAGAAAGCATAAGTATACGGTGCAGGTGGGGCACCAGTTCTTCGAGCGTTGTTGGCTGGGGATGCTCTACCAGTTCTTCGTTGATAACTGACATACAATCATTAATCCAGGAAAGTACATTGTTTTTCTTATGCATTGTAACCGCAACGAACTTGTTATTTGTAATAAGTTGCGCAGTTGTTTGCAAGTAACTCTGTAATTGCTGGGTGTGCATTTTCCATAGGGAAAATGTTTTAAAAGCTAATTGTTCTGTTATCGGTTGTTTTGCATCTAAAGATTCTATATGCATAGCATACAGATTGGGTGCAATTCCTGTAGTGCTTATCAGCGCAAGCAGTATAAATAATAGCGATTGTCTTTTGTGTATATTCATAATAATAGGCTCCATTAGTGTTGTTATTTGTTTTTATATATAACAATAATTAATTTGTATGATGATATATGATGATATTTGTACGCGTTATATAGAACAAGTGTAATAAGAAATATAAAAAAGTCGATTATTTGTATAAAACATATTGATATTATTTCAATTAGAATGTTTATTTTTACACAGGTGTATATGTTCAAAGAATATGGGTATTTTTCACACAGTACTGTTTTAGCGTTACTCTGCAAGCAATGTTAAAAGTAGTGAAAGGGGGCAAAGCTAAACAGGGCTGGCTGTATATGTGTATAAAATTGAGTAGAAGCTATTTTTAAAGCTACATAGAGTTATGAATAGTAAAATTATTCATAACTCTATGTAGCTTTTTATTAGCGTATAGCTTTATTTAGCAATAATTGCTGCGCAACGTTCACACAAGCCATCTTCTGCCTGCGTTGTCGTCCACCACCAGCAACGAGGGCACTTAACTCCAGCAGCATGCTGAGCTGAACAGTAGATGCCTTTTAGTCCTGTTTCTTGCATGCTTTCTTCTTTGGTTGTAATAACTTTGGCATCAGAAACAATTAAGAATTCTCGCAGGAAATCTTCGACTGACACGTTGTTTGTTTTTAAGAATTCAATGAATTGTGTCCAGCCTTCGTATTGTTGGTACGATTGATCAACATATATACGTATTTCAACTTCAAGTGAATGTTTTACCGACCCTGTTTCGCGCAATAGTTCAATGCTTCGTAATAATGCTGAGCGTATATCAAGCAAGATGGTATCGATAAACGTGTAATTGCATACTTGTGTGCAATCTATGCAGGTGTTTTCAAACGTTCTAAATTCTTGCAAGTGAATAGACGTATGTTCAGCGCCTTGGTATTGGTCTGCAACAAGTTCTGCAGTAAATGACATAATAGGTGCGGCGATACGAGTAAGCGTATCAAGAATATACCAGAGTACTGTTTGCGCACTGCGACGCTTTAATCCAGAGGCGTCTTCAACGTATAAACGATCTTTGACGACATCAAGATAGAGCGAGCTTAGGTTTGTTGAACAGTATTGTGCAAGACCATGAAAGACGGCTGTCGTATCATAACGAGCATATGCTTCATACATAGAGGTTGAGAATTGCGTTAATGCATAGAGTGCATAGCGATCCATTACGGTCAAATCTGCTACACTTACTGCATCTTTGCTATGGTCATAGTCAAAAGTATTTTGCAATAAGAATCTCATAGTGTTACGAATTTTACGATATACTTCGGACACATTGTTAACAACCGTATCAGAGATAAGCGCATCACCATCATTACCAATAGAAGCTACCCATAAGCGCAGTCCATCAGTACCAATTTTATCTATGATTTCTTGTGGCGCAACGACATTACCAAGAGACTTGGACATTTTTTGCCCCTTGCCGTCAACGGTAAATCCATGCGACATGATAGTGTTCATTGGTGCTATGCCATGCAGTGCAATACTGGTGAGCAATGAGCTTTGGAACCAACCACGGTATTGATCGATACCTTCAAGATACAAATCTGCAGGGAATGATAATTGTGGGTTGTTTGCAAGAACGGCATAGTGACTGAGTCCCGACTCAAACCATACATCTAAAATATTTGTTTCTTTGGTCCACTCATTAGATCCACAGTGAGGACATGCTATATCACCCATAAGTTCTTGCGGGGAAACAATATCCCAATACTCAACACCATGCTCTTTGATTCCTGCTACTGCCTTCATACCAAGATCATGGGTAATGTATGCATTATTACATGATTTGCAAATAAGTGCAGGAATAGGAACACCCCATGAGCGCTGACGAGATAGACACCATTCCCAACGATTTTCAACCGTTGCTTTGAGTGAGAATTTGCCTGAGCTTGGATTAAATGCCATAGCATTTATTGCATCAAGCGAGCGTGATTGTATTTGATGTTTTTGCAGATCAAAGAACCATTGGGGTGTTGCGCGGAACATTAATCCTTGATGGCAGCGCCAACAATGAGGATAGCTGTGTTTAATTGATGTCTTGGCAAGCAGCATGCCTTGCCCTGCAAGTGCTTTGATAACCCAAATTTGCCCGTCCTGTATCGACATGCCTGCTAATTCTTTTGGAATAATATCAGTGGAATAACTGCCTGTTGGGGTAAGTGGTGAAAATATTTCAAGATTATTTTTAATACCTATCTCATAGTCAATAGGTCCACAGCCAGGAGCACAATGTACAAAAGCGGTTCCATCACTAAGAGATACTGCTTCTTCGTCAAAGATAAGCGGTACTGTTTTGCTCGCATCAAATGGATGTTGAAGGCGAGCTCCTGCAAGAGTAGAGCCGACAATTTCGCTAATAACTTCGCATGGTTTGTTTATAACTTTTTCAAAATCAGCAAGGCGCGCTGTAGCGATAATAACAATTTTACCCTCGCAACGAACTACTGAATATGTAGCTTTTGGATGTGCAAGAACGCCGCGATTTAACGGTACTGTCCAAGGCGTTGTTGTCCAAATTGCAGCATATACTTGTTCTTGTGCATCAATGTTTGCTGTATCAAAAAGATGTGTAATGGTGCTATTGTCAAACGCAAAGGCAATATAGAGAGACGGATCCTTGCGGTCTTGGTACTCAATCTCTGCGGTAGCCAGTGTTGTTTGACATGATGAACACCAGGTAACGGTTTTGTTTTTTCGTTCAATACATCCTTTGTCGACAAGCTCAATAAATGCCTGCACAATTGCTGCTTCATAATTATAGTCCATGGTGATATATGGATTTTCCCAATCCATAATAGCGCCGAGTTGTCGAAATTCAGTTCTCTGTATATTGACCCACTGGGTTGCATAGGCGCGGCATGCTTTTTTAAGCTCAGCTCCTTTGAGCGTGTTGTCTTGTTGTGTTACTTTGAGCTCGATAGGTAAGCCATGGCAATCCCAACCAGGCTTTACCGGGACATGGTATCCTGCCATGCGATACGATTTGGTAACAATATCTTTGAGAATTACATTATATGCATGGCCCAGGTGAATATGTCCATTAGCGTAGGGAGGCCCAACGTGAAGGATATATTTTTTTTTGCCGTCATTGAGTTTTGTTGCTTTGTTGTATATATCTTGATTTTGCCAACGCTCTATCAAAGCAGGATCGTCAACTTTTGATTGAGGGCGAATAGAAAAAGTTGTTTGCGGAAGATTTAAACTATTTTTATAATCCACGAATTCATCCTTAGGAAAGGTTATTTTAAAAAGAGCGTTTGTTGTTGTTGCCACATACTTGCATAATAACCATTATAACCTAACAATTCTGTATGAGAACCTTGTTCAATAATTTTTCCATTTTGAAGAACAATAATTTTGTCAGCGTGAACAACGGTTGAGAGGCGATGGGCGATGATAAGAGTGGTGTTTCCGGTTGATAATTCACATAAATTTTTTTGAATCATTTGTTGTGTATACGTATCAAGTGCCGAGGTTGCTTCATCAAAAATATATAATGAGGGGCGCTTGAGGAATACTCGTGCTATTGCTACACGTTGTTTTTCACCGCCCGAGAGAGCAAGACCTCGAGAGCCAACAAGCGTTTGATATCCCTGTGGCAATCGATCGATAAAATCTTTGAGCAATGCACAATGCACTGCATACTCAACATCAATAGGACTTACATTAAGATGTCCGTAGCGAATGTTTTCATATAATGTTGTATCAAAAAGGGTTACATCTTGAGGGATGATACCAATTCCACAGCGTAGCGAATCAAGAGAAAAGTCGCGTATGTCTTTACCGTCAAAAAGAATAGCACCATTGGTTACATCAAAAAATCTAAATAATAGCCTACCGATAGTCGACTTGCCTGATCCTGTTGAACCAATAAGGGCTACTGTTTTGCCCGCGGGAATATCAAAGGAGACGTCGTCAAGAATCATGCGTTGATTATCGTAGGAAAAAGAAACATTGCAAAATTCTATATGAGGTGCTTGTTTAATCATGCATAGAGCAAGTGGTTTTTCTATAATGTCTGGCTTGATTGCAAAGATGCGCATAACATATTCCATATCAACAAGACCTTCTCGTATTTTGCGCACCATGTAGGCAAAACTATCAATGAGTGATGAAGTAAATTGAAGAAAATAGGCATGAATGGCGACAAATTCACCAACGGTAAGTTTTCCATATAATGCTTTATATCCAAGTGCAAGGGTAAAAATGAGCAAGCTTATACCAATGATTACACTTCCTCCGCCATAGACGCCGATAAACGTTGTTGTCCAACGACGTGTTGCTGCAGTTTCACGTTCCAAAAGCAGTTGTTCGCAGGATAAATGTTCATATTTCTGTGATGAAAAATATTTGATAGTTTCAAAATTAGTTAAGCTGTCTGCAATCCATGCACTTGTTTTTGACTGCGCATCATTATAACCTCTCTGAAAGCCCGAGGCCCATTCGACTGCATAAAGCATGTATCCACAATATAAAACAAAAACAAAGAATAAAACAAAGCCATAGCCAAAGCCATATAAATATCCAAATGTTATACTTGCTAAAATTATTTCAACACAGGATGGGATAACATATAAAAATATAGCCCAGAACATATCAGGAAAAGCTCTCTGAGCACGATCAAGGGCCTGTATAATAGCTCCAGTTTTTGCCGTTAAGTGAAAGTTGAGCGAGAGATTATGCAGGTGATCAAAGAGTGAAAGACTTAATCGGTGAACGCCATGCTCAAGAACGCTAAATATACAGACATCGCGTAGTTGTGTAATTAATGCGCTTATTGTCCAGAGAAGACCGTATCCTCCAATAATAAACAATATAAGTGATTTTGAAGAGCCGCCAATGGTAGTGATTTTTTGGATAGTGTATCCAAAAGCAAGTGGTATTATTATGTTAAGAGCAATGGCGCATGCAACAAGTAGAAATGAGAGCAGCAAGCGTGCGCGCATTCGCCAGTCTTTATCCCATACGTACGGAAATAATTGTTTTACTACGATCCAAATAGCCCTACTCATATATCCTTCAATTCTTTTTTTCTGATTTTATTTTGTTGATTCCACAGCCGTGCATACATACCATCTTTTATCAATAGTTCTTCATGTGATCCTTGTTCTACGATTTTTCCTTTATCAAACACTATAATTATATCAGCATGAGTAACCGTTGAAAGGCGATGCGCTATAATAAGTGTTGTTTTCCCAATAGAAAGTTCTTCAAGATTTTTTTGAATTTGTTTCTCTGTTTTTGTGTCAAGTGCAGACGTTGCTTCGTCAAAAACATATATTGCGGGTTCTTTGAGTAACACTCGTGCAATAGATATGCGCTGCTTTTCTCCGCCGGATATTTTAAGCCCTCGCTCACCAATCATTGTTGCATACCCATCTGGCTGTTTTTCAATAAAATCTTTAAGATGTGCTTTTGCTATTGCATCATTAACTTCATCCATTGTGGCAGTAGGGCGAGCGTACATCAAGTTATTATATAATGTTGTGTTAAAGAGTGCTGTTTCTTGGGGAACGATGCCAATCGATTTTTGTAATGACTTTTGAGTGACAAATCGTATGTCGTGTCCAGAGATTTTTATAGAGCCTGCCTGCACATCATAAAATCTGAATAATAATTTAACGATGGTTGATTTGCCTGATCCTGTTGCGCCAACAAATGCTACTGTTTTGCCAGCCGGGACAAAGAATGAAATATCATCAAGTACAACTCGCCGCTTGTCATAACCAAAGGAAACATGGTTAAATTCTATAGTTGGGGTGTCGACCCATAAATCGATCGCGAAAGGAACATCGACTATCTCTGATTTTTGATCAAGCAGGTCGAACACATGTTCAAGATCAGCAAGAGATTCTCGAAGTCTGCGGAAAACATATCCAAAACTACCTAGAGGCAACATGCATTGGAGGACATAGCTATTAATTGCTATAAAGTCACCAATGGTATGTGTGTGGTGATATACGGCATATCCTGAGATAATATTAAAAATGGTAAAACCAATACCAACTACAATGCCTTGTCCAACATTTACCAGTTCGCTTCTGATATAGCGCTCGGTTCCTGCTACTTCTTCTGCCTTTAATAACTGGTTGCATGATTCAAATTCAAAATCATGATTGGCAAAATATTTAACGGTCTCAAAGTTGAGCAAACTGTCAACAATGCGTGAGCTTGTTTTTTTGCGAATCTCATTATACTTTCGCTGCGAAACAATCGACCATTCAATGGCATAGTAACTAAAAACAATGTACACAATAAGCATTACAAAAAGCAGTAGACCATATACAAATCCATACATCCACCATAGAATGCCGATAGAAACCAGTATCTCCAAAAGAACAGGAACAATCATCAAAAAAACGCCCCACACAATATCGGGCAATGCGCGAGGTACTCGTTCAATTATATTAAGAATTGCTCCGGTAGACTTTTCTACATGAAAGCGTTGCGAGAGGGTGTGCAGGTGTCGAAAAAGAGTTCCTACAAATACCCGCGAACCATAAAAAATAACTCTGAACACAAAAAGCTCACGTATAGGGATCATGATCATACTCAGCGACCATATAAAAGAGTATGCGCCTAGCGCTATCAGTATCATATGTTTTGCAGAAGATACGCTCAAAATATCTACAGCATGCTTTAAAAATAATGGTATTGAAACATTGATAAGCAGTGAAAATAGTGCAAAGACAAATGATATAAAAAGTCTAATGCGTAGATTAGGCTCGTCGCTCCATAAGAAGGCAAGCACACGCACAAGATTGTGCCATGCTGATTTTTTTTCTCTGTTTTCTTTTTTTGCCATAGATTGCATTTTTTACGCACCTAAAAAATAAGTAGTGATTTAAAAATCTTGCTACACAAAATACTTTTTCATAAAATTTATTCTGCACATATGCCAGGCGTTTATCAAGACTTTGCATAAAATGTTTTAATCATCATGCTGCCTTGAATATTATTTGTTACAAAATATGGTATTATTAGTATAATAGTATGTTGCTTGTTGTTGGTTATTTTGTATTTTTCCCCTTCGAAAATTAAAGATGACTATGATAAAAAGAAAAAAAGGGTACTTTTCAATATCTGCCGTAGCAAAAATGTTTTCGATACATCAGCAAACTATTCGTTTATACGAAAAAGAAGGGCTGATATCGCCGAAACGTTCTGAGGGTAATACGCGGTTATTTTCGGAAGAAGATATTGATAGGCTTGAAGAAATTATAAATTATACGCATACCATGGGTATAAATTTAGCGGGCGTTGAGATGATTCTCAAGCTACAAAAACAAGTAAAAAAGATGCAAAATGATATGAATAATTTGTTTGAAAATATTCATGGTCAGTTGCAGAATGATAGCATGCAGTCACAAAAAATAATTCAAACGACTGCAGAACAATTATCATTGCTCAAAAAAGGAAGCTCAAAGAAACAGGTCGAAAAGGTTCAATCATTACCAAAATTAAAAAAAATGAAACCATTTCACGAATTGGAATAATCATGTTACGAAAAAAAAATGAAAAAACATCTAAGACGCAACAATTTACGCTGAGCAAAAAAACAATAGCATTGGTAAACTGGCTCATTGAACATGATCAAGAATCTCTCAAAAAACTGCTTAGCAAGGCATATCAAAATGGTGCGCTACTTACAGATCCTGATGATTTTTTTGATGAGGAAGATGCACAGTATGTTTTTTTCAAGCTTGTTGGCTTGGTCGAAATTTTAAGTGAAGAAGTAGTTGAAGAGCAAGAAGTTTCGCACGTCTTTCATCGCTCACTTCTTCCTGTTATCAAGCAGATTGACAGCAAAGAATTCGAACAAACAACGATAGAGCATTCAGCGAATAAAGCTTTGTGCAATGCAAAGGAACGCAACGTTACGCCTTCGAGCATTCTCTTTGAAGAGTTGCTGAAGAAATGGAAGCCACAAAAGAAACAGATCCAATAAACGCAGTAAATTTTTGAACAAATAATATTTGCTCAGAGATTTGGTAAAAAAAATAAAATTGTACTGCTTTAAAAATACAGACGAACTGCAAAACAAGTGTCTTTGGCACAATGTTTTGCAGTTCGTTATTTTTTACATGTCCGCGCATGTCTTAGCAAAGTCTACTGTAGGTGTCTTTATTCAAAAAAGCCACGTACTGCAAGCTGCTCACGCAATGCACATAATGGCAAACCTATGAGTGTTGAGCATGATCCTTCGATACGCTTGCCGAATAATCCACCAATACCTTCTACCGCCATGGCGCCGGCACATCGATACGCTATGCTGTGGTGTTTGAGATACCACTCGGCCCATTCTGGACTAATATCCATAACACAGAACGCTTTGTCATGAACAACGATACTTTCTACCCCTTTGGTCCATATGTTATTTTGTTCATCAAAGAGCCATTTTTCAAGACAGAAAGCAGTATGTACGTGTACACCAGTGCGCAGGTTAGCAATTTTTTTGAGCGCATCTGCATGGTCAATAGGCTTGCCATGAATATTTCCATTGCAATCTTCGACAACAGAGTCAGCGGTAATAACAAAGATACCGTTTGCAAGTTCGTGTTCGCTTAACAATTCTGGTAATGGTGTTTGCGTGTGGTTCATTTTTGCTCGGGCAAGCTCTTGCACCAGAATGCATGCATTTGGCGAGTTGCTACAAGCATGCTCATCACAGTCTTGAGAGAGAACAACAAAGTCAAAGCCAGCATCGCGCAGCAGCATATGGCGTGAGGTTGATGAAGAAGCTATAAAGAGTCGATTAGGGTAATTCATAGAGAATCAATTCATGAAAGAATAAATGAGATAACAATGTGCCAAAGAGTCGCAATACTTTTGTGATGAGTATATCAGGAAAAAGGTATGGCGTGTAACACGAATTTTTGACAATAAATAAGAAAAGTGTCAAACTGAATAAGATATTAAATATATTAAATATTGTTGGGCTTGGGAAATTGCTATAAAACGTTCTGAAACACTTCTATAAAAGAAAGATAAAACGAATGAAAAATACTTTTAAAGTTTTTGCAATCTGTGGATTACTTGTTGCACCATCAGCATCATTACGATGCATGACTTTAGATGCATTGGTAGCAAAAGCTACAAAAGAAGTAGCAGGCAAATTGGAAATAGATGAAATTAAGAAAGAAAATAAACAACTTTTTAAAACCGCTATAAAAGTAACAGCGGCTCTCGGTGTTGTTACTTTTATTTTGACCAATAAAAACATTGGAGCAACATTGCTTGCAACAGCCATTGTCCCAAGTTTTGTTGTTATGATGTTTTCCAATACGTTGACAAACGCATTAAGAGAAGCGCATCAAATGCCAGCTGGTGCAAAATCAATTCATTGTGGTATGAACAGATATTTTGTTATTGAGAATTGATTTTTTTGCGAAAAAAATAGTATTGGTATCGCGAATGGTTGTGTACGCTGGCTAAAAATTAAAAAAATATAAAAATAAAATAGTTTTAAAGCGGTAAGGATTCTTATGAAGAATAGGTTAAAAGTGCTTGCAATTTGTGGATTGCTTATTGCGCCATCAGCAAAATTATTTTGTATGGAGCAAGAAGAAGTGTATGTAGAGCCTGCAGGCAGTGGACATTTTGCTGAAAAACAATCAGTGCAAGAATTATTAATGGTAATTGGTAAAAGTCGAGCAGCGGTTAGAGCATGGAAAGAAGCATTGTTAGAAAGTGAAGCTGCTAGTGAAGCAGCTCAGTTGGTTGCTAAAGTGAAAAAGGCGTTAAAAAATAATTCACAAAACTTAATAATGGTTGATCATTTTGCAGCAATGATTGCTCAGTTGAATGTGCAATTAGAGGAGTTCGAGAAACGTGTTGATGAAGCAGAAATGAAAGCTGAGCGTTTAAGCGAAGAGGCGAAAAAATTTGCTACTGCAGCAAGTGAAGATATAAAAGCGGTGTGTAAATATAATGCCGGCTCAATACCTCAAACTATTATTATGAGTGCTGTGTCAAAAATTGATGCGGCGGAAAAACGTTTTGTGCAATCTGTGGGAGACTCTGAAAGCTTCAATTAAGAATAAAAATATAAAAAATATACATAGTTTTAAAATTCAATAACCGTAAAGATTTATATGAAAAACAGTTTTAAAATTCTCGCTCTATGTGGATTGATTTTTACTTCGTCAACAAAATTACTTTGTATGCAACAAATACCTGTATGGTCGCTTATAGAAGAAGAATCTGTTTTTATCGAAACAGAACATACAAAAATAAAATTAGCATTTATAGGTAAGGCAAGAGTGGCAGAAAAAGCTTGGCAAAAGGCACTTAAGGCAAGTGAAGAAGCAGATCAAGCATTGAAAGATGCGTATATAGCTGATAAAAAAGGGCTCGATACATTTGATGCGCTTGATCGTAAATCAGACAATGCAGATAAAATTATGAGAGATGTTGAAATACAAGCATATATGGTAACGGCTCAGGCAAAGCAATTGTATCGCGAAGCAAAAGCTTTGAGCGTAACGGGAATAAAACTTGCATGGGCAAAAGTTAAAAAAGCAAAAGCTGCATATTCAGCAGCTCTGGATTAAAGAACATTGTTTGCAAGAATGTTCCAAGACTACGAAGAAGAAGTAAAATAACATTATTCGTGGCATTGAATAGCCAGTAATTCAAGTATAAAAAGCAGTAATTGTTTAAGAAGAAAATTCTCACATAATTACTGCTTTTTTTGCATGTTTTACTCGTACGAGCCTTTACTGCTGCGATTTTTCTTTAACACACTATGACGCATTTTTGACTGTAGTCTTTTTGCTGCAGTATTTTTTGATACCTTTGTCGGCACTCGTTTTTTTGGTACAAATAATGCTTTTCGTACTATATGAGCAAGCTGGGCAAGAGCCATTTGCTTGTTCTGGTTTTGGCTGCGTGATGCACTGTAGTGAACAATAATATCGCCACTCTCAGTAAGCTGTGATTGCAAATTTTGTACTGCCACATTTCTCTGATATTCATCGAGAGCTGTTGTGTTGAGTGCATTCCAGCGCACGCTAATGCGCGAATCTGTTTTGTTAACATGTTGTCCTCCGGGGCCCGAAGATCGACTGGTTGTTATCTCAATTTCAGAGCCTGGAATTACTATATTATTTTTTATTGGTACATCGTTTTTCATGGGTAAAATGTCCTATTTTTACTGTAGATACGTAAGCTTAATTGTTATCATAATGAGTGAAAATTATATATAACAAAATTATGCAGGGCGTGCCTACTAATTTATATGAAAAATATTTTTTTATTTTGAATGTACTTTTGGCATATGCGCCTTTATGCTATTTAGAATAGTATAAAAAATGTATGTAAGGATATGTTAAAAAGTGAAAAATCTCATTCGCTCAACAGTTTTATTAATATTATTTGGTTCTTGTTCTTCAATTTTTCCAGTGAGTGTTGTAAATCTCGGAAGATACGCAATAGTTAAATGTATGCGACCTGTTGTATATAGGGTCATACAACCTATTGCGCGTCAGAGTATGCGACACCGTAAAATTAGTACAGCTGCCATCATTGCAGGAAGTGTGGCATTATGTGTTCATAAATACGGCTTTTTAATGATTTTTTTTCATACCGGAATGCATACAAGAGGCTGTGCTCACGGTTTAGTGCTTTGGTGTATACAACATTCCAAAGCTACTGCTGTTGTGCTTGTAAGTGGGGCGATATTTCTTGCTGCGTATAAATATAAAAATAAAGCAATCCAAATTGAATTAAGGCAGTTACACGTCATTGATCCCTATGATATAAATGCATCAGAATTACTCAAAAATATGCATTCAGTTTCAGAATCACTCAAAAATATTGCTTTAGTAGTTGATATGAGCGATACAATAGAGTGTCCTTTTTCTGACAATCAACTTACCTTTATTGCTCAATTGCTTCACTATATTCAAGCGGAACAACAGACAGGGCAAAACCTTGAAGGGTTTATCAGAGAATATACTAGAGATTTTACGACAACATCTTTTGCTGATGTGTTGCATCTAGTCAACTACTTTAATATACCCGCTGCATTCAATATGCTTATCTCTATGCAACGTCCTCTTCCTCTGCCAGAAACATGCGAGCAAGAAGTTGCGTATAACAAAAACCTTGTAGCGGTTTTTAATTTAGCAAAAAACTCAGCGATATTGAGTGTAGAATATGAAATTTGTATAGGGTTTGAGCAATTGTGGGGATTGTTTGGTTCAATGCTTTATAAGGATTGTGTAAAATATCCAGAAATCAATAAAATGATTGATTTTGTAACAGATGAACATAGTAGTAAATTAATTCAGGCGATAAACATAGCCGTTAAAAACGTAAAAATTTTCTATAATGATGAAGAGTATGATGAGAAGATTGATCAAATTGATGCGGCGCGACGCTGCCATATATGTGACAAGGTTGTAGGTGCATACATGGCTCGTAGGAATCCACCACCACGATGCATGTCTCTGCATGAATTGTTAAGCAGTTCTAGTCCCTGTATTGCTTTAGCAGATGGGTGTTTTTGTTGACGAGATGATTGAATGTTTTTTATTTTTGGGTTACTTCTTGTTCAGAGCGTACTTCTTCTGCAAGCGCTGCAAACTTGGCAAGAACATTATCCTGCAGTGGCTGCTGCTTGTAGGTGTGCTTGATATACTCTGTTATCAATTCTCGTGGCTCAAGTAGCGCGTTAATATTCGCAAATCGTCTCTTTTTTGGCTCCTGTAAATATTTGGGGAAAATCCCAACTAAATACCATGCGCCTGTACATGCTTTTTCTATAATAATTTTATCGACACGATCTTTGGTATCTATAGGTACGGTATATACGATTTTTACAATAGCGTTTTGTATATCATATTTTTCAATCTCACTTATGCAGAATTGCGTTTGATCAAGCGATTGCGCTTGCAGCAGTATATCTATTTGTACAAAGCGGCGTGTTGGCACCCGAATAAAAGCATGATTGGTTGTGCGTTTTGTGCCAGTAGCAGCGTCCTGTTGTATGGTAATATGACAAAAACCTTTTTCTTCGGCTCTCTCACCAAAGTCAATGCGCTCAATCGAGCCGGGATATATGATAGGCTTGCTTGCGGGAACTATTTGATAGCGATGAAGGTGTCCTAGGGCAATGTAATCAAACTTTTCAAGCGCAAGGGCAGAGGGTAGTACTATGGGGTCGGATCCAAAGAGCGCTGTTTTCTCAGAGCCCGAATAGAGTCCTTCGCTGACGGATAGATGAGCTGCTAATACTGCAGGAATAGCAGGATCAAGCTTCTGTTCAAAATGCGTAATAATACTACTGATATGCTCGCCTATTTGGCCGGTTATTTCGCTTCCAGAGCTTGCAGTGCGCGCTAATGCAAGATTTGATTTTGATGGCCAGGGAATTGCGACAATGGCAACTGGTCCTGATTTGGTATGGATAGTAATTGTCTCTGGCTTGGCGAGTATGTGTATATTTTCTAGTGGCAATTGCGCGAATATAGAGAGGGCATGAGTCTTGCCAAAGCTGAGGGGAATATCATGGTTGCCAACAATGATGACAACGGGGATGTCTGCTTGATAGATTCGCAATAATGCTTTGGTAAAAATATCTTGCTGTGTTGGTGATGGGTAAGCAGTTTTGTATACATCGCCACAGATAAGAAAAAAATCTACTCTTTGCTCAATAGCGTAATCAACACATAGATTAAATGCATTCTCAAAATCAAGAAGACGGGAGTGAATGCCCGTCTTCTGATCAATTCTGCCATAATTTTCGACACCAAAGTGCAGATCTGCGGTATGAATAAATGATATCATAGAGCTTCTGTTGGTGCAGGTTTTATTGGAGCGGACGGTGTTGTTTGCTCTTTTTCAGCTGTAAATTTTGCTCGCAACTGTGTTGCATAGTCGTTTTTGGTGATCTGGTATGTACGTGCTATGGCAAAACCGTTATCAGCAATGCTATCAGTGATGGTTGATCCAGCTGCAGTTATTGCATTTTCTCCAATAGTGATTGGTGCAATAAGTGCATTAAGCGCTCCAATATGTGCACCATCTTTAATGGTAGTTTTTGATTTGCTTACGCCATTATAGTTAGCAGTAATAACGCCAGCACCAATATTTACCTGTGAGCCAATGTCTGCGTTGCCCAAATAGGCAAGATGTTTTGCTTTTGAATGTGCTCCAAATGTTGTTTTGGTAGCCTCAACAAAACTGCCAACATGAGAGTATTCGCCGACATGTACCTGTCCGCGCAGATGTGCCATTGGTCCGATAGTTGCATGTGCTTCGATATGTGATTCATTAATAACGCTGTAGGGAAGAATAATCACATTGTCACCGATAGTACTTGCGGTGATAGTTGAATAGGCTTCGAGGCGGCAATTATGGCCAATAGAGGTACCTTTTTTGATAATCATACCGGGTCCAATAAGTGATCCGCTGCCAATAGTAACGTCGATATCGATTTGAATGTGGGGTGCGGCTGAGAATTGTACGCCGTTATTCATCCAATGGGCAATGAGTTCTGCGCGCTTGATATATTCTGCTTCCCAGAGCTCTTTAAGGGTGTTGACGCCTCTAATTTTATCAAAAGGTGCATCGACTGTTTCAACGCTATATTTGTGTGCATTCGCAAAGTTGATTAAATCAGTTATGTACCATTCTCCGGTAACAGAGCTTGAAGTAAGGTGATTGATTGCAATGTCTAAGAATGAACGTTTAAAGATATATATGCCGGCATTAACACAACAAATATCCAGAGCATCTGCAGGCAAGTCACGCTCTTCTTTGATAGTAACCGAAGAGCCTTTTTTAATAACTCTTCCATAGCCTTTAATCATAGGGTCTTGATTGTGTGCCTTAACAAAGGAGATGTCAGCAGAGAGTGAGAGATGCGTGTCGATTAATTGTTCAACAATGTCTATCGAAACAAGCGGCATATCACCATTCATGACCAGTATATGATCACTATTCCATGATGATTGTGTAATTTTTAGCGCGTGACCGGTGCCTTTTTGTTCTTTTTGTTCAATAAAAGAAATGTTTGGCAGGTTGTATGCATTGACAACACTCATAACGAGTTCTTTTTTGTGGCCAATAACAATGCTTGTTGGGATGGTTAGTTGATTGAGTAGTTTGACGGGGAACATTATCATCTCTTGTCCGCAGAGCGTATATTGCAGCTTGGTTCCATCGGTTTTGAATCGTGATGATTTGCCTGCGGCGAGAACGATACCCTGTATAGTTTGCTTTGTCATGATACTCATGTCCTTTTTCTATATGTTTTTAGAAAATAAACAATTACTTTAAAATTGTTTGTAATACAACAGTATATATACAATATGGTCAATTTTCCAAAATAGTATTTAATACATACTGGTGCCCCTTGCTAGGCACATTATTCGTTATTATTACTAGTTTTCTGTGCAATTTTTGCGAAAACTTGTTTTAAGATAGTAAAAAAATGAGAAAAAAGCAGTGTTGTTTTTTCTCATTTTTTTATTCTTTAACAATATATTGTAGAGCGAGTGTCTATATAGAATAGGTAGGCTTGATGATATCTTTTGGAATCTCTGTAATGCCTTTATGGGTAATCTTGTGGTGCATTTTCAAGCAAGCCAATGCGGGAAAGAGCAGACAGGTATTTATTACAAAAAGTTTTTGAGTAATGGCTATATTTTGGCACAATGTACAGCCTGTTTTATTGATTGCATACATTGCTAATTGGACGATTGATAATGGATATAGCGTTGGGATAAGTGCTAAGAATTTTAATCTGTTAATTTTCTTGTTTTTAATAATAGATATACAGGTAAGGGTATATAGTGCTGCAAGTGTTGCTGTAGATGTTATACCAACTGTTACTATTATGGGCAATATCAGCCAATGGTCATGTTTGTTTTGCGTTATTTTTGCCTGTACTGCTTTGTTATATTCAGTTTTTTTGTATTCAATAGGTGTTTTTGCAGCGGGAGCGACTTTGCTGTGATCAACTCTGTGAAGAGTAGTTTTTTCATAGGATGGTAATGGCACATACTCCATGCCACGTATCGATAGGGACAAAACAAGTGTAGCGAGCATTATATGTGCTGATTTCATTTTTATTATTCCATTATGTAGTAATATTCAATCGTATTAATTATATACATAAAATATGTTTAGCAATAATTATTATATTTTTTTTTATATCAAAATGTTTATTTGTAAAATATATATGAAAAACAATTAGGATATTTCATAAAAAAGTAGTAAAAACTATTTTTGATTATTTTGGTACACTTGCCTATGGTGATAATTTTTTATCAAAAATAATATAGAAGTCTCTTTACGTGTTTTGGAATAATAATGATGAATCATATTGAAATTGAATTACGGTACCAGGTGCTCGAAGTAGCTCAACTTGAAGCTTTTTTGGCACCGTTTGAAAAGCTTCACCAAAAGCATGACATTGATATTTATCTTGATAATGAGCAGGCAACATTGTACCAAAAAGGTATCTATGTGCGTATTCGCAACAATAAAAAGTTGGATATTAAGTTTAACCGGGCAACTCTCGATAATCCTGATCTAGTACGTCAAGACTATTGTGAAGAGCATAGCTTTGCTCTGCCGTTGCATGAAAAAGATGTGGAAAGGCTAAATGGTGTTCTGCGCAGTCTTGGGTTGCTTTCTGTAGAAACGGCTGATATTGAGCAGGTGAGGGTTGTTAATAATTTTATTGAACGCTGTGTTGTTGATAAAATTAGAACGTCTTATGCATCAGATTGCTTTATTGTGTGTTTGGATGAAATTTCTGGTCTTGGAACGTTTCTCGAAATTGAACTTATGGCGAGTGGTATAGAAAAACTTTGCCTGGTCAAAGAGCAGATGCAGCAACTTGTTAGTGGTCTTGACGTGGTTCCGGTAAAAACAGGATATATTGAGCTGTTATTACGCAAGAATAATTTTGCATGTTATTTGCTGGGTCGCTTTGTTCTCGAAGAAGACAAGATCTATAAAGCTCAGCTATTTAGTAGTAATAGTCATGAATGTTTGAGATAATTATGAAAGCATATTGCGCAAAGCTGCCAATTTTAAAGTTGGCAGGTTTGTTATTGTTTTGTTTCGTGCATAGCACGTTGCATAGTGTATTGTGTAATACGTGCGATAAGCATAATAAGATTATTGATATATCAAGATCGATACATATGCATGACGAGACAGTAGATAAAAGAGCAGAAAATAATGCAGTAGAAGATACGATGCAAGAAATAAAATCCCCGAGCATGGTTTCTTTTTTTTATACTAACCCATTGGGAAAGCTTATAGCGCCATTGTGTACGCGCAGTGCTTTTGCAAGTACTATTGCAGGCTGGTATGCCGACTCAAAAACCAGTCGCAAAAATATAGCAAAGTTTATTCGTGCCTACAAAATTAATACGGCAGAGGCTGAAAAAGAGATTACTCAATACAGTACACTTAATGATTTTTTTACGCGTAAGCTTAAGTCAGGCGCTCGTACTTTTGATAGTTCGTCAAAAGCATTTTGTTCTCCGGCTGATGGTAAGCTCTTGATTGTTGAGCATCTATCAGCAGATTCTCTCTTTCCCATTAAAGGGGCGCAGTTTAATTATGAGCAGTTATTGGGAAGCGATATACAGAAAACTTCAATACATAGTTCTAGTAAATTTAAAAGCACTATGCAGAAAAAAAATAAAAAAACTGGTCGAAGAATAACTGATCAAAAACATAGAGAGTTTTTGCGGGCTGAAAAGGGCGATGGCGAAGAAAGAAAAATTAATCAAGAAAAAAATGACCAGAAAAAAAACTACCAAAAAGAAACTGTTATAAAAAAAACTAGTGGCAGGGGACAGTATGCTGACGCAGAATATTACAAAGATGGAACTGCTTTTGTTGTACGCTTATCACCGGGGGATTATCATCGATTCCATGCACCAATTTCGGGCACACCACACTATGCCTATACCATTCCTGGTTTTTTTGACTCAGTAGATCCGCTGGTATATGCCAGTGGCAAACAGCCACTGCTTGGCAATCAGCGAGTAGTCTTTGAGATGAACTCTATATATGGCTTTCGCATAGCAATTATTGCGGTAGGAGCTCTCTGTGTTGGTCGTATTACAACAACATATATTCCTGATAGATTTATTCACAAGGGTCATGAGTTGGGCTACTTTTCTTTTGGTGGATCAACAATAGTTATTATCGTACCAGCAGGACGTATGCGTGTGGATAAAAAATATAGTAAGCATTCTATGCGTCAGAGAGAAACAGCAATATTGGCAGGTAGCCGTATTGCAGAGATGTATTAAATTTCGTATTCTAGTGTCTATGTATGTACAATAGGGAGAGATGGCTGAGTGGCCGAAGGCGGCCGATTCGAAATCGGTTATTCTGAGTTGATCAGAATCGGGGGTTCGAATCCCCCTCTCTCCTCCAAAGTATAAAAAAAGATCAATGGTAGTAGACGCAGTCGAAAGTGATTTTGGAATGCATATGATAGCACGTTCTCAATCGTTAATAATGGCTTGTATTGTAGGCAGTTTTTTGACCTGTACTATGTCTGCAATGTTTGATAATCGGTACATGGTGTCGGCAATGGATCAGCGTCCATTTTTGAGACATTATCGTTCTATTCATCTGGCTGTTGAGCCTTGCATGGTTTTGGCAAATCGCGCTTATAATAGTTTTGATGATAACCAACAAATCTTTGACTCAAATGGTACGTATGATTTGTACTACTTGGATGAATCTCTTCGTATGGCAGGACTTATTGAACAGTCTTTTTTGCGTAGTGATTGGAACCATGTTACCCAAATACCCTTTGTTCGGGATGGATTTTTTAGCGCACAGGGAGCTATGGTTTCAGGATATTTTGATCCTATCTGTAATCTGAGACTTGGCTTTGCTACTTCTTTTTTCCATGTATGTTCACGTGCGCAATTTCTCTTTGATGCAGGTCATGGCAACCTTACCCTGAATGGACCAGGAGATGAGCAAGATTTGCTAGGCGAAAAAGCAGCTATACATAATTTTATGGGTCTTGAGCCCGCAGTATGGAGTACTTCTACACTCGGTGATACTGATATATATGCACGATACGCATTTGTTCGTGAGTACTGGAATAAGTTTCGCTATATTAATTGCGGTATTCGTGGAGGTATTATTATACCCTCAGCCTGCTCGCATGAGATTAATCAACCATTGTCAGTGTCGGTTGGTGGTGACAAGCATTGGGGCGCCTATGGTATGATTGATGCTGCCTGTGTATTAAAAGAAGATGTTCAAGCAGGATTGTATGTGCGTGTACAAAAACGTTTTGGAAGAACTGCTCAGAGTAGGTTGCCGCGCAATCGCGAGCTTCCCGAATATGGCGTTCTTACGGGCCCTCTGCATAATGACCCTGGCTTTACTATAGGATTTCAACCCTATATGGTTCTTGAGCATATGCGTGGCGGATTTGGTTGCTTTTTAAGTTATACGGGTACTTTTCATACAAAAGATCATTTTTCAGATAAACGGTGTATACTTATTAACACACAAAACAGTGCAAATCTTGGGGCTTTGTGTGAACACTCTGACTGGAGCACTGATTATGTGACCATTGGAGCTCTCTATGATACCTCCGGCGATTGTGATGATGAATGTACAAAAAAGCCTATTTTTATGGCATTCTGGGATATTCCAGCAGGGATGATAGGTGGGAAAAATGCCTTCAAGTCAAACGGTTTATCAATTCGATGTGAAGTGCAATTTTAAGCAGAGATGAAATTTAAAAACATATTCTATTTTTTTCAAATAATTTTAAATAAGGGTTGTGGCAAATGAGAAATTTGTTGATTAGAATGATGCCAGCGCGAAAGTTTTTTAATTTATTTTCCTGTGATATGGCGATAGATTTGGGAACCGCTAATACGGTTGTATATGTTCCCGGTAAAGGTATTGTGTTGAATGAGCCGTCAGTTGTTGCGGTCAAAGCAAACACTAATCATGTTTTAGCTGCAGGTAAACGTGCAAAAGAAATGCTTGGAAAGACTCCTGAGTCAATCGTTGCTTCACGTCCAATGCGTGATGGTGTTATAGCAAATTTTGAACTCACTGAAAGCATGCTGCGTTATTTTATTAATGAAGTTCATGGCAATAGACGCATGATTTTTAAGCCACGCATGGTTATTGGTGTTCCTTCTGGTATAACGCAGGTTGAGCGTCGCGCTGTTGAAGATGCGTCTCGCCAGGCTGGTGCACAAGAAGTTCATATTGTTAGCGAACCAATGGCTGCTGCTATAGGTGCAGGATTACCTGTTCATGAGCCAGTAGGTAGCATGATTGTTGATATTGGTGGTGGTACAACTGAAGTTGCAGTCATTACTCTTAAAGGTATTGTATTTTGCAAGTCAATTCGTATTGCCGGTGATGAACTTGATCAAGCAATCGTTAGCTATGTAAAGCGTAAATATAACCTATTGATTGGTGAGCGTACTGCTGAAATAGTAAAAATGACTATAGGTACCGTTCTCTCTGAAGGTCCTGTTGAATCAATGGAAGTGAGAGGTCGTGATTTAGTATATGGTGTACCAAAAACCATTCGTCTCACCTCGGTCGAAGTAAATGAATCATTGCTCGAAACGATCTCAAACATCGTTGACGTAGTGAAAGTTGCTCTGGAAAATACACCACCAGAATTATCTTCAGATCTCGTTGAACATGGTATTATACTTGCTGGTGGCGGATCACTATTGCGCGGACTTGCAGGATTGTTGTCACAAGAAACGGGTTTGCCGGTAAAACCTGCAGAAGAACCATTATTGTGCGTGGTCAAAGGCGCCGGAATAATGCTTGAGAATCTTGATTTCTTCCGTGAAGCATTAATGAAGTAATATCGTAAGAATAGAGATTTTTTGTGAATAAAAAACAACAATATACCACATCGAATATAAAACATGGTCATGCTACTCGACTGCATGGCCATGTACTCAAAAAACAATACGGGCAGCATTTTTTGCGTGATCAGAGTGTTATTGATGCTATGCTTGAGGCAGTCACTCTACAATCTCAATCTTCTATCATTGAGATCGGTTGTGGTGATGGTGTTCTAACAAAGCAACTGCAAACACTGCCGCATGAGCGTTTATGGGTGTTTGAGATAGATAAAGAATGGTCAGATTTTGTTACCTTGACCTATCCGCATCCGTCGATGACCGTTTTTCTCGAAGATTTCCTGCAGGTAGATTTTAGTCGTTTTGATGCTCATGCTCCATGGCATTTGCTTGCTAATTTACCGTATCAAATTACATTTCCTCTGCTGCACAAAATACAGCAAAATAGGCATCTTTTTGCCGAAAGCGTTATATTAGTGCAAGAAGAAGTTGCTCAAAAGCTTGTTGCTACGAGTGGGCGTGCGTATAACTTTCAATCATTCTTTTTTCAATGGTTTTTTGAACTGAAGTTGTTGCGCAAAGTTTTGCCAAGTTCTTTTGTTCCACCGCCAAAAATTGATTCCCGACTACTTTATTTTAAGCCACGCACCACGGTGGTTGAAATGCCTATGCAAGAAGAGTTTTGGAAGTTTATTAAAGCGTGCTTTGTTACTCCACGACGAACCATTCGCAATAATATTGCTACCTATAACTTTGCTATACAGTCACTGCCTGATGATATTTTGTCATTGCGTGCACAACAAGTGTCCCTGGAGCAATTTATTGGTATCTGGAATACCTATTACAAGCAATTACTCTCTCTATAGTTACGCGGGTAAATTGTATTTTTCTTTATAGCCCCATGCAATTTCTTTTGCAGTATCAAAGAGCGCATGTGATATGCCCGGATAACGTGACTTATGGCTGCAATTTTTTTCTTTAACGCTGCACGATTCTTGTGCAAGATCAATAGTAAGAATAAATTCCTTGCAAGGGTTTTTAATGGTTTTATTATTGGTATAACGATTGATTGTTTGAGTTAAGATAGGCACAAAAATAGCCAGAGGTAATGGATTGAGATAAAAGTAGGGACGGTACCAGCCGTCTGTTCCTTGGAGCCAGTTAAAAAACCAAAATTCTATATGTTTTGGTGCGGTTTTAAATCGCGGTTTGTTGGCGATTGGATGTTTTTTTTGTATCCGGATTTCTATTTGTGTCAGATTGTTTGGTAGATTATACAATTTTGATGAACAAAAGCATCGCTTCGAAAATGATGATGGACGACCTTGGTTAAAACAATCAATGCATTGAACAATGTCGTTTTTTGAGAAAAATAAGTATGTTTTTTTGAATAATGGACTGCAGATAAGATATTCTGTTGATGGTTGAATAGGGGTTCCTAGTAAAATAAGTTCATCTACAAAAAATGGTATATTCGTTTTGTCTGCTACTGCAGCTAAGTTGAGTGCGACATTGCCACCATGACTATAGGCCACAACGCGAATTTTTGGTTTATGCGAATATGTTTCTAATTCTTGAATAATTTGTTCATAAAGAATTCTTGCCTCGATATAACGCTTTTCACTGCTGAGCAGACCTGACCATCCAAAGGTGTAATAAGCGGTACGACTAGGCTGAGTGTATTGTTGTGCTTGTTCGTATAAAAAGGCAAAGAGAGCCGCGCCACTATCTTGATCTCTCATTTGTACGTCGCTGATGCGCTTGAGCGAAAGATAACTGATAGCTTGGTTATGAAATAGATCTTGATTTTCTCGTAATTGTGCTATTTTTTGTTGATAGGGTGATGCGGTTATTCTGCCAAAAAGAAGTGTTTTGAACGTTTGAGTAGATATAGCTTGATTCAGACCAAAGGTTCCATGAATAAAAATAGTTATCCATTCGACACGATCTTTTGCAGATAGCTGAGTAGGCAGTTGAATAGTCGATGCTATCATTAACAGGATGATGGCAACACCATTCTTTACCGGTAAGAATTTTGCATACATCATGACAGGCCTTCTTTTTTTATTGTTAGTTAGTAAATATATCGACAGCTTTTGTGATATTTCTTTTATTTTTTTACTATCCATGTGAAGCTACTATAAACACCGTGGTATATAAAAATATAGCATAGTGTGATTATGTATGTTTTTTAAATAGTTATGGGTGGATTTTTATGAAATTATATATACCTGTTTTGATGATATATTTGTTTTCGCTTCAATGTTTGGAACTTTGTGCTGAAAGCTCTCAGCCAGTATTGGCAATTATTGGCGGAGGTCCAGCAGGACTTACTGCAGCTATATACGGAGCAAGAGCTGGAGTAAAAACTATAGTGATTGTTGGCGATACCCCCGGTGGTTTATTACTTGGTGCTGGCAGTGTTGAGAATATGCCAGGAGTTTCTACGCAGCCCGGATATAAGATTATGGATACGATGCAGGAGCAAGCAGAATCCTTTGGCGTCCAGTTTGTCTATAATACTCGTGTTACTTCTATAGAAGAGCAAAAAATAGCAGAAGAAGCGCAAAAAATCGAATCAAAACAATTTTGTATTGTCTGCTCTAGCGAAGAAGAGCCTATCTCTAAAACAATTTTTGCCGATGCAATTATTGTTGCGAGTGGATCAACACCAAGAAAGCTTGGGGTGATTGGCGAAGATACCTATTGGGGTGCTGGTGTAACGAGCTGTGCAGTGTGCGATGGTATGCGTGTGCGTGGTGCACCGGCAATTGTTGTTGGTGGTGGCGATACGGCGATTGAGCATGTATTGCATCTACAGCAATATGCGTGCACAACTACTCTAGTGGTACGAGAAAGTACATTGCGTGCTTCGGCGCATATGCAAGAAAAGCTAAAAACGCTTACTAATGTAACCATAGTGTATAATTCTGCTGTTGAACTTATTGAGGGTGATGGAGTAGAGATGACGCAGGTGGTGATTAAAGATACAAAAACTGGTGTTGTAAAAACATTGCAAGCAAAAGGGCTGTTTCTCGCGGTAGGGCATGTGCCGAACACTGC